>CBFIDI010000118.1:0-1097 GCA_965661355.1 Rickettsiales bacterium | reverse complement strand
TAAATAATATTGAGAAGTTATATTTGGTTTTAAAATCTTCTTCTAACGAGTCGCTCGGGGGGAATTTAAGGAAATTCGGTGGTGAAATTAATCTCGATGAAAATCTCAGAAAAAAAGCGGAAAAATCATTGAAAAAAATGCTAGAGATGTCTTAATTTAAGCTTAGGCACTAATTATTTTAATTTTAATGATTTAGATTTAATATGTTATTATTTCGTTAAATTCCAACTAAGCTATTGGCGAATTCTTTTGCGTTGAAGTCTTGTAAATCTTCTATTTTTTCTCCTATTCCTATGCTATAAATTGGTTTTTGGAATTCTTCGCACAAACCAACTATAATTCCTCCTTTAGCGCTGCCGTCCAGCTTGGTAACAATTAGACCATTGATATTTATTATTTTGTCGAAAATTTCAAGCTGGTTTCTAGCGTTTTGACCAGTGGTAGAATCTAGAATTAAAATATTTTGTTGTGGCGCATTTTTATCTAGTTTTTTTAGTACATTATTAATTTTTTTAAGTTCATCCATTAGATTTTGTTTATTTTGCAGGCGCCCCGCGGTATCTATAAGGAGATAATCGAAATTCTCGTCCTTTGCTTTTTTTAAAGCTCTAAATGCAACAGCTGCTGGGTCTTCATTTTCTTTTAGAGCGCTTACTAATTGACAATTGCTTCTTTTTGCCCAGACCTCGAGTTGCGAAGCCGCGCCAGCACGAAAGGTGTCGCAAGCGCCAATAAGAACTTTGTATTTTTGACTTGTAAGATTATGGGCTATTTTGCCAATTGTCGTAGTTTTGCCGGCGCCATTAACTCCATTGAAAATTATGGTTTTGGGTGAAGATTCGATATTTTTTAACTCCGATTCAAGATTTTTTTCACATTTTTGTAAAATTTCGGCAATATTTTGAGCTAAAAATTCTTTTATTTCAAGCTCTTCTGCATTTTTTAAAAATTTAGATTTTCTTAAATTTTTAATGATTTTGCCGCTGGTTTTTACCCCTAAATCGGCTGAAATAAGAGTTTCCTCGAGATTTTCTAGAAAAAACTCATCAATCTTTTTATGGGTAAAAATTTGCTTGATAGAATTTGATAATTTAACA
>CBFIDI010000117.1:0-1153 GCA_965661355.1 Rickettsiales bacterium | reverse complement strand
ACTATTTTAAATTAAAATTAGGAAATGACCAAAAATTTTGTGAAGATATAAAAGTTAGGTTTGAGAAGGCTATTTGTCTAGCTTGGCGTTCAATTTTAAGCGTGGGATCAATTAATAAATTACTGGTTTGCGCTGGCCTAGATTGGAAGCAGGTATTTATTTTAAGATCTTATGCGAAATATTTATATCAAGCTGGATTTAGACATGACCAAGAATATGTATCAAAAATTTTGGTTGATCATGTTAAGATTACCAAGCTTTTAATTGAATTATTTCAAACAAAGTTTGATCCGTCACTTGACTATAATTTTGACGAAAGAAAAGGATTGCTTTTGTCAATTAATAATAAAATTAAGTCTGCGCTTAATAAAGTTTCAGAAGCTTCGCATGATGAAACAATATCTAAATTTCACAATCTTATAAATGCAACTTTAAGAACAAATTTTTATCAAAGTGGCGATGAAGATAACTTTAAGGGTTATATTTCTTTTAAATTTGATTGCAGTCAGATTCCAGGGTTACCATTGCCAGTTCCTTACGCTGAAATTTATGTGTTTTCAAATAGCGTCGAGGGTGTACATCTTCGTGGTGGCAAGGTTGCACGCGGAGGTCTTAGATGGTCAGACAGGCATGAAGATTTTAGAACTGAGGTTTTAGGGTTGGTTAAGGCGCAAATGACTAAAAATGCGGTTATTGTTCCGGTTGGATCGAAAGGTGGTTTTGTTGTAAAAAAAGATATGGAGGGGTTTAGTCGAGAAGAATATATTAAAGAAGGAAAAGAATGCTACAAAACATTTTTAAGAGGCTTGCTTGACCTCACTGACAATGTAATTTCTGGAGAAGTTAAATCGCCTAAAAACACAATATGTTACGATGATAATGATCCATATCTAGTTGTAGCTGCCGACAAGGGTACGGCAACATTTTCTGATATTGCTAATTCTATTTCTAAAGAGTATAATTTTTGGCTTGATGATGCTTTTGCTTCGGGCGGCTCTGCGGGTTATGATCATAAAAAAATGGGAATTACTGCAAAGGGCGCTTGGGTTTCTGTGCAAAGACATTTTCAAGAAATGGAAATTGATATTCAAAAAGAAGATTTTACATGCGCAGGAATTGGCGATATGTCTGGCGATGTTTTTGGCAACGGAAT
>CBFIDI010000116.1:0-1251 GCA_965661355.1 Rickettsiales bacterium | reverse complement strand
AAATGAAATTTACATCTGCTGGAATAATTTTTCTCTGTTGTAATTTTTAAAGTTTTGGTTTCATTTGGCTGTAAAGCAGGTATTTTTTTGGTAATTTTATAATCTGAATAATAACTATCGTCAACTCTTTCAAACGTATTTAATTCCTCCTCTGTAAAGCAAGTATCGCCACCAATTATGCTCAAATTTGTAGCATCAGAAGCAACATCCCCAATATTTTTGATGGTTACCTCTAAAACCGTCGGCATATCATCTGTTGGTCCTTTCACAGTTTTTTCAAAGATTAAATCGGGTAAGGAATCGCTTTGAGCATTGCTTTGGACATGTGCAATAACAATACTGATTATTAAAAGAAAGAAGTGTTTTATTTTCATTGGTCTATTTTTTATTGTTTAGCAGTTGGTTAGGAACTTATTTTTTTTGAAAATGAAAGATTGAAATAGATTTTTAATCTTAAAAAAGATTTTTGCAATTTTGATCAATATTAAAAGTTAAGCTATAAAATCACCTGACTAATTAACTGCTTATATTTTAATGAAACATAATTTCTTAGTGCTATTATGCTTTCACCATTCTAAAGTGTTTTGACTATCGTCAATTCTTACTTAAATCTCTTAAAAATATTAACAATCATATCCAAATTTACTAATTTTTTTAGCAATTGTATAGATTGTAATAAATTTAATTGGACTAAAGGGAAATTTTCTTCAAAATGAGTTATTAAGTAGTGAGATATAACACAATAAATTTCCCTTTTAAAAAAAGCGCATTTAAATTTGAAGTCTCGTTTCAGAAAAAACAAAATTCAGCTTATATTAGGCAATGTAACTCGTAAAATTAATATTACACTACTTGCACACTATTTACAACTATCACCAAAGATTATTTTATCTTTGTGTAACTTTTAAAAGTATATGGCAAAGCAGAAAAAAAGTTTTGGAAAAAAGATGCTCCACCGTTACCGGTTAGTTATCCTTAATGAAGATACTTTTGAAGAACGTATTTCCTTCAGAATAAATAGGCTGTTTATCATTTTGTTAACCATATTATTTTCAATTCTTTTAATTGCACTTACTTCTGCTTTAATAGTTTACACGCCTCTTAAATCATACATACCGGGCTATACAAATAGAGATTTTAAAAAGGATGCTACAAATCTTAACATAAAAATAGATTCATTACAGAATGTTGTTCAAACCCAAAATTTTTATTTTGAAAGTATAAGAAAAGTACTTAATGGCGAAACAGATA
>CBFIDI010000115.1:0-1461 GCA_965661355.1 Rickettsiales bacterium | reverse complement strand
GACGCTGCTAAAAATGCTTTAATGCAACTTGGTGGCTTTGATGAATCTGGGCGCTTTACTGTTCTTTATGATCCGACTTCATACACATTGCAAAACCCAATAAAAGGCTTCCTCACCGACACATTTGAAGTTGGTTTAAATTATGTTGGAATGGGATTGATAACTTCCAAAACTCAAAAAGATACTGAAAATATCATAAAAAATAAAGCAAATGAAATAATTACCCATAATAATGAAATATATTCAAACCAAAATCAAAGCCAAAACCAGAACCAAACTCAATTAAATCAAGTTCAAAACATAACACTCTCAGGTCATTCAGCAGGCGGCAGAAGAAATTACATCTCAATATTAAACTCAAACAAAAACCAATTCCTTGACAATAATAACAATTCGGTATTAAATTTAATATATTATGGAACTCCAGCAAATGACAATAATTTGCAACACAGCGCAAACAGAGCAGGAAGCAATTATTTAAATTCAAACAAAAACTCAGGAGATGGCGTTTCTTACATCCTTGGTGGCAATGGCGGAATTTTAGAATTAACCAATTCAATCATAAATATTCCATCTTTGTTTGAGCCAAGAATTGGTGGAAAATTTATAGATATACAATTAAAAAGCCCACATTCATTATATAATAGAAAATAAAAACTTATGAATAAAGCAAAAAGAATTTTAGTTTATTTTTTATTTATTTTTTTATTTAGTTGTTCAGGTTTTCAATATAATAAGATAAAATTAATTGACTATAGCGATCCAAAAAAAGATGACTTAAAAAATCTAGATATTTCTTATCAAGATGAAAGATGTTGCGTAATAATCAGAGGAAGAAATTATGATAGCGATCTACATAGTTATTTAAAAAATAAAGAAATTAAGAAAAATGTTGAAAATAATTCCAAATGTATAATTAAAATGCAATCTGTTAGGAAATCTACTTTTTGCCCCATAACCAATTTAATATCACCACTTACATTCGCAATACTTCCATATTATTGTAGATTTAAATACGAAGCCCACGCTTCCCTGCATGCCCAAGATGAAAATCAAACCCAAAATAACATAAATAACCAACAAAACAACCAAACTCAAGATGAAAGCAACCAAAAATATAAAACCCTAAAAACATATAAATTAGAAGACCGAGTCGATGAGGTTTGGAGTTTCTTTTATGTTTTGTTATTGCCAATTTGGGAGCCAAAATCCCCAGAATATGCCAAATCTCAAACCTACACCAGAATTTCAGAAGCAATAACAAGACAAGTTTTAAACGACGCCAAAAACTTCAAAGAATGTTATAAAAACGAAGAAGATTATTATAAATATCAAAAAGAAAAGGAAGAAATTGAAAATAAAGGAACAAGCCATTAACAACCCGAATCTTTTATCAAACTTAATTTCTTCAAATGGCATTATGAACTCGCAAGATGACGCTGCTAAAAATGCTTTAATGCA
>CBFIDI010000114.1:0-1464 GCA_965661355.1 Rickettsiales bacterium | reverse complement strand
AGGTATTTTTTCTGTTGACATGTCAAAACAAATAGACATAACCGACATGATTAAAAGATCGATTAAAATTAATAAAGACTTTGCCAAAAGAAAAAATATCCGTATTGATGAAAAAATAAATCTAGAAAATTGCAAAATAAATCTCGACCAAAGAAGAATTAAGCAAATTTTAGTTAACTTAATCAATAATTCTATAAAATACAGCAAAGAAAATACCAAAATATCAATAAAAGCACAAAATTTTGATGAAAATAACCAGAAAAAACTAATTATTTCAGTATGCGACGAAGGAATTGGAATGACGCAAGAGCAAGTGAAAAAGTCAGTACAAAAATTTGGCTTATCTGACAATCAAAATAAAAATATCGATTCTTTTGGCATCGGCCTAAGCCTTGTTAAGCAACTTGTAGAGCTTCAAAATGGCGAATTAAAAATAGACTCTGACCTCGGCAAAGGAACTAAAACATCAATAATTTTTAATTATAAAAATGACTAGAATCACGGCAAAAAAACTTAAAAAATTTCTATTATCTTGCACTATTATTTTTACATTATTGATATTTCTATTTTTGCATGAAATAGATCAGCAAGAAAGAAGAATAAAAGAGTCTTTGCTGTCGCAGCTGGACACAATAGAAAAAGAAATAAATAATAAAATAGATCGCACAGAGCAAGTTCTGTTGCACATGAATAGAGATATTATAAAAAACCCAACTAAAGAAGGTATTAAAAGAGTAATGGATTTGCACAAAGCCAACTCATATTTCACATCCGACCTTTCCTGGACTTGGTTTTCATGGGTCAATAAACAAGACATACTAACCGTAGATACCAAATATGGAATTTTAAAAAAGCCAATCAAATTAACTAAAAAACACTATCCTTTCAAAACCAAAACCAACCCCGGCAAAATTTATTTAACCCCACCCGTCATCGGAGTTACTAGTAAAAAATGGATTTTAGCAGGAGGAGTCGGTTTACAAAAAAACAATGAACATATTGGCGCCATGACAGTTGGCTTCGAAATAGAATCTTTAGCAAATTTTATAAGAGAAAAAATAAAAGACAAAAATATAACTTTCAAATTAATTGACTCTAGTAACAATAAATTAATATTTCACATCACTAAATCAGAAATCAAAAATTTTCCACAAGAAAATAACGATCTATCGCCAGAAGTCAAGAAGATGGTAGAGCGACTTGAAAAAACAAAAGAAAAAGAAGTTTACTATGTAGACATAAACCTAAACAAAAAAGAAGCAATAATAATTAAAAAACCACATGATTTAAAATTAATTTATGCTTTAAAATATGAGAAAAAAGATATAAGAAATCAATTTCTAGATTCTTACCTAAGCAAAATAAAAATTATCATATTAATATTGTTAATTTTAATAGCATTAACCTTTGCGGCAAAATATGCCTTTGTTAAAGAAAAATAATTATTAAGTTTCGAACTATTAT
>CBFIDI010000113.1:0-1698 GCA_965661355.1 Rickettsiales bacterium | reverse complement strand
CCAAAAAATAAAGCCATGATTTATCAGGTAAATTATATCTTAATTTTGATCTAGTTGTTGCAAAGTAAGACTAGAAGTTTTGGGAGAGAAATTTGGCCTTCTATCATTTAATTCTTGATTCACAATGTCGCATAATATGTCAAGCAAACCATAGCCACCCATGCAAACCGCTCTGGCGGTGGTTTTTATGTCATAATCATGGACAGATTCTCGGTTGAGGCACTTAAAAGCACCAATTTCACTTTCGGACGCTAATTTAAATAACGAATTAACAATATCAATATATTTTTTTAATTTCTCAACACCGATAATTTCTTTTTCTTCAAACTCTATTTTATCAATAATTTCTCGGTCAATATTGCCCGACAATACAACTTTGTCAGAAAATTCAGACATGGCCTCAAACATAGAAACGGCAATTAAACCAGCATTTTCGTTGTTAATTTCATCAACTTGATTAAGTCGATATATTATTGCTAAATTAGCAATATAATTCGCTGATGCTTCTTTGGGCGAAGCCGTCGGCACCATTTCTTTGTCTGACATATTAAATATATTCTAGTAATATTTTTTTAAGCTCAGGAAATTTATTACCACTTTTTTCCAATCTATTTTTAATCAATTTTTTAGTAATTTCATAAAAATTAGAATATTTTTTTTTGTTATAAACATGAACAAGTCGAGCAAAAACGCCAAGAATTTTTATATTTCTTTGTAAAGAAAATATTTCATAATCAATTAGAAAGCTGTTTTTTTCTATGTTAGCAATCTTAATATAATAACTCAACATATTTTCTGTCAACTTTTGGTCAACCTCTCTTCTTACATCTTCCAAAATCGAAACTAAATCATAAGCTTTCGAGCCAATTACAGCATCTTGAAAATCTAACAATCCTACTTTTTCTATATTATTATCACCTTTTAAAAGCATCAAATTATCGGCGTGATAATCTCGTAATATCAAAGATTTTTCGCTAGAAATATTATCAAACAAATCAAGCCATAATTTCTTCAATTTAGACCTTTCATCTAATGTTAACTTTATGTTTTTTTCATATTGAAGATAAAAATCAACAAACAAATCCACTTCTTTAAGTAATAACTTATTATTGTAAAAAGCAACTTCGTCAAATTTATTTATTTTTTGAACTTTAGACAGGCAATCAAGTGCGTATTGATATAATTTTTCTTCATCATTTTTATTTTTACTTAAAGCTTTATTAAAACTATTGTCACCAAAATCTTCAAGCAACAAAAATCCTTCTCTTTCATTAAAAGCTAAAATTTCTGGCGCTTTTAAGCCATTTTCGATAAGCATATTATCAATTTTAATAAAAGGCCGACAATTTTCATATTTTGGAGGCGCATACATCAAAATTAAACTTTTTGATCCGTTTTTGAATGATTTTTCAATCATTTCAATTAGCTTTTCACGATTAAAAAATTGAATGTTTTTTGAACTAAATTCACCTTCATTAACTTTATTCTCAGACAAATAAATTCTGTAATAAGAACGAAAAGACGCATCGTTAGCGATATCTTGAATTTTAGAATTATTAATACCTAAATTTTGCAAAAAACTATTCGCCAATTTACGATCAAGATCAGACATTATTTAATTTGTAAATTATGAAATTTAAACGATTTTTTGGTATTTTTTTTAAAAGTCAAGCTTAGAGTACCATTCTGGCGGCTTAA
>CBFIDI010000112.1:0-1813 GCA_965661355.1 Rickettsiales bacterium | reverse complement strand
ATGGATAGCCAAATATCAAAAAATACTCTTTTTGGTTCTGAACAATTTTCCGTGGGTGGATATTATTCTGTTCGAGGGTTTAGAGAAAATTTTATCACTGGTGATCATGGGTATTATTTTAGAAATAAAGCCAGTTTTAATTTAGGGCAAATTTTATCTCCTATTTTAACAAAAAAAGAAGATGGTAAAACAGACGATAGCTTTATCTCAAAAAATTCTTATCATCTTTACAAAATAACGATGGAACCATTTTACGATTATGGCTATGCAAAAACAAAATATAGTGGCCAAGGAGAAATAAATAGTGGAAGATTATCCGGGGCAGGACTTAAAACAATTTTTATCAATAGATATTTTGATGCTTCACTAACATATTCCCTCGCTTTACAAAGATCAAATTTGATTACTTCTGAAGATAGGGAAAATAAAATGCTTTATTTTGAGTTGAGTGCTAAATATTAATATTTGGGAATCTCATCTCAAATTCTGTTCCTTTTTCAGCCTCAGATTTGCAAATAATTTCTCCATCAAAAGCCGTCATTATTCGCTTGCAAAATGGTAAGCCAAGTCCAGTTCCATCTTTTTTACCAGAGGTGAAGAAACTTTCAAAAATTAGCGCCAATTTATCTTTTTCAATTCCAGGACCATAATCTTTAAAATATAGATAATTGCCATCTGGTTTTGTTTCGGTTCTGATCTCAATTTTTGATTTATAATAAAGGGAGTTTTTAAGCAGGTTAAAAATAACAAAAATCATCATATTTTTATCACCCTTAAAAATGAAGTCGCTCTCCAAATTCAAGTTAATCAGATCTTTCTCATCTTCATTTTTATAGGCATATTGCTTAATTGCTTTTTTAACCGTATCTGAAATTGATAGATCAATAAAATTACTTTTATCAATATTGCCATCTCTAATATTATTCAAAATCATATCAATCATTGCCAAGCCCTGGTTTGAGGAATCATAAATCAAATCAATATATTCAATTAACTGATTCAAATTATCTTTCATCAACTCACAACAACCTTTAATCCCCGCAAGAGGATTCCGAGTCTCATGAGCAATTGAAAATGCCAAACTTTTAACCTGGTTGACCTTATCCAGATTTTTATCTATTTTTGTAAACATAATTGAAGAAAATTTAAGATTGTGAAATAAAATGATTATTGGTAAAATAATCAAAGCCAAGAAATTAGTATCAATACTAAACAACTGTATAGTAATATTAAAAGACTGACTTATCAAGTTAATAGAACATGAATATAATAATTAGCTACAAACAGTGCAAAGCTGCCAGAATGCTTCTGGACTGGAATCAGGAGGAATTGTGTAAAAGAGCTGGAATCACCAAATCAACGATTGGCGATTTTGAAAGAGGTGCTAGAAATTTAAGAATTGAGACAATGCAGAAGGTTGTGGCTGTACTTGAAAATGAGGGCATTAGATTTGAAGGCGAAGGAGATAGAATTTTGGTAGAATTAAATCCTAAGAATTAGCTGTGGGTTTGGATGTTAAATTGGGATTCGAACCCGCCCTTTAAAAAGTTCGTAAATGATGTTTCTTGCCTCAACAGGTGCAAAAGTTCGAAATTTAAAGGACGACCCAAATTACCATTTAACCCTTGCATTCTCTACATCGGGAAATTGGGATAATAGTTCGTAAAGTGCGCTTTGCACACCGCCAGTACTCAGAATTACTATGGAGTAATAACAGCTACTCTCATTTACTAACGATTACTCATCATTACTCACAAACCCTTTTCTCATATACACTCAGAGTTTATAATTATTTTTATCTTTTCTTTACTCA
>CBFIDI010000111.1:0-2039 GCA_965661355.1 Rickettsiales bacterium | reverse complement strand
GGATAAATTAGGAAGAATAATAGATTTTGGCGTTATAAAAGAGGATTTGGGTGACTGGATCGACAGAAATTTTGATCATAACACAATTCTTCAGCAAAGCGACAAAGACCTTGGCGATAAAATACAAGAAATTACTGGCCAAGAAATATTTTACATAAAACAGCACCCGACCGCCGAAAATATAGCTAAATTTTTATTTGAAGAAATATGCCCAATGTTATTTAAGAATTACGATATAAAATGCACTAAAATTAAACTTTTTGAAACACCAAATTGCTATGTCGAAATTGAATAAATTCTCTTCAAAATACCGAATTTACTACGAAGATACAGATTTTGCGGGCATAGTCTATTACGCCAATTATCTTAAATTTTTTGAGCGCGCCAGAACCGATATGTTGCGGCAGAAAAATATTAATCAAAGCGAATTGGCGTTAGAAAAAAATATTATTTTTGTTGTTAGAAAATGCGAAATAAACTATATTAAACCAGCAAAACTAGACGATTTTGTCGAAGTAACGGCCGAAGTGAAAAATGTTAAAAATAGCTCGGTTTTATTATATCAAGAAATGAAAATCGCAGATAAAATATTGGCCAAATTGAATGTAGAAATTGTATGTGTTAATTCTAAAAATTTTAGGCCACAAAAAATAGATGATGATATAAAAGCTATATTTTTTTAACTAAAAATAAAGTCAGAAGTTAAATTTTAAGCTGTTAATTGTTACTTAATTTGCCTTAATATCTCTTATTTTTCGTTGATAATTTCTGGCATAAAAAATTCAATAAATCCGTTTTTTATATCAATTTTGCCAAAATATTTATTTTCAAAAGAAAAACTTTCGGTTTTTGATAAGTTTCTGGTTTTGTCTTCTTGTTCAAATTCAATTTCTAGCATTTCTCCGGCTCCAAAATTATAAATATTGGTAATTTTGCCAACTTTTTTACCGTCGCTAATAACATCAAGGTTGATTAGATCGGTGTGATAAAATTCATCTTCGTCTAAATTCTTAAAATTTTCGCGCAAAGTAAAAATTTCAGTGCCAATAATTTTTTCAGCATCGTTTCTGGTGTTAATATTTTCTATTTTTGCAATTATAACATAATCACCATTTTTTGTTGACTTAGCTTTGCTATTTAGTATTTTAATAGATATTTTTTCTTGATTTTGATCAAAACAGTGATAATTTTCTATGTCTTTTACATTTTGACAAAAGCTAATAATTTTAACCTCGCCTTTAATTCCATGAGCCGATATAATTTTGGCAATTAAAATTTTGTTATTATTCATTTTTAGCAACATTATCGATTAAAGAATTTACAAAGCTAACTTTTGAATTATCGTAAAAAAATGAGGCGATATTGACATATTCATTAATTATGACCTCTTTAGGCGTTGAATTTTGAAATTTTAGCTCGTAAATTGCAAGTCTTAAAATTTCGTTTAGCAAATTTTCAATATCTTGTGATGTTTTCTTTAGTTCTAAAATTTTACTGTCTATATATTCTTTGTTGTTTAAAACTCCGCTCGTCAATTGGTCAACAAATTCTTCTTCAATATTATTAAAAAACGGCCTTTCATTTTCATCTTCTGACAAAACATATTCATTCAAAAGATCAAATTTAAGTTCTGAAACTTTCTTTTCTTCGTTAAAAAATTTAAATTGATAAAGGGTTTGCGCAGCAACAAGTCTTGAAACGGTTCTCTTTCTTTTTAAAAGAGAAATTTTTTGATCTTTATCCATATTTTGGTAAAATTACTTAAATTAAAGTTTTACTATATCAATTTTATTAAAAAAGTCAATGAAATCGCGATTATATTACGCTATTTAAGCTTTATAATTAATTATTTGAGTTAAAAAATATTATTAAGATAATTATAAAAATATTATTAAGATAATTATAAAAAAATGAGTAATATTAATGAATTTACGGAGGTTCTGGCGAATAATAAATGGTTGGTTTTAAAGTTAAAATTAGTATTAAATTATTTTCTAATCTTTAACAATCAATTAATCAAAGGTAAAATATTTTTAGCA
>CBFIDI010000110.1:0-2056 GCA_965661355.1 Rickettsiales bacterium | reverse complement strand
CATATATGGGCAGTTGTTACAAAGGGTACAGCCAGCTTGGTCGATGAATGGGCAATCATAAAATTTTGCCCCAGGATTTCTTTGCTTCATTTGGTGAATGATATGCGGCTCGGTCAAAACAATAAACTCGTCTCCTTGATTATTTTCGACAAATTTCAATAATGACGAGGTCGATCCAATATGGTCAGCGTGACTCAAAAGATTTTCTGGGCATTCTGGGTGGGCAATAGTTTTTGCCTTTTTATGCCTTGTCTTTAGCCTTACTAATTCTTTTTCACTAAATTGTTCATGAACAATGCAAGTTCCTTGCCATAAAATCATGTCGCGACCAGTGACTTTTGACAAATAAGATCCAAGATGTTTATCTGGCGCAAAAATTATATCTTGATCTTTGGGAATTTGATCAACAATTTTTTTGGCATTGGTCGATGTTACAATTATGTCGGACAAAGCTTTGATTTCGGCCGAACAATTAATGTAAGTAAGGGCAATTGCACCCTTATGAAGTTCGCGGAATTTTTTAAATTCTGACGGAGGACAAGAATCTTCTAAACTACACCCTGCTTTAAAATCAGGAACCAAAACTTTCTTGTCAGGCGATAAAATTTTAGCAACTTCAGCCATAAATGTTACGCCACAAAACACGATAACATCAGCCTCTGTCGAAGCTGCTTTACGCGATAAATCGAGTGAATCGCCAATAAAATCAGCAATATCTTGAATCTCTTCATCTTGATAATAATGAGCTAGAATTACCGCATTTTGCTGTTTTTTTAACCGATTAATTTCTTCTACCAAATCAATATTTGAAAGATCTGGTAAATTTTGATCATACATATATTTTTAAAGTCCCATTAATGAAAAGACTTCTCGCTTAGTTTTGCTAGCGATATCCCGAGCTTTCTGAGCCCCCTCTTGTAGAGTTTTCTCGATAAAGCCATAATCTTTTCGTAAAGAATAAATATTGTACTGAATATTTCGTAAATTTTCAACAACAATTTCAGCTAAATCACCTTTAAATTGGCCGTAACCCGAATTTTGATATTTTTGGGCGATATTTTTAGGGTTCTCACCTGAAAAAGCCGAAAAAATATTTAATAAATTATAAATTTCGGGGCGATTTTCATCGTAATTAATTTCATTTTGTGAGTCGGTTTTAGATTTTTTGATTTTTTTTGTGATAATTTCTGGAGAGTCAGTAAGGTTAATTCTTGAATTTTCAACTTCGTCAGATTTACTCATTTTTTTTGTACCATCTTGCAAAGACATAATTCTTTTTACCTCTTTTAAAATCATGGGCTCGGGCAATTTGAAATAACTTTGCCCAGTTTTTCTATTAAAAGCACCAGCAATGTCACGACAAAGCTCAAGATGCTGCTTTTGATCTTCGCCAACCGGCACCAAATCAGCCTTAAAAGATAAAATATCAGACGCCATTAAAACTGGATAAGAATATAAGCCTAAATTCGCTTTTTGTTGTTGGTTTTTTTTATATTTTTCAACGGGGTCAAGAAGGGTTTGCTTGAATTTAAGGATTAGTTCTGAAATTTCACCTTTTGAATTTTTAATATCGCAGATTAAATTAGAAATTTCTTGATTCTCATCAAAGTTATTACCCAAAGAAATCTTAGCCTTATCCTTAAACTGAGTCATTCTATCAAGCCAGCCCATTGGCGTTAAACAGCCAAAAACCCAAGAAATTTGTGAAATTTCACTTATGTCAGATTGCGCAAAAATTGTTGATTTTTTGATATCTAAGCCGCAAGCAATATAAATTGTCGCGACATCTAAAACATTTTGCCTTAGCGCCTTAGGGTCTTGGCTTGCAGTCGCTGCGTGAAGATTCATAATTCCAAATAAGCAATTATAATCATCTTGCAAATTAATCCAGTTTCTAATTGAGCCAAGATAATTACCTAAATGGACATTTCCTGTGGGTTGAATTCCTGAAAGAACTGTTTTTTTCATTTTACCTCGAAAATCCCTTATTGCCATCATTTTTTAATTTTTCACCTTCACCCTCTTGTCCATTACCATCTTTTGACTCATTGAGACT
>CBFIDI010000109.1:0-2068 GCA_965661355.1 Rickettsiales bacterium | reverse complement strand
CTTAAAAACTCATCACTTGGATTATCTTTTTCATATCCGAATAAAAAGCTTTTTCGTTGGCCATCTTTATTTTCATGCACAACATATTTACTGCGAATCTCATATTGCATGTTTTTTGTAAGCTCTTCCAACCTTTCCAATATGACTTGTATTAATATAATTGAGGTGGTAAGTCTTTGTTGTCCATCAACAATATAAAAGGGCGAATATTTTTTTTCGTCAATAATCCAAAAATCCTGATCCCATCTATTATAATTTTTTTCAGAGACATATTCTAATGTTACAACGCCGGTATAATGAATTTTGCTTGAATCAAGCCGAATTAAATCCTCCCAAAAATCCAAAAGCTGTTTTTCCTGCCAAGAATATCCCCGCTGAAAGTCTGGTATTCGTAAAATTCTCTTGTTAAATATATCGCTTAAGCTACTTAATTTCATTAATTATAATATTCTTATTGTCTAAAATAACCATTGTTGCAATGTTAATAAGCATGATATTGTAAATTTTTATCTAAACAAAGTCAACATAAATTCGATAAAGGTCATACAAAGTTGAATTTGCGTCTTTACTTAAAGTCCAAAATAAAATTTGCGATTTCGTTAATTATCAAAGCAAGAAGAGTAAAGAGTGGTATATTAATATTGTAAGTTAGGGGGGTATTTGAGCAAAGACAGGAATTTTAAGAGCAAGAAGAGATGTTGAGGTTTTAAAAAGGCATTTCTTCACTATCATCTTCCTCAACTACTTGAATTGAGTTGTGAATTTGAAAAAGAAAAAGCCAAAATTGAGCAATTAAGATATTCATTTTTTTATAATGGTAAAATTAATCAATTCTTAAGTTGATAAATTCATTTGATAGAATAGAATATTTTTTAAAAGAAAACAATTATCCTAAAAATAAGTAATGCACATGTTATACCAAGCCCCATCTTTAAGCGCTAATTTAGGCTAAATAATTTGATTAATAAATTTATTATCAAAAATAAGGCCGTAGCAACGCTATGTTGCATTTTTAATGAAGGATTTGGTAATTAATTTATGACGGATAAATTGGTGTTTAAAGATAGGAAATGGTATTATTTAATTTTTTTAACTAACATAAAAGCTAACTTATTTCATTTAATGAATTTTTTTAAAAAATTGACGCTTCAAATTAAATTATCAAAAACAGATTTTATCAAAGGCAAGCAATGTCCAAAAGCATTGTGGCTAAATTATTACGAGCCAGACTTAAAGCCTGACCTTGATGATAAAACCAAAAATATTTTAGAAACTGGTGAGGAAATAAATGAATTAGCAAGAAGCTATTTTAAAGATGGGGTGAATGCCGCAATTGATGAATATTTTGATATCAAAAAAGCCGTTTTATCTACCCAAGAATTAATCAGCCGAAATCACAATATAATCTTTGAAGCAACGGCAATTGATCAGTTTGATAATTCACATGCAAGAATAGATATTTTGCAAAAAAGCAAAAATGAAGATGGGTTGAGCTTCAATTTAATTGAAGTAAAAGGATCAACAAAAGCAGAAAAATATCATATTGATGATCTAGCCTTCCAATATAATGTTTTCACCAAGGCAGGGTTTAAAATTGATAAATGTCTGTTGATGCTAATCAATAATGAATATCACTTAAAAGGAGAAATAAACCCTCAAGAATTTTTTAAATTTGAAGATATCACCGATAAGGTTTTAGAAAAACAAAATGAAGTTGAAACTAAAAAGCAGGAATTAATTGAAATCTTAAATAGCCAGCAACAGCCAAATATTAAAATTGGTGATAAATGTTTTAAGCCTTTTGATTGTGAATATCAAAAACATTGCTGGCAAAATATTCCTGATTATTCAATTTTTAATGTTTGCCACAGAAAAACAACCGCCGAAAGAATTTCCGATGAAATTAATTCTTATGATGTTAATGATATTGATGTAAATAATTATGAAAAAGGCATTAAAGAACTAGATATTATTTGCCATCAAGAAAACAGAACTCATCTCGATAAAGAAAAATTAAATGAATTTTTATCAACCCTAAAATATCCACTTTATTTTCTAGATTACGAAA
>CBFIDI010000108.1:0-2190 GCA_965661355.1 Rickettsiales bacterium | reverse complement strand
ACTTGCCAGAACCTTGAGTATGCCAAATTACCCCGCCTTTTTGGTCGCCATTTTCGCTAGTTGCTTGCTTAACAGACAAAACTGCTTTATTAACTGCATAATATTGATGATAACTAGCCAGCTTTTTTACAGTGGTAATTGTTTTAATATTTGTTTTGGAATCAATAAAACTACTTTCTTCAAAAGTTATAAAATGACGAACCAAGTCAAGCAAAGTTTCTTTATTCAACATTCCTAAAACCATAGTCTCTAATCTTGGATCAAGATTGCTTGCAAGATTTTTGCCATCAGCACTTTTCCAAGACATAAAACGAGAAAAGCCACTTGAAATTGTGCCAGCCTTTGCCTCAAGCCCATCAGAAATAATAATAAAACTATTATAAAAGAATAAATTTGGGATGCTTTCTTTATAAGTGCCTATTTGCCTAAAAGCCGAATTAATAGTGGCGTTTTCATCTGCTGGATTTTTAAACTCAATTACCACTAAAGGCAGGCCATTAACAAACAAAATTACATCAGGTCTTTTATTTTGTCCGTTATTAGTAATTGTAAATTGATTAACAACTTTAAAATCGTTATTTTGGATATTATCAAAATCAATTAAACGCACATAATCGCCACGATCTAGACCATCTTTTCGATAAATTACATTAACGCCATTACTTAAGAGATTATGAAATTCTTTATTAGCCACCATTAAATCAGGAGAAAAAACTCTTAAAACTTGATTTAGCGCATCATCTTTGGCCACGCTTGGAATATTAGGATTAAGTCGATTAATCGCATCTTGTAAAATAGGTTTTAGAATTACCTCGTCAAAATTTGTCCGTAAAGGATTGTTGCTATCAGGAGCAATATCTTTGCCATGATAATAGTTAAATCCTTGATTTTGCAGGAGTTCTATTGCTAGATTTTCAATTTGTTCTTCAGTTAGTTTGTTCTGAATCATTTTTGCTAAATTTATTAATTATATTTTTTAGTCTGCATAACAAGTCATCATATGTAATAATATCTGTCATATTAGAATATTTACGCTTAATTATCTCAAAATCTGATTTTTGTTCATCACTCATATTGTTGGAACGTCCTAGAATTATAATGCTTTTAGGATTTCGTATTTTAATCTCAACTCCATGTAATTGATTTTTGTATATCTCGCGCAATTTCTTCTCCCCTTTTTCTCCCCATCTATTTAAATGATTTAAATATTTTTCTGCTTGCATAACTGTTCCTGATAGGGGACTCAAAGGAATATAGTTTCCTCTGTAATTTTTATTTTCAGATAAAATCTTTATATCATCTCTTTTTATTTCAATTATATCCACATAACCATTAGCATCTATTAAAATAAAATCTAAGTATCTAAATGTATCTTTTTTTGTAGTATCAAGAAGAGATGTTTCGCTAAATATATGAATATATTTAGGGAATATTAATAATAAGAATTTTTCTAACATATTCTGCCAGTCTTTTTCTAAGTGGTTTTTACCCAACATTTCCTCAATTCTCTGCTTTATCAAAGTGTATTTTTCAAACTCAAATTCATTTATAGTATCCTCAATATTTTTACTTTCTTTTTGCTTTCTTGAAGTAAGAGGGTTTTCTTTATATTGCTTTATGTATTGTCTAAAAACATTCTCAGCATCACTCATGGTTGGTAAGTAAGTAGATAATATATTGGATATACGAGAACTTACATAATGCTTTGTTTCCGTTGAATTTGGGAAGTTTCTTATAAGTAGTTCAAAATCTTTGATAGGAATGGTGCCACCCTCTATTATTTGTATCTCTCTTTTTGTAATATAAACTGATTCATCAATTAATTGATCGATTTTCCCTAATATTGATATTCCTCTGTAAGACCGAAAATATTCAATTTTCCATTTTATGTCTTTATCTAAGAAAAAATTATTTTTTAAACCAAGAATCTCAATATCAACTTTATAAAAACCATCCTCGTTCATTACAGCAAGTTTAAATTCAAACCATCCGCTATCTTCATATTTAAAAAGATTAGACTGTTTTAGTTGAAAAATCTGACCTATTTTTATCTCTTCACCTTTTTTTAAATTTTCTTTAATAACCTCGGGGTCAATCAGCTCTGGATAATATTCTATAATTATAAAATTGTTATTCTGCTTGATTCTAACCATGTGTCTTCATTAATTTTATCCTAACATCACCAGAAAT
>CBFIDI010000107.1:0-2259 GCA_965661355.1 Rickettsiales bacterium | reverse complement strand
AATTTAATCAAATATATTTTAACCATAGTTTTTTTGAGAATAAGGTTGGTCTTAATTTTTCTCATCAATCGTCGTTTGAAAATTCGAACTCTGACTTAATTGTTAATAGGGGCGTGAAGCAAAATGAAGTTAATAATTTTGAGTTTATATTAAAAAATAAACAAGACGCCCTGTCTCTTTCATTTGGAAGGCTTGAGGAATTTGACAATAATATTTTAAATTCAAAAACTAGTGGCGTTTTTCAGTCCGGATCTAACTCTGTCACTTCTTATTTTAAAGTTGCACTAAAAACAAATATTATTAAGGATATCGACTTTTTAGCAAATTATTCATCAGGTCAAGCTGAAATTGGAGGCAATGAATATGGAGTTTTTCGTGATTTTTCTGATGTAAAAATGAGATCATTTGCTCTTGGTTTTCTTGGTGACATATCTAAAAAGTCCGAAATTGGATTTTTATATAAACAGCCATTAAGAATTTATAATGGTAAAGCAACATTAGACATACCGGTTGCCAGAAATATTTCGGGCCAAGTTACAAGGCTGCGTCAAGATATATCGCTTCAGCCATCGGGAACTCAACAAGATTTTGAATTGTTTATTAATAGCAAAATAGACAATAATTCATATATTAATTTTAACTTTCTGGCGGTCAAAGATTTGGGAAATATTTCAAACCAAGAATTGCAATATTTAGGATTTATGAATTTTAAAAATATATTCTAGTTTATAATTTATTTCTATTCATTACATAAAGTCACTTTAACTTTATAATTAACTATTTATGAAATTAAAAATTAGTTAAGAAAATCATTGTCAAAACTCCTGTAATATATCAAATTATATTACTTGTTTTTTTACGATAATCAATTGGAGCATCTCTAGAAATGCGAACAAAGAGGGTTAACTTTTTGAGCTAAATTACAAGGGATTATACAAGAGATTATTCTTCTTATAACTTTTGATTAAATTTATTCATCTTAATGAAATTTTTCAACCGTAAATGATTAATTATAAAGTTAAAATGGTGCATTAAACATTTAAAATTTCTTCGTATAAATCAATTACCTTTTTATACATTTTCTGATTAGAAAAGTTATCTTCGACATGCTTGCGGGCATTATTGCAAATTTCTTCTTTTTCTTCCTCATCTAAATTTAGCGCTTTGTCAATTGTTAGGGCCATTTTTTTAGCATTTTGCGGCTCAACTAAAAAGCCAGTTTTGTTGTTAATTACCGTCTCTAAAGAGCCGCCAATATTTGTTGCAATTAATATCTTTTTCATTGCTTGGGCTTCAATTGCAATTCTGCCGAAGGCTTCGGGCTTAATGCTTGCCGAAATTACTAAATTTGCGATCGAATATGCAACTGGCATATCTTTGCAATTGCCAACAAAGCGAACTTTTTGCGCTAAATTACAAGAAATTATTTTTTCTTGTAACTTTTGCTTAAATTTTTCATGTCCATGATCCGAACCTACAAAAAGGCAAATAAAATCGCTTTTAACCAACTGTAAAGATTCTAATAACAACTCATGCCCCTTCCAAGAAGTTATTCTGGCAGGAAATAATATTACTTTTTTATCTTCATCAACGCGCCATTTCTTAGATAAATTTATTGACCTAGCGATAAAAATAGAATCGGGATCGAAATATTTCAAATCGACACCTCGAGATATAACTTTGGTTTTTTTGGATAAATCTTGCTTGAAATAGCTATTGTAGTTTTCGGTGATATAATTTTTTATAAAGTCCGAGACAGCAATTACGCGATCGGTTTTTAACATAAAAGAATTATAAAATATTTTAATTTTTGATATTTTAGAGTTGAGCTTTAAAGAATATGGCCCGTGAACAGTGCTAACAAGCTTAGCTTTGGTTTTTTTGCAAGCAAAATAGCTGCTAATCATGGGTGCT
The DNA here is from genome assembly GCA_965661355.1 of Rickettsiales bacterium. Taxonomy (GTDB): domain Bacteria; phylum Pseudomonadota; class Alphaproteobacteria; order Rickettsiales; family UBA1997; genus CAMCFD01. Next base: position 345 of record CBFIDI010000107.1, on the reverse strand, counting down.
CTAGACCTGACATGCACTAGGTCAATGCTATTTTCATTGATAAATTTGGCAATTTTTTTGATATTGCAAAATATCTTAAACGGGTTTTTTGTTTTAACATCAAGTGTAATATGCTCTATTTTACTTTCTTTTAATAAATAAGTCATAGAGCCGCCGCAAGACATAACAAAAGGAGTAAATCCTTTGTTTTTTATCTCTTTAACTAAATCGACAACACCCCTTTCAACGCCTCCGCTTTCAAGGGAGGGTAAAATTTGTAGAATTTTACTATTTTTCTTCATTTAACTTCTGTAAGAATTATCTAAAATAATTGTCTGATTTCTTTCTGGACCATTTGATAACATT
>CBFIDI010000106.1:0-2501 GCA_965661355.1 Rickettsiales bacterium | reverse complement strand
GTCTATGCGTAATAAATATATAAAATATTCTCATATTTGTGAAGCCAAATTTAGAGAAATAATCAAATGTTTTTCTTTAGATTTTACAGCAAATAATAATGCTAAAATAACAAATATTAGTAGGAATTCTATCAATAAACTTTTTGATAAAATAAGAAATAGAATTTTGCAAGAAAATACCGACTTTCGCGCAAAGTAAGATAGATAATTTGAACTCGATGAATCATGCTTCGAAGCTAAAAGAATAAGAAGAAAAAGAGGCAGAGCTACTGCTGGAAAAAATCCTGTTTTTGGATTATTAAAGCAAGATGGCAATGTTTTTGATTGAAATAGTTAAAAATTGCAAAAGAGAATATTTAACGCCGATAATTCAAGGTAAAATTCTTGAAGGAACTACAATAAATTATGATGGCTGAAAGGATTATGATGGCTTGATTTTAAATGGTTATGCCCATCATAGAGTTTTTCACTCAAAGTATTAATTTGCAAAAGAGGAAAATCTCATGTAAATGGCATTGAATCTTTTTGTAGCTATTGCAAAAGAAGGCTTGCAAAGTTTAATTGGTTTAACAGATGACAAGTTTTTATTGTATTTGAAAGAGTGCGAGTATAGATTTAATAATAAAAAAGATAATTTACATTAGATTTTACTAAAAGAATTTAGGAATAATCCACTGTAAAGTTGTTTAGACCCTAAGAAATTGAAAGTAATTTTTTCTTCAATTCTTCAGTAACCCATATTGGCTATTTTATGAAAAGTAATTTTTTATCTCGGCATATTTATTTAATTATGTTTGCTATTTTTGTGTCCTCTTGCGGTGGCGGTGGCGGTGGCGGAGGCGGAACTTCTTCGGCTCAATTGCCCGTAAATAACGACGCTCAAGAAACTACTCCTTGGCAAGTTGCAAGTAACGATGAAGTAAATAGCTTCAAAACGAGCGAATATAACCTTCAGCCTGCTTTGAACAATGTTAAGGCAGCAGAAGCTTATGCGTTACTAGAAAAGAATAACTTAAATACTGCCGGAGACGGAGTAGAAGTTTTGGTAATAGATAGCGGAATTGACATTGATAATAGCGAGTTAATTAATAATATTGGCAATAACAATAAAAATTATACATCGACAGACGAAGATGATATTGATGATGGACACGGACATGGAACATTTGTCTCTTCTATTATTGCTGCTGAAAAAAACGATGAAAGATTCCACGGAATAGCTTATAATTCAACAATAATTACCGCTCGTACTTTTGACGATAATGCCAATGGAAATTTGTCTAGTGCCATTAATGCGGCTAATGAATATTCAACTAGCAATGTTAAAGTCATGAATCTAAGCCTTGGATATGGAACTTTTAGCTCATATGATGGCGACACTGCATCGGCGTCTACAACTGATTTACTTGTTATTAACACTCTTAAAGCTGCAAAAAATAATGATATTTTAGTTGTTGTAGCATCTGGTAATGACGGTGATAATAATAAAGACGGCCAGTCAATTGGCGCTGATAGTGAATATTTAGATCATCCTAAACCCGGCAGGCCAGCTTTATTTGCTGCAAATTCTGAGCTTGATGGCTATGTTTTGGCCGTTGGCTCGGTTGATAACGATAATGATATTTCTGATTTTAGTAACATTTGCGGCGTAACGAGAAATAATTGTTTGGTTGCTCCTGGGGGTGGAGTTTTTGGATCTAATATTAGCAACGGAACATCTTCTGGCTCAGGAACTTCATATGCAACACCCTTTGTTTCTGGTGCGGCTGCCGTTTTGCGCTCGGCTTGGCCACATTTAACCGCAAGGCAAACGGCTAGGATTTTATTGTTAACAGCTACCGATTTAGGTCAAGAGGGCGTTGATGATATTTATGGTCGCGGTTTGTTGAATTTGGAAGAGGCGGTAAAAGATTATGGTGAAGATAAAGTGGTTGCTGGCCTTGGAGTTATTGGTAAAGGCTATAGCGCTTCTAGCTCTTCATTTGAGTCGGACCCTATTTTTGGAGATGCTTTATCGATAAATTCATCTCAAATTTTGCAAAAAGCAGTGTTTTTTGATGATTTTGGTCGAAACTATAATGCTAATTTACATCAAAAAGTAAATAGCAATACAGCAAGAAATGTAAATTTAGCTGTGGGTAACATTATAAATAATCAATATCAAAGTAAAAATATTCCATTTTCTTTTGCTAATTCAAATAAAAAATATTCCACCAATATAAAAATTTCATATCGCGATTTTAATGAAAATTATCAAAATTACGCTTTTATAAATCAGGAAGCTAGGCAAAATATTGTAGAAAATAGCAGATCAATATCATTTGAGCAAAATTTTGACAATAAAATAAAGATTGGTTTTTTATCAAACCAAGATCAAATTTCTACATTGGAAAAAAGCTTTGTTGCTACAAATTTTATTTCTTTAAATTCCTTTAACTCTAATCCCTTTCAGGGATTTCTGAGTAACTCTTCTTTTGGTCAAGCGCAAAATAACAATATGA
>CBFIDI010000105.1:0-2553 GCA_965661355.1 Rickettsiales bacterium | reverse complement strand
CCCCCTTTAGTCGTCATGGCTCTGTGTCTAGTTTAAGTAGTGGTGAAGGTGAAGACGATAATGTGAAAGATGCTTTTGAAGGTAGCTTGGAGCTATCGAAGAAAAAGCTTGAGGATTATAGAGCTGCAAATGCTACTATTACTATTCAAGACTTTTCTTCTGCGCCTAATTTTAATGGTGACAATGGTTTTGATGTAAGGGATCTTAGCGGAGAAGATAGATATTGTAATTTAACGGCCCTTGTGCATAGCCAAGTTGTCCTTGCAAGAGGTGATGGTGAAGAAACTTGGTTAAACGCAAATTATGTTACTGGTAAATATGGTACCAAAAATATTATTGCGCAAGGCCCCACAAAAGAAATTAATTATATAGGCGGGCACAAAACGCGAGACACGCGCGCAGATTTTGTAAGAATGGCAATAGCGCATAATGTCAGTTCAATAACCGCGCTTGGCGAAAGCGTTGAAGGTGACGAAGCAAAGTATGCTGAATATATCCCAGATGGTGTTGGTGAAACAAGAGAATTTGATAATGTAAAAGTTACAAAACTAAGCAGTCATCAACATTACCCAGATGAGGATAATTACAATAATCAACCTTACCTGGAAATATCTTTATTAAAGTTAGAAAATAACGAAACAGAACCGCCAGAAACCAGAATTGTACCGCATTTTCATGTTAGAAATTGGCCTGATAAAGGCGTTTTAAGTACTGAACAATTAATAAATTTTTCTTTAGCAGCAAAAATTTTTGAGGATGAATTTTATAAATCTATAAATAAAGAAAGTGAACGGTTTAACCCGAGAATAGTTCATTGTAGCGCCGGAGTTGGAAGGTCGGGGGTGTGGTCATCGGCTTATGATATGACTAGTGAAATAAAGAGCATAAAAGATGATGGTAATGGTAATCATGAATTAGAATTTTCTAAAGATCCAGAAAAATTTACGACTGAAGATTTGCTTTTGTTAAGGGCCCAAAGGCACAGTTCGGTTGAAACCGAAGATCAGTTTAATTCAATAGTTGATTTTAGTAAACAACTTAGTAATGGTGAACTTGATAGTAGTAAAATTACAGATTTACAAAATAAAGCGCAAGAAGCGAGTTTAGCATATGAAATAGTAACACAAGCTCAAGAAGCTTTTAACAAAACTAGAAAGCCTTTACCAGCGGTACATCCAGTTTTACCAACTAATATGTATCGAGAGGTCGGACAACCAGATTCGAGTACGAATGAACAAGCTAAAGCTGCTAGTGCTGAAGAAGAAGAAATGCGAGAGGGGGCCGTACAGTTATTACAAAGATTTGTTAGAGGAGTTAATAGCAATAAAGAAGAGGGCAAAGGCAAAAAAGAAGCTGCGGCACAGATGGGTCAATTTAAATCGCAAAAAATAGAAAGAATCTCACTTGACAAAAGTGACTTTAGAGAAGGTGAAACGCCAGTTATAAACCAAGATAATGTTCAAAAGCTTGGTTATAAAGTTAAAGAGAATGGTCAACATAAGCTTGATTGTAATTATTATGCTATGTTTGGTGGTTTAACAATTGAAAATATTGACTTTGGCGATATTGGCGAGGGCATGTTTATGAATAGTTTTAGAGGTGTCAAGTTTAATGATTGTGATTTTAGTAAAGTTCCAAGTAATATTTTTAAAACTATAAACTTTTTTAAGTGCGAATTTAAAAACTGCAAAATTCCATCTGAACATGGCGAAGCAAAATTATTAAATGGCAAGCAAAATAAAAAAGAGTTGCCCTATGATAGCGATAGAGGCTATGAACGCGAACCTGGCACAAGCCCTTTTAGCGCCACAGGCGGGTTACTTGCACATCATAAAGAGACAGGGCAAGTATTTGCTGCTTAGAATAAAGGGTTAGGGAAAATAAAATAAGATTTTTGCGCTTGTTAAAGGTATAATATTAAGCGTAAAAAATATAATTTTGCCATTAAATTCACCATTAAAAATTAAGTATATTTGGCTTGCTGTGACTTATTTTTGGTCAAATAAACTTATTAGTTACTTAAAATAGAAGTTAATTTGTGAAAATAATATTGTATCATTTTTGCATTTTTAAAGGCTTTTTGATGCATTTTTGGTTTAGTAAAAAAACCATTATAAAAATTTATGAATATATTATTTTGTCTTTGTTTAGAATTTTTATATGTTACAACGAATCAGAAACCAAGGCGAACCAGAAGCTAAAAATATTTTCTTTGTTAACTTTAGTTAACAATTATTAAAATTTATAATCGAATCTTAAAACCATAAAATAATCGGCTTGCCAAGATTTACTTTCGTGATCATAGCGTGAATCTTCTCTGAAAAATAAACTTGGCTTAAAATTATAAAATTTTGGTAACTTAGCGCCAATTTCAAATCTGTTTTGGTTAAAGCGACTTTCTGAATTTATTTCGTAATAAAATTCATTATTAATTATTGGCGTAATATTAAAAAAGCTTTTTGATGAAATTAATCTTAACCTCAGCCTTGCGCGGTTTCCGTCGTTTTGGCCTTTGAGAATTTGATGGTCGTATCTGACACGAGGCTGGAAGAT
>CBFIDI010000104.1:0-2564 GCA_965661355.1 Rickettsiales bacterium | reverse complement strand
AGCTTGAAGATTCAAGAAAATCGTAGATTGTTCTTTTTGAGCAAGTTAAAGATAAGTTGGTTCAAAGTTTGGTGCAAAAAGCGATTAGTGATTTTGTTTTCAAAAGTTTGAGCTATGTCAATATCAGTATTTTAGTAAAGTAAATTTCAATTAAGATGGTGATAAGAAAAATATATTAAGAATAACAATGAAAAAATTCTCTAGGTCTGTAATTATTGCCGCTATCTTACTTCTTCCAAACCTTTCTCTTGCCCAAACCCAAAGTCAAGCCCAAGCCCAAGTACAAGCCCAAAGTCAAACCCAAGCCCAAAGACGAACCTTAATCAACCAACAAGACTGGATAACCCGTAGGCAACAAAACCAAATTGAAGAAACCAATCGCCAAAAAGAACAAACAACAATCCGTAAAGAGCGCGATCGCAAGAAAAAACAACTCAAAGAAGGCAAGGAAAAAGAATTGATTTCAGGAAAGCCAGATAAATGTTTTCTCATCAAATCAATTGAATTAATCGATGCTAATTCAATCTCAAAACGCGTGCAAAAGAAACTCACAAGGGACTTCATTGGCAAATGTATTTCTGCCAAAACCCTGACTGAAATAATAACCAAAATTCAAACTTACTACCACAAAGAAGGCTTAATCACCACCAGAATATTCACTCCAAAGCAAAATATCCAAAGTGGAAATCTAAAATTACAAGTTTTAGAAGGAAAAATTGATGAAATAACTTTTAAAAATGAAAATTTTGGTACAAAGATGCAAAAATTCACTGCCTTTCCTTTTCTTGAGGGCAAAGTTCTAGATTTAAATCGCATCAACCAAGGAATTTATCAAATAAATCGCTTGTCCTCAAATAATGCGGCGATGAAAATTGTGCCAAGTGACAAGGAGGGTGAAGCGGTAATTAGAGTTCAAAATCAAAAGAAATTTCCAGCCCGCGCTACAATCGGCTATGATAATTTAGGCAATGAATTCACAGGAATTAGGCGTACAAATTTTTCAGGAAGCCTTGATAATTTGCTTTTCTTAAACGATGCGATAAATCTAAATTACTCAACAAATTTAGACGATGACAGTCAACAAAAAGACATAAAGTCATTCACCTCAAGCATTTCAATCCCATTTGGTTATAACACATTATCTTATGATTTTTCAAGAACTGAATTTCGTGGCACAAATCAAGGAATTAATGGTGCTGTTCGTTTGACGGGGTTTTCACAAAGAAATAATGTTTCAATTGATCGAGTTTTGCTAAATGAAGGCAATTTACGACTTTCAAGTCAAGTTGCATTAACCACGAAATCATCAGCAAGTTACTTAAACCAACAAAAAATCGAGACTTCTGAAAGAAAATTAACAATCGGCAGCTTTGGCCTGACAATTTCTAATTATTTTAAAAATGGTGTCAATCTTTATTTAAAGCCAACTTACTTTAAAGGGTTAAAAATTCTTGACGCCAAGCAAGATGACAAAAACTTAAGTCCCCAAACGCCAAAAGCACAGTTTGATTATTTTAAGCTTTATGGGCAAGTTTCAAAAAGATTTTTGGTCCCTGAATTTATCTCAAAAAATCAAATCCCATTCACCTTTCAAACAGAATTTGACAGCCAATATTCAAAACAAACTTTATTTGGAACCGAGCAATTCGGAGTTGGTGGATATCACTCAGTTCGTGGCTTCAGAGAAAATTATATTGCAGGCGATTCTGGTTACTATTTTAGGAATAAGGTGAGTTTAAATGTTGGATCATTGATTTTGCCTCTTATCAGTGAACAATATCAAAATGGTAATAATCAAAACTTTATCACCAAAAACCTCGTTCACCTTAATAAATTCTCAACTGAAACTTTTTTTGATTATGGTTATGTCAAAAACAAATATACCCAAAATGGTGGCGACGGAAGGCTCTCTGGTATTGGTGTCAGAGCAATATTTGCAAGTAAATATTTTGATGCTTCATTAACTTATTCTGCCGCTAAAAGCCACTCTCGTTTAATTACAACGTCTGAAAAAGAAAATAAAATGGTTTATTTTGAGATTAGCGCTAAATGTTGCTGATGTTTTTTTTAGCAAAACTTCAAATTATCAAAAATTTAGTTAAGAAATTATTCTGAATATGGGGTTATGCAGCTTTGACTCAAATAGTAAAATTTGAGTTCTAGTAAATGTTTATGAAAGGCCGCACTAAAAACTCTTCCAAAACCTCTGAAATGAATGGTGCGCCCTAGACGATTCGAACGTCTGACCCACAGCTTAGAAGGCTGTTGCTCTATCCAGCTGAGCTAAGGGCGCAAAACTTAAGTTATCAAACATCATTACCACGCTTCGTTCCTTTTCTCAACTTCGTATCGAAGAGAACTTGCGCCAGAGAAAAATTACAAATTTTTCTCGTTACTCATTGAAATTGTATCCAATTTCTTACAATCAAAGATTGTAAACATTCGCAACCCAGCTGAGCTAAGGGCGCAAAACTTAAATTATCAAATATCATTACCACGCTTCGTTCCTTTTCTCAACTTCGTATCGAAGAGAACTTGCGCCAGAGAAAAATTACAAATTTTTC
>CBFIDI010000103.1:0-2613 GCA_965661355.1 Rickettsiales bacterium | reverse complement strand
CGTTTTAGAAAAAGATAAAAATAATTATAAACTCTGAGTGTATATGAGAAAAGGGTTTGTGAGTAATGATGAGTAATTGCTAGTAAATGAGAGTAGTTATGAGTACTCCATAGTACTCTTGAGTAATGGCGGTGCGGAAGATATGATTTACGAACTTTTCGACGAATTTATGGAGCCAGTATTTATAAGGGTTTAAAGCATGTTTGGGTCGTCCTAAAAATTTCGAATTTTTTTGCTTGTTGAGGCAAGTAACATCTAATGCGAACTTTTTGGTAAAAAAAGGATGAAAAATAATCTTAATGAGATAAAATCTTACACACTAAAGAATTAACCCTTCTTACTGTTTTGTAAGTAAAAAAATATAATGATAACATGAAAAATAACCACGACTTTAATTTTATTGATTTATTTGCTGGGATCGGAGGGATAAGACTTGGTTTTGAGTCTATTGGTGGTAATTGCGTGTTTTCTTCTGAGTGGGATAAGTTTGCTCAAAAAACATACGAGGCAAATTTTGGTGAAAAACCAGATGGGGATATCACTTTGATTGATGAGAAGAAAATCCCAAACTTTGATATTTTATTGGCCGGTTTTCCTTGTCAGCCATTTTCTAATGCTGGGCTAAAAATGGGGTTTGAAGATACTAGAGGTACATTATTTTTTCATATCGCTAGAATCATAAATCATCATAAGCCAAAAATTGTCTTTTTAGAAAATGTTAAAGGTTTAAAAAGTCATAATAAAGGGAACACATACAGAGTTATCCAAAGCACTCTAGAAGAGATGGGCTATAATGTTTATGCACAAGTTCTTAACGCTAAAGACTTTGGAGTTCCTCAAAATAGAGAGAGAATTTACATAGTAGGCTTTTTAGATAATGTGGATTTTTCCTTTCCAAAGCCCCTATCTAAAAAAATAAAAGTTGGTGATATATTAGAAAAAGATGTTCCTGAAAAATATACAATATCTGATAGATTATGGGCTGGTCACCAAAGAAGGAAAAAAGAGCATATTAAAAAAGGTAATGGGTTTGGTTATTCCATGTTTGATGAAAATTCATCATATACTAGTACAATTTCAGCTAGGTACTACAAAGATGGTTCGGAAATTTTAATAAAACAGAATGGTCAAAATCCAAGAAAATTAACTCCTAGAGAAGCAGCAAGACTACAAGGATTTCCTGATACTTTTAAAATTGTAGTTAGTGATAATCAAGCTTACAAACAATTTGGGAATAGCGTTTGTGTACCAGTGATAAAAGCTTTATCAAATCAAATAAAATTGTCTTTGGAAAAACCTCGAAAAAAATACAGATCAATAGAATTAGATTTATTTAATTACAGCAAATATGAAGATAGAAAAATTGTATCTCTCTAAAGAGAAAACAGATATTAATTTAAAATTTTACTTTTTCCTAAAGCATATCAATAAGCTAAGCCCAAGTGATCGTCAATTGAATCTAGTTCTAGAAAACTTAAATTTGCTGAAATCAGATATTGGGTCTTTATTAGAAAAATTAGAGGAAATATTTGTTAAGTCTCAATCTAAACTTGAGCATATAAAAGAAATGGGGCTAAGACTAACTAACTCAGAAGATATTGAGTTATTTGATTTTAGTTTAAGGCTTTATCAGATAAAAGATTTACTACTAGCAGAGGCAAAAATTTTTGAGGCAATAGATTTAAATAATCTTTCTAATCTAGATCCTTTATCACTGGAATATGATAAAATATCTGTTCTAAAACCTTATAAAACTAGAGTTGGTGGCGCATTGCTGTCTCTACTATTTTTTGAGAAATTGGATAATGGCGAGTTCAATTTTATGTCAAAAGATTCTCTGAACTTTATTTCTGATTTATCTAAAAAAACTTCTAAACTTAAGAAGAAAGGCTTGGAATCAAACCAGATATTTATGCTGATGTTTAGCGAGTCGATAAATCAATCGATTATATCTGATTCTGGTACGAATTATGAAGATAGAATAAGATCAGTTCTGAATAAAATAGGAATTAAAAATATTAGCAAAACTCACGATAAGAATGATAAAAGTACTGAGTACGATTTTTTCTTTGATATTGATGGGAAAACCTATGGTATAGGTGCTAAAAGGACTTTAAGAGAAAGGTATAAGCAATTTATAAAAACTGCCTTAACAAGTAAAATAGATGTTTCGATAGAAATAACGATAGGCCTTGATCTAAACAAAGAAAAAGCAAAAACAATTGTATCTCATGGATCATATATTTTTGTTTCAGATGAGATATATCAAACTAGAGATTTCTTAAAAAAGATGGACAGAGTTTATTCAGCAAAAGATCTAAATATTAAAACACTTAAAAAACTAGGATAGCGTAAGAGAATTTGATTATTTTTAGAATTCTCCAATTCTCCGTTTGGGTCGTCCCTTTTTAGAGTCAGCAATATCAAGACTAGAAGCGCTATTTTTCTGAATTTTTTAGTGATATTCTCCAAAAATCCTCAAAAATATCCATATTCCAAATTAGAAATTTTAAGTATTTCTTTAAAATTCTGTCTCCGTTTTAGAAAAAGATAAAAATAATTATAAACTCTGAGTGTATATGAGAAAAGGGTTTGTGAGTAATGATGAGTAAT
>CBFIDI010000102.1:0-2732 GCA_965661355.1 Rickettsiales bacterium | reverse complement strand
AATTAGAGCTATTTTTTTACAATAATTCGCATCGAATATTTTTTTATTTATTCATTATTGCGCTAATTTTACAAATATTATTTTGGCGAAATTACAACTCAATTAAACCAAATTATAATATTTTACCCAAAGTTCCAACTTCCTTACAAGTTGAATTTAACTCACTTGGTGACAAAGAGTTTTTATTTCGAAATTATGCTTCGCTGGTGCAAAATTCTGGTGATGTTTATGCTGGTTTTGTTGCATTAAAATTATATAATTACAATAAATTATATAATTGGTTTATTTTGTTAGACAGCCTGAATTATAATTCAAATATTACGCCATCTTTAGCGGCTTATCTCTTTGCAAACATAAAAAACGAAGAAAAAACTAGATTAACCATAAAATATTTAAGAAAACATGCCAGCCAAGATTTAAACAAAAAATGGTGGTGGCTTTTTCAGTCAATTTACCTTGCCAGCAATGTTTTGGGCGATAATAATCTTGCACTTGAAATTGCATATGACTTAAGTAAAACAAAAAATATAGACGCTCCACTTTGGGTAAGGCAAATGCCAGCATTTATTCACGCCAAAAAAGGTGATGATTGCTCGGCTTTTCTAATTATTAAGAATATTATTGACGAAATAAACATCAACAAAAGTAAAATTGAAAAAAAAGAGATTGATTTTATGCGTTACTTTATTAAAAAAAGAATAAAAAATCTTAAAAAGAAAAAATTTAACCCCAAGAATTGCTTGTAAAATAAATTTAATTTCAAGTGCTATTTTGAAATGCTAATTTAAGGATATTTAATTTGATTAAATTATTCATTATCAAAAACAAGCTATAGTAAAAGCTTTAATGAGTTTTTGCAATGGATTTAGTAACCTTTAATTACCAGATTTATTATTATGTCAAGGCCCAAATCTTTAAACTTGAAAAATCAGGTAAGTTAGATTACAATTTTCATTTTAAAATTAAGGAATTTCTATTATGAAAGAGCATTTTATTAAAATTATCAAATCGTCACTTGCAGAAGATAAAGCATTTTGCGACATTACAAGCGACTTGACAATAAAAGATGAAGATGAAATTGAATTTAACATTTCAGCTAGGCAAAATCTTATTTTGTGCGGAATTAACAGCGCTAAACTATGTTTTGAAATCTTGAAATCTGATAAAAAATTCTCAAATTCAACAATAGAAATCACCAACCACTTTAAAGACGGTGATAAAATACAAAATAACGAAATTATAATTTCTGGAATTGGAAGTGCGAAATTAATTTTTGCAGCAGAAAGAGTAATATTAAATATTTTGCAGCATCTTAGTGCAATTTCAACTTTAACTAGAAAGCATATTGAAGCATTAAATGATAACAAAATATCAATTTTAGACACCAGAAAAACAACAATGGGCCTTAGGCATTTAGAAAAATATGCGGTTTTAAGCGGTGGCGGAAAAAATCATCGCACAGATTTATCTGACATGATATTAATAAAAGACAATCATATTGCCGCCAGTGGCGGGGTTTTAAACGCTCTTAATAATGTAAAAAATAATAACAGCAATCTAAAAATAGAAATAGAATGTGACAATTTAGATCAAGTGCAAGAGGTGATAAGATCAAAAATTGACATTATTATGCTAGATAATATGACGCCAGAGCTAGTTAGAAAAGCAAAAAACATAATTCAAGACAAAGCCAAAATAGAAGTTTCGGGCGGAATTAACATTAAAAATATAGCAAATTATAGAAATTGTGGCGCTGATTATATTTCGGTTGGCGCTTTAACTCATTCTGCGGGTTCTGTTGATATTGGCCTTGATGTTATATAAAAAAGTTTAAAAATTTACAAAAATAATCAAAACTATTAACTAATATTTACAAAAACTAAAAACTAAGAAACTAAAACTTTTTTCACCAAAAATGCAAAAACCCCAAATATTAACATTGCTGCTATTTTTTCTGTTGACAAATTGCTCTTGGCTTAACCAAAAAATTTCACCAAAATTTGTTAGATCATCGCAAATTATTAATCATTTTCCTGAAAATAAATATGGAATTGCAATTTTTAAATTTCAATCACGATACCCAAGTGTAAAATGGTGCAAATTTTTCTATAAAACACCGTCAAGCAAACTTGATTGCTTCAAAGTTAAGCCTTCTGATTCATATCAAATAATAATGTTCGAACCTGGAATATACGAAATTTCGTCTTATGAAGAAACGACAAGATTATATGGTTCAAAAAATATTAAATTTGAATATTATAAAAATAGCAAAGTCAGAAAAACTAAGCCCGAAATTGCTTTTAAAATAAAGTCTGGAAAAATTTCATTTTTAGGCCAAATCCATTATAAAAGCTCGCACGAACCAATTTCAGAAAAGCAAAAAATAATACAATATGAAGAAATTAAAAATTTTCTAGAAAATCAAAATTTAAATGCTTTAAGGGACTTATTTAACTCTTGTAAAACAGAAATTACAATAATTGCAAATAAATTAGTCAAAAATAAAGATTTTCTTGCAAAAAATTATGTAAATTCAAGAATTTTAACAAAAAATGATTTCGATCTTTTGCAATATAAAAAAGATATTGAAAAATTTAACAACGGTGAAAAAGAGAAAAAATATCGTAAAAAACTAAAGAAAATTACTAAAAATACAACCAAAGTCAAAAAACCTAATAAGAAATTCAAATCGAAATATGGATATTAATAATATTTTAAAGAATTTAATATTA
>CBFIDI010000101.1:0-2787 GCA_965661355.1 Rickettsiales bacterium | reverse complement strand
AAATCAATATAATCCAAATGACGAAAAATCTTTTTTAAAAGCACATAAGAATTTAATGAAAAAACTCATAGATAATGCCGCTAAATATAGAAAGGAAGGCGTTGGAACAGTTAAAGGTTCAAATATTGAGCATTTAGCACCACCATATGAAAATGTAGCTTATTTAATGAAAGATCTATTTGAATATTTGAAAAGTTCAGGAGAAATTGAATTAATAAAAAGCTGTGTTTTTCACTATGAGTTGGAATTTATTCATCCATTTTTAGATGGAAATGGCAGAATGGGAAGATTGTGGCAAACTCTAATTTTAATGAAAAGATATCCAATTTTCGAGTTTTTGCCTTTTGAAACTGTAATTAGCAATGAACAGGAAGAATATTATGATGCATTAGCCCAAAGTGATAAATCAGGAAAATCGACAAAATTTATCGAATATATGCTAAAGGTAATTGATGCTTCAATTAATTAATTACTGGATTTTAATAGTCGTACACTTAAAGATAATGACCGCCTTGAATATTTTATATCTTTAAATAAAAGCGAGTTTTCAAGAAAAGATTATATGAAAATTTTTAAAGATATTTCTTCTTCAACAGCAAGTAGAGATTTAAAAAAAGGAATAGAACTTAATCTGTTTGAGAAAATTGGTGAAAAAAACAAAACAACATATAAAATAACAAAATACAAAAACCAATAACTTGTGTTCGTAATTAAATGCTGAAAGATTCTGGGTTATGAGCTGGTTTTTTTAATACAATTAAGAGAACAGCCTTTTTGATATGATGTTCAAAGGCAGTTTGGTTAAACATTTTTTTACTACCTTTATTAAACATATGATAATCAAAATATTATGATTGTACTCTTAGATAACGGCCACGGCGGCTTAGAAAATGGTGAATACCAAACGCCAGGCAAACGCAAAGACTGGGGAGATAAGGGTATTATTTACGAAGGTGAATTTAATCGGGCTATAGTCAATGGGCTGATTGAAAAACTTACTTTTTTAAAAATACCATACGTTAACATTGCTCCTGAGTATCGTGATGTAACCTTAGAAACGCGAATTAGAAGAGCAAACAAATATCCGGCAGGAGATAGCTTTTACTTAAGTGTTCACAGTAATGCAGGTGGCGGACATGGTTGCGAATTCTTTACCTCACCCGGGCCTACTAAAAGTGATGCCATTGCTACGGTCTTTGGCCAGGAGTTTAAAAAGGAATTTCCCGACAGACGACTAAGAACAGATTTTTCTGATGGGGATTTAGATAAAGAGCGCCGATTTTATGTCCTTACCAGAACCCGAATGCCAGCCGTACTAACGGAAAATTTCTTTATGGATAATCTGGAAGAATTTCAAAACATATTAAATACCAAATCTGGGCGCAATCAAATCATAAAATACCATTTGAATGCTACCTTAAGAGTCAAAACTGAAGTTTTCAATGAATCTCTACCTGACAATCTTCTTTTAATGGATCAATGGGAGTGAAATAAATTCTGAATTTTAAATTTTAAATTGCACTTTGACCTAAAAATAATTTTAACGTGTTCAAATTTTCAAATTGACATTTCTTCAAATAATCACATTGGTTCATTAATAAATTGATACATTATCAAATTGCAACATTATCACATTCCCACATTGCTACATTTTTACATTGTTACATTAGCACATTAACAAATTTTCAAATTGGTACATTTTCAAA
Organism: Rickettsiales bacterium; assembly: GCA_965661355.1. Taxonomy (GTDB): domain Bacteria; phylum Pseudomonadota; class Alphaproteobacteria; order Rickettsiales; family UBA1997; genus CAMCFD01. Next base: position 1,081 of record CBFIDI010000101.1, on the reverse strand, counting down.
TTGATATCTTACCTTTACCAAAAATCTAGTATTGAATCCATTTAAGAGCCTTTTTAAAGACACTTTTATTTACGGTTTGGCAACTGTTCTGCCTAGGCTACTTACCTTTTTGCTGGTACCCATTTATACCGGACTTTTTGATACAGATGAGTACGGCGTAGTTAGCATTGTGTTTTCTTACCTCATCTTTTTCAACGTTATTTTATCCTATGGGATGGAAACTGCGGTGTTTAGATTTTATTCCAAAAGTGAAAAGAAGAATAAAGTCATTAGTACAGCAAGCATATCTATGCTGGGAACAAGCTTGATATTTTTGATTGCTTCCATTATATTTAACGACAGTATTGCTAATGCACTGAAAATTGAGCCTGAGTTTTATTCACTTATCATCTGGGTGTTATTCTTTGATGCCATTTGTGTGATTCCTTTTGCATATCTGCGTATAAAGAAACAATCCATGCGCTATGCTGTTATCAAGCTCATTAATGTTTCCGTTAATATGGGCTTGAATATTTTCTTTCTTATTGCGCTTCCCAAATGGATAAAAAACTGGTCTGTTTTAAATAGTATTTATATTGAAGGTTTTCAATTCAATTATATCTTCATCTCACTGATTGTCGCCAGCGTATTGACATTTTTGATGTTATCCCCATTTTTCTTAAAACTGAACTATCAGTTCGATAAAAACCTTTGGAAACAAATGCTGAAGTATTCATGGCCTATCTTGATTGCTGGTTTGGCATTTTCTATAAATGAAACTCTGGACAAAATTTTACTCAATTACCTCTTACCGGAAAATATAGCCGAACAACAAGTCGGGGTTTATACCGCTTGTTACAAATTATCAATATTTATGACCTTATTCGCCACGGCATTCAGATTGGGAATTGAACCTTTTTTCTTTAGCCATGCACAATCTAAAAATCCAAAGAAAGCTTACGCCCTTATCACGAAATATTTTGTAATTCTTGGTGTTTTGATACTTCTGGGCGTAATTGTATTTATAGACTATTTAAAATTATTTATACGCGGTGAAGATTTTTACGAAGCTCTTAATGTCGTTCCGATTCTTCTTTTGGCC
>CBFIDI010000100.1:2567-2903 GCA_965661355.1 Rickettsiales bacterium | reverse complement strand
TCAATTCTATTCGCGATAAAATGAGTAGCATTAAAGACAATTTCCCGGATGATGTTGAATCCAAGGTTGAAAAACAGCTTGATTCTGGCGAGCCTAAGAAAATTTTTAAAGAAAAAAAGGTGGATGAGCCAGAAGAGGAATTGAAAGAATTAACCGAAGAAGAAAAAGCGGAAATTGCTGCCGCGGAAAATGCTTCTGAATAATATTAATTAATAAAAATAAATAAAATGGATAATTTTTTTGAAACAATAGGAAAGGGGATAATAGTTTTTTTGCTAATATTTTTAATGTCGGTATTGTCAGGCACTATTCTTTGGTTAATTTATGGTAATTTAC
>CBFIDI010000100.1:0-2557 GCA_965661355.1 Rickettsiales bacterium | reverse complement strand
TCAAATCAAGCCGAACTAATAATAAATAATCATGAAAAATTTAAAACAAGACATAGCCGAACAAATAAGGCAACAAAGAATTATCAAGAACCTAACAAGGGTTGAATTAGGCGAAAAAGTAGGCGTAAGCTTCCAGCAAATAAGAAATTATGAGACTGCCGGCCAAAATATAACGGTTGAAAGGCTTGAAGCAATATCAAAGGCTTTAGATTATCCAATTTCTAATTTTTTTATTGATGATTCTAAAAAAGAAAATTAAACCCCTTTCAGTGAATGAGTGTTGGCAAGGTCGAAGATATAAAACTAAAATCTACAAAGCTTTTGAAAAAGAGTTGCTTTGGACTTTGCCAGCTCAAAAAATCCCCTCGCCTCCTTATTCGATATATTTTGAGTTCGGTTTTTCTTCCGCTGCTAGTGATTGGGATAATCCGGTTAAACCTTTACAAGACATTTTGCAAAAGAAATATAAATTCAACGACAATGAAATTTACCACGCGGAAGTCGTTAAAAAGATTGTTGCGGAAGGATCTGAATATTTTTTGGTAGAATTAAAAAGCTTGACTTAACTGCGCACAATCAAATCAAACTCCGGAGCTGTTCTTGATTTCAGCATTCTAAACATTTTGCCAGAACTTTTGATGAAAAATTCATGCAACTTTCCTTTGTAGGTTATTTTGCGCGCAAGTGTTTCACCTGGCATAATGCAACCCTCCACATCATCAAGAGTGTTTCCAATATGAATTTGCACAAAAGAACGATTAGGCACATCATGCAATAAAATTACTTCCGGATCTTTGCTTCCTCTTCTTTTTAGTTTTGGGCTTATGTATCTTGTGCAGCGATAGCGACCTTCTGGAATGCAGGAGATGCCTTTCTGGTTATCTTTCCAAGGCTCTTCCAATGTTAAGCAAATTTTATTACCTTCGTCATCATTTAATTGGCCAGTCGTGCCTTGCTCATTATATTCGTTTCTTACTAGGTAAATTTCTTTTAATAATTCTTTAGTCATTTTCTTTTTTTGTTGAGTTGATAAATTTATTCCAGCAGGCTTTGCGTTCTTCTGGGGTTTTTTTGCAATCGCAAGTGGCGGTTGTTTCGTTGACTTTGCCCCACTCGAAAAGCTTGATAGGAGAGTTGATAAAATATTTTTTAGAATCTTCGTCATCTGGAAATTGGACATATTTTTCACAAAAAGTTTCAATTAATATTGGGGCTGGTGGTGTTTCTTTCCTCGAAAATAAGGCGCAACCACTCACGGCGTGCGCTAATATTAACATTATCAGAAGTCTTATTGATGATCTTTTGTTGATTCTTTTTCGTTTCAATAACTTCATAAACTTTTTTTATTTCTTGTTTTTGTTCTTCTATAATAGTTGCTTTAACTTCAACCTTTACCGAATCTTTGCCGGCTTTCTCAAACTTGTTGAGCAACCAGAAGAGGCCACCACCAATAATCCCAATAAATAATAATATTTGCCATATCTTAGCCATTATTTTTTCTTTAGAAATCTATCAAATGTTGTCAATCCCAAAAGGCCACCACATAAAGCCGATAAAGCCCAAATCAAGCTCACAAAATTATCTGCCTGATCTTTTACTAAAAAAGTTATTCCTCCACCAAGTGAAAGAATTAAAATCACATATAGAGCCTTAAACCCTCCAAGCCTTCTTGAAGAAATCCCGCCGTCCGTTGCTTTAACTGCCTTTAAAATCATTTTAATCATTTTGCGCGTCAATAATTTAATTCATTAAAACCCTTAGTTTCTTTAATATATTTTATGTTTTTATTAATGTCATTAATAGAACTCATAATTATATTATAATTATTTTCTAGCCTGTTCATTCGCATGTCTGTTTCATCCATCCATTTTGAGCGGGATGTCAAAGCCTGCTTATTCCAACTAATAGCAAGTTCCATTGCCCTTTTTTCGGGGTCAAACTTGCTGTGAAAATCTCTTTCAGTGAAGCGATCTTCTTTTGTAAAATCTTCTAATCCTTTTATTACGCTTTGCCTTCTTGCTAATTCAGCATTAACGATTGCAATTTCGGTTTTCATTGATGTTACTGCCGAACCAACCCAAACAAGGCCGGCAATCGTCAAAGCAACAACAATATTTGTAATCCCCTTGTTTAAATCATTACTGCACGCATTAGGTAATTTTTCATGATCGCTTTTTAGGCTTAATAATAATTCTTTTATTTCGCTGTCCATTTTTTCTAAAGTGTTTGCTTCCAAATATTCTTACGGCATAGAACATTAAAAGCCTTTTCCACTTTTTAAAAAAAACAAGTCTGCATCAATTCTACTAACTAAAATTTTGCAGTCTATCGAATAAAGATAGTCATGAACCATTGCAGCCTTATTATAAATTCCAATAGGAGGAAAAACCGGATAAAATATCCTTGGCGTTGACGCAAAATCAGTAATGAATTTTTCCGGAATTGTAACATCTTCCCGATAGCCTGTTTTGTGATTCTCATAATAGAATTGAAATCCCCGCCTTAGAATCCACTTTTTGCCAATTGATTCGACTAATAATTCATCCTTGAATTTTTC
>CBFIDI010000099.1:0-3008 GCA_965661355.1 Rickettsiales bacterium | reverse complement strand
TTTTTGTATTTATAATAGATTTTATTATTATAAGTAATTTTCATTTTTAGAAAATTTAAAGGCTCGACCCAAAATGATACGAGCCTTTAAATGAAATATATCTTTTGACTAAAAGTTATAAGCAAAAGTTAACTTAAATACGTCAATATCAGTTCTAGTTTCTTGCCCTAAAAATAACTCATTTTCATGACCAAGACTTCTGACTTCAACATTTTGAGTGTTATATTCGGCGCCAATGGTAAACCTGTCATTAACATGGCTAAGCAATCCTACGCCGTAAAAATAAGAAGTATTCCCTTCTTTAAGAGTGTTTGCACCGCCTACTCCGTCACCATTTTCTGACCAATCTTGCTTAGTTCTAACATGAGCAAGGCCATTAGTAAAGTAAACGGCAACATTTTCATTAAGGTCATAACCAATATCAACTTTACCACCCCAGCGGTTATTAACACTAAATCCTTCGGCGTTAAATTGATTATCCGTGGTTTCAGATCCAATTCTTTCATAAAATATACCAGGGGCAACGAAAATGCCGTCAAAATTAACTGCATATTTTGCATTAATACCCAAAGAAGTGTTTGATTGATCGTCGAAAGAAGCGGTAGTATCTTGACTACTTCCTCTGTGAACAGAGCTAGTAGAAGATTTTACGATGTCAACGCCAACATAAGAACCTTCGGTTTTTGCAAAAGCAGAAGCTGAAAATAAAGCGGCCGAAACTACGGCAACAGCAGAAATTTTTGTAATAAGTTTTTTCATAACTAATATAATTTTAGTAATTAATAATATAAAGTAGCGGTGAATTAGAGTTAGATAAGTTAAACATTAAGCCTATCTAACTCCCATTAAAGGCACGCAAAAATAATAAATCAAGAGTTTTTTTGTTTTTATTGGATTAGTGATAAAATAAGGACGCTTAATATTGTTTAATTGATTTTTTATAATAAATTTTAAGCAAAAAACCAAATCGATAATAAAAATGCAAATAATATTTTTTACCTAATATCCATTATATAACTCTAAGTCTAGTTAAAGGACAGGTATTTTTAGCAAAAAAATTTACAAAATTTCACCAATTAAACTACTTGGTCTTGCATGAATAATTTTTACATCAACAATTTGACCAGAATATTTTTTCGCCTCTTCTTCGTTGTTAACTTCAACAATAACAGATTGCAACCAAGGACTCTTGCCCCAAAGCTGAATTTTTCCGCTGTCATTATTTTTAGACTTTTTTAGTGATTTAGGAGCTTCTTTTTCAAATAAAACCTTCATTTTCGCATCACCAAACTTTTTGTTAAAATCTATTTGTTGCTCGGTTAAAAGCTTTTGAAGGCGCGACAATCTTTCTGTTTTTATGTTTTCGTCAATCTGCTTTTCAGATTCTGCTCCTGGAGTTCCGGGGCGTGCAGAATATTTGAATGAATAGCACTGTGTAAAGCCAATTTTACGCACTAAATCCATTGTATCTTCAAAATCTTGATCAGTTTCACCCGGAAATCCAACAATAAAATCAGAAGAAAGCCCCATATTAGGGTTAGCATTTCTGAGGCTTTCAATAGATTTGAAGTAATCTTGGCGCGTATGTTTACGATTCATCAATTTTAAAATATTATTAGAACCTGACTGAATTGGTAAATGTAAAAATGGCATTAATTTGTCAATATCGCGATGAGCATCAATTAATTCTTGAGTCATGTCGCGCGGATGCGATGTTGTGTAGCGAATTCTTTCAATTCCATCAATTTTTGCGACCTCTTTAATTAACTTAGCCAAACTAGATTGGTTGCCATTTTTGTCTAGACCATGATAAGCGTTAACATTTTGCCCCAAAAGATAAATTTCTTTCACCCCTTTTTCTAAAAGTTTTTTTGCATCATCGCAAATTTTTTCAACCTCGCGTGAATATTCCGCACCCCTAGTATAAGGCACAACGCAAAAGGTACAAAATTTATCGCAACCTTCTTGTACCGTGACAAAGGCACTAGCTCCTGTTCCCGCTTTTAGATCGACCAAATTATCAAATTTATCATTTGGCACGAAATCTAAATTAATTTGGCGTTTTTTCTCGCGCTGAAGCTTGCCAACTAAATCAGGTAATGTTTGATAACTTTCTGGGCCAACAATAATATCAACAACTTTCGAGCGCTTAAAAATTTCTTCGCCCTCGGCCTGTGCAACACAACCAGCAACCGCAACTATCATATCACCACCCTGCTCTTCTTTTTTTTGTTTAAACGGGCGAATTCTACCTAGGTCTGAAAATAATTTTTCGCTAGCTTTTTCACGAATATGACAAGTGTTGATAATTACCATGTCAGAGTTTTCGGGCGTATCAGAATTTTCATAACCAACCGAGTTCATTAAGTCTTGCATACGATCTGAATCATAAACATTCATCTGACAACCATATGTTTTCATGTAGAGTTTTTTCATCTAATTTTTTTGGTTAAATATCAATTTTTACTAAAAATGATATAGATTTACAAGTAAAGTTAAACCTTAATCATCCATAAGCTAATTTTAAACTATTTATTACTAAATAATTTTATAAAAAATTAATTCACTCTTTGTAAAATTGAATTAATATAAGATTTTTAGATTTTAATTATAGTTACTAAATTTCACGCCCTTTAAAAGAAATAGACTTAATTAAAGAATTATTTCCTTCCTAATAATAAAATTATTTCAAATTTTGCTTTTACGCGCTTTTTATCATTTAAGCCAGCTATTTTAACATATTTATTTAAAATTTCATCTAAAAATTTGCGATTTATAAATCTTTTAGATCTTTTAAACATAATATTTGACTGCATCATAAATTTTAAATCTATAAGCAATTTCATTGTATTTTCATATTCGACTTCAATAATTGCTTTAAATTTCATTTTTTATTTACTCTTAGAACAAGAAAATGTTACAGTTTCAGGAATTTCTCTAAAAGTTATAATCATTTCACTTATCCATTCAGTGAAAAATGGTATTCCAAATAGCATGAAAGAGCAATG
>CBFIDI010000098.1:0-3035 GCA_965661355.1 Rickettsiales bacterium | reverse complement strand
GTTTAATTGATGGCATTAGACTTTGTAAAGCAAAAAGATATTTTTATCAATTTGATGATATGAGTGATTTGGAATCTAAGTTGATTGACGCCAAAGATCATAAAAACAAGGTCATTGTAACTGACGGCGTATTTTCGATGGATGGTGACATAGCAAAATTAAATGAAATTTGCGCTTTGGCCGAAAAATATGGTGCAATTTTATTGGTTGACGATTGTCATGCAACTGGTTTCATTGGCAAAAATGGCAGAGGAACAGCCGAGCTTTGTGGCGTTGAAGGTAAAATAGATATTTTAACTAGCACACTTGGCAAAGCTTTAGGTGGAACTGGTGGCGGAATTATCGCTTCGAGAAAGGAGATAATTGACAAATTACGAAATAAAGCAAGGCCATATTTATTTTCGAACAATATTTTACCATTAACCGCAGCAACCGGAATTGAAATTATTAAAAAAATTGAAAAATCGCAAGATTTAATATTAAAATTAGAAGAAAATACTAAGTTTTTCCGACAAGAAATGCAAAAAGCTGGATTTGATATAAGACCAAGTACCCACCCGGTGGTTGCGGTAATGTTTTATGATGAAATTATTGCATCTAATTTTGCAAAAATTATGATTGAGCAAGAAGATATTTATGTTGTTGCTTTTTCTTATCCGGTTGTGCCAAAAGGTGAAGCTAGAATTAGGGTTCAAATTTCGGCCGCGCATAATAAAGATCAACTTCAAAGAACTATATCTTCTTTTATTAAAACGGCTGAAAAGCTTAAAATTAAATTAAAAAAATAAAATTAAGACATGGTAATATCAAATAATTACAACAAATCAGGATCGAATTCTTCAAAAAGCAACTCGCCAAGAAGAGATTATTCAAGAAGGGCGCCTAGAGCTAATAACGCTCAGTCTAAACCACAGCAAAGAGAAAAACGCAATTTAATTTTGCTTAAATCTAGTGTGTATGCGTTATTTATTGTTTTTGTTGTTTTACTGGCTGCGTTTTTAATTTATAAAGATAAAAAAACTAGTTTAAATATCAAAAAAGCAGAATGTAAAAATAATATAATAAAAATATCTTCTAATATCGATAAAACAATAGATTTAGGTTCGTCAATTTTAATTGTAACAAAAGAAAAAAGTGGTAATCAAGAGATTGTGAAATTAGATAAAAAATGCTTATCGGTTCGCTCAAGAACTATATTTAATATTTCAGGCAAGTAAAGTTGTTAATTCAACACATGGTGACTTATAGAAAAAAATAACAACATTTATATTGGGTGTAATATAAATGTTGTTATTTCAACACATTATTTAAAGCCTCGTCTAGATTTTCATATTTAAATTCAAAGCCAGAATCTAAAAGTTTTTTAGGATAAACATTTTGACCGCGCGACAAAAGTTCATGCCCCATTTCGCCGAAAATAATATTTACTAAAAATTCAGGCATATTAAAAAGAGCAGGGCGATTCAGTGACTTTGCAACTTTTTTAGAAAATTCTGAATTATTTACTGCGTTAGGCGAGGTGATATTTACCGGCCCACTAAGATCGCTTTTATAAATTATAAACCTAAGTGCGTAAATTAAATCGTGAATATGAATCCAAGACATAAATTGTTTGCCCGATCCTATTTTGCCACCAAGTCCAAATTTAAAAGATGGCAACATTTTTTTCAAAGCGCCTTCATTTTTACCAAGAGCAATTCCGAATCTTGCTGAACAAGTTCTGATATTTCTATTTTTTGAAATCTCTTCAGTCTTTTCTTCGATTGCCTGACATAAAATATGAGAAAAGTCATAATTTTGATGTTCGTCATCCTCGTTAAGTTTAATATTTTCTGTGTTACAGCCGTAATATCCAACGGCCGAGGCTGTAATTAAAACATCTGGTTTTTTGCGTAACTTTTCTATTAAATGGTCTAATTCTTCTAATTTCTCAATTCTACTATTTTTTATTTTATTTTTCTGCTTTTTACTCCATTTTTTATTAGCAATTGGCTCACCAGCCAAATTGACAATAGCTGATATTTTTTCGACAGCTGAAATATTTTTAATAGTTTGCGAAAAGTCAATTTTGTCTTCAAATTTTTTGAAAATTCGTCTTGCTTTTTTTGTGTCTCTTGAAACAATAATTATTTTTTCTAAGTCTTTTTTGTGCTTAAATAAATTATGGACGAGATATCTGCCAATAAAACCAGTGGCACCGGTGATTAAAATATTCATTTTTTTTAATAATCAAAGTTAAAATTTGCAAATTTAGATAATCATTGCATTGTATTTGAAATTTTACAAGAATAATTTTAATTTTATATTTATCGCTAACTAAAGAATTAACTAAAGAATTTAATTTCTTAATGTAACTGCGAATTTGGTTCAAAAGAAAAATTTGTCTGTTGTCTTATAATGTATATTATGTAAACTAAAATTTAGATTATAAATACTACGCTACTATATTATGCTTCTTGGTATATATTTATTAAATTTCTGGTTAATAATAAAATACTACTATTAAACTATTAAGTCTTTATTCTTTTTGCAAGTCTCTTTGCCTTTTTTTTAGCTTTTCTTGCATCTTTTTTGGCAACTAATTTGTCCATTATAACGCAAGCTGTTAAATCGCCACTAACATTAACTGACGTTCTGCACATGTCTAATATTCTATCAACACCAATAATCAAAGCTATTCCACTTGCCGGAACGCCTAAATTACTTAAAATTGTTGCCAAAACCACAATTCCGACGCCGGGCGTGCTTGGTGTGCCAATAGAGGCACCAACCGTTGTTGCTACTAAGGCAATCAGCTGAAAGCTAGTTAAATCGATACCAAAAACCTGAGTTAGGAATATAGCTGCAATAACTTGATAAACTGCGGTTCCGTCCATATTTATGGTTGCCCCAAGTGGAATAATAAAGTTTGATGTTGAAGGGCTAATTTTAAGTTTTTCTTGCGCCGTTTTAATTGACAATGGCATTACCGCGGCAGAGCTAGAAGTTGAAAATGCCAAAAGCTGTACTTCTTTTATTTTATAAAAAAAATCCAA
>CBFIDI010000097.1:0-3191 GCA_965661355.1 Rickettsiales bacterium | reverse complement strand
CATTACTAATTACCCGATTGGTTTATTTTATAATTATGTGTAGTATAAAATCTGTACTAATGAAAATTAAATTTACACTTGCTTTAATATTTTAAAGCAATGCAGTTTATCTAAACTATCAATATTTGCATGATTTAAGGGCTGTTCTCAGCCCTACAACATATGTAAATATCTCTTAATGGCTTGGTGACGATAGCGGTGTGGAACCACTCGATCACATTCCGAACTCGCAAGTGAAACGCACGTAGCGCCGATGGTACTAGAGTATTAGACTCTGGGAGATTAGGTTATCGCCAAGCCTTTAAGAGATATTAACACAAGATATTTAATCCTCCCTCAAATTTCTATATTTTTTACTTACCCTCTACACTTATCTGTGTTTTTCTCCTTTTTTTACCCAACTTACCTTTTTTATTATTTAATGCATAGTTCTATGTGAGTTTTACTATACTATTCTATAGACTATCTTTTAATTGATTTTTACTTAACGCTTGTTTTTGGTTAGATTTGCAGTGTGTTGCTCGACTTTTTATTAATATTTTTATTAATAAAACCTAAAATTACCTTTTTTAAAGTTAAATAACTAAACTTAACCAACCCCTGGTTTTTAACAATTATAAAAAGATTAAATTCAATTTGCGTAATATTTTTCTCTTGCGAATTAACCATGAATATGAAAGTCAAAACTTTATGATTAGCTTAATAACGAGCTTCAACTTTAAGGTTATATGAAAATATTTTAGTAAAAAATTATCATAACAATTTACGATTCTGATTTATTTAATGATTTATTATTAAAAATATCTTGTTTTTATGTGTCTTTATTAGAGATGGAAAACGTAATAAGAAGAATTATGATTTAACCACTTTGTAAACTGCCGATTTTAAAACTTCATAATAGATAAGCTGCTTTAAGTTTTCCTTTGGTCTTTTTTATGATCATCGGGTTGTTTTTTATTTATTCTTTAGCTTATGGTCTATTTTGCGAGGTTATTATTGTTTGTTTATTTATTTTTCTATGCTATCTATATCGTCAATATCAAGTTTATGATATTTTCTTGATGCCTCAGATATTAAATAATTTAACCGCTGCGTTACTTTGTGGGATTTTAGTTTTGCTAAAGCTTGTTTATCTTTTTTATATAAGTTTGTCTATTTTCTTTCCGCATGGTTATTGTTAATTACCATTTATGCGCCAAAAATAATCAAGAAATTTTAATATCGGCTGTATTGATAATTTTTAAACCTAAATTATCGTTTAAATTGAAAATGCTATTATGTGAATTATTGTATTTTAGTAGATTTTTTAATTGATATAGTTAAAAAGCCAATAATAAAGCATAATAAAAGTCAATGCTATAAAATCAGTGAGTATGAGTGGGTAATTTTGAGTAATTTTTGATATAAATTAAGCTGATTTTGTTTAACTTATGCGTTTCTATGGGTTATTCTGCCTTTTGTGAGGTCATAAGTTGACATTTCAACTTCGACATTATCGCCTTTTAAAATTCTAATTTTGTTTTTTCTTATTTTTCCTGACGCATGGGCGATAATTTCATGTTTATTTTCAAGTTCAACCTTAAAAATTGTGTTAGGTAAAACTTCGATAACAACTCCGTTCATTGTAAGAAGATCTTCTTTTGGCATAATTTATTATTTTATTTAAAATAGTTGTAAATTTGTGCTTATATGTTCAGATATAATATTACTGTATATAATTAATGAAATTTGTATATAAATTAACTAAATACAAGGCTATTTACATCTGTATTATAAGGCAATTGTGGCAAATAGCAAGAAAAATTGCCATAAATATTAAAGATAAAATTTAAAGCTATATTGCTAACTTAAGTATTGATATGCCAAATTCTATTTTCAATGGCGAATTTATCGCTTTATAGTTTTTTGTCATTAAAATAGATTGTCATGGAATTTATGTAAATGCGCCTTGTGTAATTTTAATTAAATTATTCAAGTGTAATTTTTTGTAGAAACAAATCTGCGCAAAGGTTTTCTTGAAATGTTGCGAAAAACCCTTTGAACTAGTTGCAAAACTAAATTAAATTATGATCATATTTATCTTTTTTTATTCTTCGATGAATAATAAAAAATTGATTAATTATATCGGTCAATAATTTTATATATTCAATACAGACTCTTTGGTAATTCTAGTAATTAAGATCTTAAGCCTAAAACATGACAAACTGCTTTTGTCAAATCGGCACGATTCAGGGTGTAAAAATGGAAATTTTCTACGCCGCCATTATGTAAAATTCGACACATTTCTATTGCGACAATGGTCGCCACCATTTTTCTGGTTTCTTCGTGGTTATCAAGATTTAAGAATAAATCTTGCATCCATTTAGGTATTTTGGCGCCGCACATTTTAGAAAAATGTTTAATTTGCTTAACATTGCTAACGGGTAAAATTCCTGGCACAATTGGCACTGTAATTCCTTTGTTACGGCATTTTTCGACAAAACTAAAATAAACCTCGGTGTCAAAAAAGAATTGGGTTATAATTCTGTTGGCGCCAGCCTCTATTTTTAACTTTAAATTATCAATATCTTGATCTAAAGATTTGGCGTCAGGATGTTTTTCGGGGTAGCCAGCAACCGAAATTTCAAAATCGGCAATTTCCTTTAGGCCAGCAACAAGTTCGTTGCCATATCTATATCCCTGTGGATGAAGTTGAAAATTTGGACTTGAAGCGTTAATGTCGCCGCGTAAAGCAACAATATGCTTAACGCCAGATTGCCAATAATTTTTAGCAATTTCCCTTATTTCGTCTTTTGAAGCAGCGACGCAAGTTAGGTGCGAAGCGGGTTTAAGATTGGTTTCTTTTAAAATTTTAGAAATTGTGTTGTGGGTTCTTGCTCTGGTTGATCCACCAGCGCCATAGGTAACTGAAACGAATTCTGGATTGAGACTTTTTAAAGAATTGATTGCGCGCCATAGCTTTTGCTCCATTTCGTCATTTTTTGGCGGAAAAAATTCAAATGAAGCTTTTATATCTCTTTTGTTGGCAATTATTTCTTCTATTTTATTGGTGAAGTTTTTCATATTATTTATTTATAAATCTACTTCCTGGCTTTATTGCTTTAATATTTTTTAAACTTTCAGGGATATTGTTTTCATCAAAAACATTTATATCCATTTCAACAGACTTGTTACTTTAGTATTTAAAATAT
>CBFIDI010000096.1:0-3216 GCA_965661355.1 Rickettsiales bacterium | reverse complement strand
ACGCTTTTTTACTTGCCAAAGATGAAACTCAAAATAAAGAAAACCAACAAGAAAAAAACCAAAGCCAAAAAAACCAACAAGAAGATAAAGATCAAAATAAACAAAAATACAAGGCGCTAAAACGATATAAATTAGAAGATCGAGTTGACGAAGTTTGGAGTTCTTTGTTATTTTTAGCAGCTATTCCAATAACCCCATTAAGAAATATTAGCACCCCAGAATATGCCAAAGGTCAAACCTACGCCAGAATTTCAGAAGCAATAACAAGACAAGTTTTAAACGACGCCAAAAACTTCAAAGAATGCTATAAAAACGAAGAAGATTATTACAAATATCAAAAAGAACAAGAAAAAACCCAGCAAAAACCAAAAAAACGAAATTTCCTGAATTTCTTCAACAAACAAGAAAAATCCATCAAAGCCCAATAAAAACAAGAAAAATCCAATAAAACCTAACAAAAACCAAAAAAATGAACTCGCAAGATGAAGCCGCCAAGAATGCTTTAATGCAACTTGGTGGTTTTGATGAATTTGGGCGTTTTACTATTCTTTATGATCCGACAAGTGCTTTAGCCAAAGAAAATAAAATGGTTTATTTTGAGATTATTACTAGGTGTTGCTGATGTTTTTTTTAGCAAAACTTCAAATTATCAAAAATTTAGTTAAAAAATTATTCTGAATATGGGGCTGCGTAGCTTTGGCTCAAATAATAAAATTTGAGTTCTAGTAAATGTTTATGAAAGGCCGTACTCTAAAATAAAAACATTTAGTTATTTTCTAAAAATAATTTGCCGCGCCCAAACAAAGCAATTCACCCCACTCTTGATTCTTAACCAAGAAAAATGTATAATTTCGCATTAATTAAAAAAATAATAAATTTAATAAAAACAATAAAAATGCTAAAAATTAAAGATTTGTCAATTTCTTTTAATGGAAAAACCATTTTCGAAGATGTAAATATAGTAATGAATAGCGGTGAAAAACTTGGTTTTATTGGGCGCAACGGCAGTGGAAAAAGTACATTTCTAAAACTTATTTTGGGACAGCTAGAGCCAGACAGTGGCGCTGTACAAATTCCTAAGGAATATAAAATTGGCCACTTAGATCAACATATCAAATTTACCCACAAAACCGTCCTAGAAGAAGTCTGCAGCATTTTACCAATAGATCGTGAATATGAGGGCTGGAAAGGTGAAATAATTCTAAATGGCTTAGGTTTTTCTTACGAAGATTTAGAAAAAGATCCTTCGCAATTTTCTGGTGGTTATCAAGTTAAAATAAATTTAGCTAAATTACTTTTAGACGAACCCGACATGCTGTTACTTGACGAACCAACAAATTATCTTGATATTCATTCAATTCGTTGGCTCAAAAAGTTTCTGCAAGACTGGAGAGGAGAATTAATTTTAATTACGCATGATCGCGATTTTATGGACCAAATAATCAATCATACATTATTTATTCATCGTGGAAATTTTAGAAAAACCCCCGGAAATACCAAAAATGTTCGCGAAAAAATTGCAGCCGAAGAGGAAATATACGAAAAAACCAGAATCAATGAAGAAAAGCAGCGAGAAAAAACTCAAGAATGGATTGATCGCTTTAAAGCAAAAGCCAGCATGGCGTCTAGGGCTCAATCAAAAATGAAAATGCTTGATAAGCAAAATGTAAAAACCAAACTAGGAAATGTTGCCACCCTAGATTTTGACTTTCACTATCAAGATTTTAATAGTAAAGAAAATTTAATTGAAACGCAGCAATTGCGCTTTGGCTATGAAAATAGCGATATTTTAATTCAAGATTTAAGCTTCAGAATCGAACCCCATGATAAAATTTGTATCATTGGCAAGAATGGGAAAGGGAAATCAACTCTATTAAAGCTTATTACTGGCGATTTAACTCCTGTTTACGGTAAAATTAATCACCATAGTAAAACAGAAATTGGATATTTTGGCCAAATGAATATTGACCGCCTTGATGAAAATCTATCAGTTTACGAAGAAATGCAAGAAAGTGCACCCGAAATAAATCAAACTAATGTGCGCAAAGTCTGTGGAAAAATGATGTTTTCAGGCTCGTTGTCCGATAAAAAAATTGGCGTTTTATCGGGCGGCGAAAAAAGTCGCGTTATGCTTGGCAAAATTTTACTAAAAAAAGCTAATTTACTTTTACTTGACGAACCCACAAACCACCTTGATATGGAGTCCTGCGACTCGCTACTTGAAGCAATTCAAAATTTTGAAGGCGCGGTTTTAATGGTAACCCACGACGAACATTATTTACGTGAAGTAGCTAACAAATTAATAGTTTTTGATAATAATAAGACTTTTACATTTGAAGGTGGCTATAATGACTTTTTGAAAAAAATTGGCTGGAGTGACGAATAAAAAATATAGACCAATATATTCAGAAATTAAATTATAACAGATAAATAAAATTAGTTTTGTCACGGGCCGCAATATATCTTTGCCTATACATTTATAAGGTAAATTTTGGCCAAGATAATTTTTTAAAAACGCATTATAACCAAGACCTATTATTAAATACCAATTTAGGACTAAAATTTAATGAATAAACTTATTATCAAAGGCGAGATATAAGTAATATATATTGGGTTTTGTTAATTAAATTATAACAGGTAAATTGGTATTTAAAGATGAGATTTTGCTATAATTCTACTTCCTGCATTTAAAACAAATTAAACATTTAATCTTTTTAACAAAAAATCATCAGTAAGAATCTAAGAATTTATCTTGGCTTTTTTACTAGAAGCAATTCGTCTTTACCAAATATTTAAACATTAAAAATGGCATAAGCAATTAGATATCAGCTTTTAAACCAGAATTATTACCAGCAATTAAGAAAAAAGAAGTAAAGGCTTATAAGTTTTTTATAAATACAAAATTACCATAAAATATCATAGATTTTTCTGTTAAATTGCCAACGACTATGATCTTTTTCTTACAGAGCTATAATATCACAATTAAGACTATTAAAACTCCGCCAAATAATGTATTCATAATAAATTTAGATTGTATTTTTGAGATAAGATAAAAAATATATAAAATCTTGATAATAAAAATTTTCTAAAATACTAAAGATCAAATTTATTAACAATATTAGTATCAAGGGTTTTTGTATTTATAATAGATTTTATTATTATAAATAATTTTCATTTTTAGAAAATTTAAAGGCTCGACCCAAAATGATACGAGCC
>CBFIDI010000095.1:0-3523 GCA_965661355.1 Rickettsiales bacterium | reverse complement strand
AATTGCAACCGCCGATTATCTCAATCGCTTGTTTCCTGAAATTGATATTAGCGAACTAGAAACTGTTAATATTTTGCCAAAATACGCCCTTGATAAAATTAATAAAATTAAAAACTTAGATTTTCATTTTATTAATTATACACCTAAAAAAGCGTCTCTGATCTTATCAAAGAATCTTAATCTTTCAGACGAAAGTGTCTTTTGCGATTTAATTTTTGCTAAAAATTTTTGCGAGTCAAAAAAGAATATATTAAAATTTACGACAAACGAAATAAAAAAAATACATAATTTGCAACTAGTAACAAAAGCTTCATATTTTGCAAATTTGTTAATTTTGGTGTTAATTGGCGTATTTTCTCTTAATGCAATATCAAAAATTAATAATATTCAAGAAAATATATCTATACAAAAGGCAAATAAACTTCAAGCTCTTCAAACTCTAAACAAAGAAAAAAATAAGATTCTAGATGGAGACAAATTAATTGACCCAAAAACAAACAACGAGATTGAAATAGAAAAAATATTAGATTTAGGCAAGTTGCATGAAAATTTTTCAGAAATTGAAAAAATGCCATTTCTTCACTTTGGCAAATTAGAGTTTGTTAGAAATTTTCCCGTAAAAATTAATGATTTTGATTATAAACTTCAAAATTTTACCAGTGACAAAATAACCAAAAACCATCAATTTTCTATTGTCGTAAAAGGAAAAATACTTAACAAAGAAGGTAATATCGAAAGTCTTTTTTCTAGTTTTGATAGCCTGTCCTCAGAGTTCAAAAAGCAATATAAAAATCACGAAGTGTCATATTCTGAATTACCACGAGATATCGATTTTGCCAAAAAATATTACGATTTCGACATTAATTTCACTGTAAAAAACAAAAGATGAAAGAAAAAAAACTAAAGCGCGCTTTTATAATAAACTTGGTCATATTTTTTATACTTTTTGTAACTCTAGTAACAATATTTTTTTATACCAATAATTCATACAACAACAGTAAAACACAAGTTCAAAAGAGCAAAGCTCAAACCGCTTCGTTAATTGCAAAAACTTCAAAAGTTAAAAGCCAAATTAAAGATTATAAGAAATATAAAGAGCTTTGGAAATCAATTCCTAAAAATAAAATTAATACAAAAATAGTTAAAGTCACTAATGTGAACTCTATTTTAAATAATATTGCCAATATTCATAATATTAAAAATCAGGAAATAAAAATGTTAATTCCGAAAATAATTCAAGAAAGTCAGTTTAAAAAAAAGACTATTGATATTTATCATACAAACGGCTCTATTAATTTTAACTCTTACGATGATGTCAGGGCTTTAAAATTTCTAAAAGAATTTAGTTTATCTATGCCTGGTCACTTTATAATTAAAAGTTTGAATATTGTAAAAACTAAAGATTATAAAAACCGGGACTTAATTGGCATTAGCCAAGGCGAAGATACCATAGCGGCGCTAAAAGTTGAGGCAAAATTTTCTTGGTATAGTTATAGAGATGCAAAAAATAATTAAAATTATACAATAATCTAAGATAAGTTATGAAAATCTCGCATTTTAGCCAATAAATTTGAGTATTTTTCAGGATAATCTATTTTTTGTAAGATCCAATCATAAATCATCATATCATCTTCGCCAATTAAATCTTTCAAGATTAAAAGATCATCTTCTTCAAGATTATCCATTTCATTTTCAGCATATTTTCCAATTAAAAAATCGGTCTCTTTGCAACCTCTATGAATTGAGCGATATAAAATTTCGTCTTTTAACAATTTTATTTTATTTGACATCGAAAATTTTTTTTATTTTATTAATTTCATTTTGACTGAATTTATCACCCAGAAATCCAAAAGCTGGTTTTGGAAAGGCGATATCAGTTTTAAATCTGGCTATAACATGAATATGAAGTTGACTTACAACATTACCCAACATTGCAATATTAATTTTGTCGGGCTTAAAATGTTCTTGTAAAATTTTACTAACCACGTTAATTTCTTTTAAAATTTCAATTTGATCAACAAAACTTAGGTCGGTGAATTCAACTATATTCTCAACCCTGGGAACCAAAATTAACCAATAAAATTCTTTGTTATTCATCAATAAAAGCTCACTTTTGTCAAAAGAACTTATTTTGATGCAATCTTCTGATAATTTTTTATTTAATTTAAACATCAAGAATATATTGAATGAAAAAAACAATTGTTATAATATAAATATTAACAAAACTTAATTAATTTTCAATAAATTTAATGTTAAGATTTCTTGCCATACAAAATGTTGTCTTAATAGATAACTCGGAAATTTCTTTTTCAGAAAATAAGGATAGTAATCTTATTATTTTTACTGGCGAAACAGGATCAGGCAAGTCTTTATTGCTTGACGCTTTTGGTTTGTCAATTGGATTTAGATCAAATTTAAGGCTTATTGGCCAAGAAGATGATAAATCAGTGGTAACGGCCGAATTTAACATCAAAAACAACTATAATTGCCAAAAAATTCTGCTAGAAAATGACCTTTTGGGTCAAGAAAATAAAGATATATTAAGAATTAGAAGAATTATCAAAAAAAATTCATCAAGCAAGGTTTATGTAAATGACCAAATTATTGGCGTTACTCTACTCTCAAAAATAGGTGAAACTTTGGTTGAAATTCATGGGCAACACGATTCAAAAGGTCTTTTGAATCACTCATATCATCAAATAATTCTAGATGAATATTCCAATAATCATGATTTGCTTAAAAAAATAGCCGATTATTACCATGAAATGCGTGCAATTGAAAATAAAATATCTGAACTAAAAAATAAAAAAGAGCAGGCTTTGCAACAAAAAGATTATCTTGAATATATTGTCAAAGAACTTGAAAGTGCCGATATTCAAGAAAATGAAGAGGAAGATCTTATAAAAAAGCGTGACAGCTTAAAAGGCAGAGAAAAAATAATTGATTTTTTATCAAATTTTAAGAATTCTTTGTTAAAAGCTAATTCAGAATTGTCTTTGGCGCAAAGTAATTTAATTAAAAGTCAAAATATTATCGAAAATTATTTATCCGATCAACAAGAAGATTTTTTGCAAATTAGTGACAAAATAGACAATAGTAATATAGAGCTAGAAAATATTATAAATTCTCTAGAAATAACCCAAAGAGACATTTCTGACAACCGCGACAACCCTAAAGAAATTGAAGAAAGGCTTTTTGAAATACGAACTTTATCACGAAAATTTAACATAAATTCTGACCAACTATATAAAATTATTGAAGAATCGAAAGAAGATTTAAAAATTATCGATAACGAATGCATGATGAGTGAAAATTTGGAAAAAAAGCAAGCTGAAATCAAGCTTGATTACGATAAATTATGCGACAAATTAACTAAAAAAAGACAAGAAAGTGGCAAGAAATTAGCAAAAATAGTTGAATCTGAGTTGAAATATTTAAAAATGGAAAATGTGAAATTTTTGGTTGATGTCAAAAATAACGAAGATTATTCAAGTGCAAATGGTAAAGATAAAATAAGATTTTA
>CBFIDI010000094.1:0-3553 GCA_965661355.1 Rickettsiales bacterium | reverse complement strand
CTTATAACTGGATCATATTTTTTGAAGACCATTTTATCTGGTTTTTGCTTAGGGTTTCTTCTGGCAAGATAAAAGAAGCCGGTGCCTGCAGAGCTTACAAGCTTAAACAAAATTGAATTTCTTTTTGCTTTTGATGATTTTTTATTTTTTGCAGCCATTGTTAAAAATATATTTAGTGTATTTTTATGATAAAGTTATTCAATAATTATATAATGCGCCCTTGTAAAATGCAAGATTTTTTATATATTTGTCAAAAATTGTTGAACAATATGATTTGAGGGAGTTCTTTTTATTGTTCTAGTGTTTTAAATAGCGGCTTTATGATAATATTTTTCTAAAAATTAACCTCGATTTGAGCGCCCATTTCTCTGAAATTTGGAAATATTACGCCAGAAAATTTATTGTAGTTTAATTTTAATCTAAAATTTTGGCTTATAAAAAATGCTTGTTCAATTTTTGTGACCTTTTGATATTTGTAGGATCGGTTTGTTAAATATTTTGAGTAATTAAGACTTGTTTTGCCAATGGAGCCTTGTTTAAAAATTATTCCAACTTCTGGTTTTAGATAAAAAATATCGTTATTTAAAAAGTAAGAATATCCTGGATTTAGAATGGAATAAATTAAAATATTATTTGTAAAAATATTTTGTGCCAAGCCAGTACCGAATGTAAAATTAGGAAATAGCTTTTGTGAGTTATGATTAAAATTATGTCTTTCAAGATTTATTTTTAAAGCACTGGAAGATCCTTGGATATTTAAATCGTAAGGAATAATTTTTTTTACTTTAAATAAATCAATATTGTCAATTCTAAATTTATTATTTTGTGGATAATATCCGGTTTGAAAATTCATTAATTGTAAGTCAAAGTCGCTAAAATATTCTGAATTATTGCTTAGAATTTCATTATAGACCGGATAAAATTCAAGATTTATTTTGTCTTTATTAATTCCTCGCTTTTGAAATCCGAGTTTGATATTTGAAGATTTTGCTTTTTTTAGCGGATTTTTAATTTCATATTTAAAGTTATTTGAATAATTTTTAAGATTTTTTTGCCTTTTATAAATTTCATCTAGTAATTTTGAATATGAAGCTTGCGAAATTTTATTAGACAAAAGCTTGTAATCTAAAATTATTCTTAATGCATATAGTAAATTTGCCTGATTTTGCAGGTTTTTATTATTAATTAAATTCAAGTTTTTTGTTTTAATGATATTATTTAATATTTTTTTTTGCTGGTAAGATAGATTATCTGAAATCATACGAAATTTATAATTTGACGCTGGTAAAAGATCGACTTTTTTAATATATCCTAAATTTTTTATCTTTCTTATTGCGTCGATTGGGGTGTCGATTGGACTAATGAAATTGGTTATTTTGTGGTCAATTGGGGCTAGTAAAAATAACAAAGCATTTGCGCAATTATGGCCAGCAAATTTATATTTTGTAATAATATTTTTCATTTCCCAGATGTGAAATATTAAGTCTTCTAATTGTGTTTTTGTTAGCTGTAATTCATATTGCCACAGGCTTCTTTTTTCGCGGTTATTATATTTGTCGAGGGCGTCGTGGTAGGGTTCTAGAAAATAAGCTCCGTTAGCTCCGGTTGAAATTGTTTTTATTAAAAAAGATAATATTTCTTCTTTGTTAAAGCTTGCAAAATAGCCAATTGCATGTTCGGGTTTCTTTCCATTTTTTTTATCACCTTCTATTTTAAGAAAAATATGACCCATCATGCTAACTAGGCTGTTAACATTTTCTGAGGCAAAAACTATTTTTATTTTTTCTGGAGAGGTTTTTGTTAAATAGTTTTTAAAATGTAAGCAATCTGGCTTTGCTAAAAAAGAACTTTTAATTGAAAGCTTAGAAGTTAAAAACTTAACTCTGGCTGGATATTTGCAAATTATATGCGTGTTATCTAGGTTCTTTTTGTTAAAAATTCCTTTGATTGTTGCTTCAAGTTCTAGTTTAGGATTGGTTTTTCCATATTTACTTAAAAAGAATTTAGGGTCGGTAATTACGCTTTTGCCATTATAATAATGAAGTAAAGATAGCCATTTATTGCTTTGGTGAAGATGTGAATTTTTTAATTTATTAAAAATTTGAATTTGATATTTCTTTGATTCATTAATCGTAATAGGATTTTTAGCTAAAGAAATATTGGAATTTAGTAGTGTGGAGAAAAAAATAAAAAGCCCTAGAGATAATATTTTAAAATTAAATATTTTGTCTAGGGCCATGATTGGGTTTGTTATTTACAGTTGCTTTTTTTTGCGGTGTTAATGTAGGCGGTATTGTCATAATCCCAGAAGGCTTCGGTTGTGTAATCGACAGTTGTTGAAGTTAGGCCGAAAACACCCCAGATGACATCGATAAAGGCAATGAAATTATAGCCAGGAGTTATAACTGTTTGAGATTTTTTATAGCAAGAATCTTCTTTGACGGTAACAATAATATCTGATTTTGACCTGTTTACACTTACATAACCAGGGGCTTCGGCCTCTCGGATAACTCCATTTTGGTTAAGTTCAACCTGTACTGTGGCGTCGGGGTCGGTTGCAATTAGGTTTATTCCGGTTGTTCTGCCGCCAAATAATAGCCCGCAAGATGAAGAGAAAAAAAGAATTGATAATAATATCAATGATCTAAGTTTGTTTCCTATATTTGTCATTTTCATTTTTTAGTTTAGTTGGTAAGGTTAAGTAAAATTTTATTGTTTAGATATTTAAGTTGTAGAATTATCAATATTTAAATGATGATTTAGGGTAAATAAAATTATTAAGAGAATTTATTATTGTTAAAAATTACTAAGGTGATATTAAGGGTTTTTAACGCATAAACTGGCTATTTAAAAATTGAAAATGTTATTATCGGCAATGGCGATTATTTTTTTTGTCGACATTAATATAAATATTGTCTTGATATTTCCAGGCCGCACCAGTTGACATATCGGTAATTGTTCCGGGTACGCCGCCAAGAATCATGATAATGTCGTAATCGGGTTTTGAATATGTATTACTTCGTTTGTAGCATTTATTTTCTTTTACAGTAACTATCAATGGGCTTTTGTCTTTTTTTAGCATTACGACAGAAGGGATTTTTGTGTTAACTTGATTGGATCCGTTTCTAATTAAAACTTCAGCTTCTATGTCTGGATCTGAAGGTGTTAATGTTACATTTTGCGTGTTTGAGCTAATAATAGTTGCGCAAGAAGAGGTGAAGGCAGCAATTAACAATGCTGATGTAAAATTTTTAATATTAACTTTAATTGACATGATTTTTATTATTTAAGGCTTAGAATATTTAGGTTTTATTAACGGGTCTAATTGTTTTGGATATAAAACTATCATTTTTTGCTAATTTGTCAAGTGCGTAAATATATTTTTGTTAATTTTTAGTTTTAAATCTAGGGTTTGGTGCGATAATAAATATAATTTTTAAGCGTTAGTTTGCTCTTTATAATGAATTATTGAATTTAATGATAAATTATTATTGAAAAAAGCCATATTCTTGACGAAATAATATTTATTGATGTTAAAAATTCTTAAAAAAAT
>CBFIDI010000093.1:0-3663 GCA_965661355.1 Rickettsiales bacterium | reverse complement strand
GGTCTTGTCAAAAATATTTAGGTCTTTTAGAATTTGCGCCGCTAAAAAAATTATTTCTGCGTCTAAAAATTTAGATTCTTCACCAAAAACCTCATAATTAATCTGATTAAACTGACGCTGGCGACCTTTTTGCGGCCTGTCATAACGAAAAACTGGCCCATACGAAAAAATTTTCTGCGGATAAGATTGAGAAAGTTCGCCATTTGAAATAAGCGCGCGAACTATGCTGGCCGTAAATTCTGGCCTCAGAGTCAAAAAATTGTCGCCACGATCTTCAAATTTATAAACTTCTTTTGAAACAATGTCCGAACTCTCGCCCAAATTTCTTTCAAACACCTCTGAAAATTCAAAAATTGGCGTTTGAATCTCGTTGAAGCTATAATTTGCCGCCCTTTTCTTTGCAATTTCAATAATGTGATTAAAAGACAGAATATCTTGCCCAAATAAATCTTTTGTACCGCGAACTGATTGTATTTTGTTTGACATAAATTATATTTTATAAAAATATTATATATAAAGCGTTATGAAACCAACTAACCAAGCGCCTTTTAAATAATTAATCTCTTTTTTATCTGATAAATTCAAGAAAGCCACCTTATAAAAACTTTGCAAGCATTATAAATCTCTAGATTTTAAAATATTCCCATTCTATAATTGCTAAAATAGGCTCTTGTAACAGTTTTAAGTAAAAATAATTCTAAACTAAAATATTTAAAAACATAAAAATCAGTTTTAAGGCTCGGCGCCTTTATGATAACCTCTTTAAAGCTAAAAATCAATATATTTAAGCATCAATGACAGAAATATCAAAAATCCGCAATTTTTCAATCGTCGCTCATATAGACCACGGAAAATCAACTCTATCTGACCGCTTAATTCAAGAATGTGGAGCTATTGAAGAGCGCAATATGTCGGCTCAAATTCTTGATTCAATGGATATCGAAAAAGAACGCGGAATTACCATAAAATCTCAAACCGTGCGCTTGAAATATAAATCTGATGACGGGCAAGAATATATGCTAAACCTAATAGATACACCGGGCCATGTTGATTTTGCTTACGAAGTTTCAAGAAGTCTGGCCGCTTGCGAAGGGTCAATTTTGGTTGTCGATTCAACTCAGGGCGTCGAGGCCCAAACCCTTGCTAATGTTTATAAAGCAATCGAAAATAATCACGAAATAGTTCCTGTTTTAAATAAAATTGACCTTTCCGCATCTGATCCCGACCGCGTTAAAGAGCAAATTGAAGAGGTAATAGGAATTGACGCCAGTGAGGCTATATTAGTTTCAGCCAAAACTGGCGTTGGTATAAAAGAGACCCTAGAAGCAATTGTAACCAAACTTCCAGCGCCGCAAGGTGACGAAACAAAGCCTTTTAAAGCACTTTTAGTCGACAGCTGGTACGATCCATATCTTGGTGTAATATGTCTTGTTCGAGTTATTGACGGGAAGATTAAGCGCGGACAAAAAATTAAAATGCTGTCAACTGGTAATGATTATCAAGTTGATTCTGTTGGATTTTTTAGTCCAAAGAAAATATCTTGCGACGAGCTTAAGGCTGGCGAAGTTGGCTTTATTAACGCCCAGATTAAAGAGGTGAAAGATTGTAATGTGGGAGACACAATATCTCTTTCGTCAAACGAAACAATTAAAGCACTGCCTGGATTTAAAGAAAATCAACCCGTGGTTTTCTGTGGAATTTACCCAATTGACGCCTCGGACTTTGAAAAATTCCGCGAGGCCCTTGGAAAACTACATTTAAATGATGCAAGTTTTGAATTTGAAGCGGAGACCTCTTCTGCTTTGGGTCATGGATTTCGCTGCGGATTTCTGGGCCTACTTCACCTTGAAATTGTTTTAGAGCGCCTAGATCGCGAATTTAACCTAGATTTAATTACAACCGCGCCCTCGGTTATTTATAAAATACATACTACAAAATCAAAAAATCTAACTGATTCCGAGCGCGAAGAAGCGGTTATTTTGGTTCATGCACCAAGCGAAATGCCAGATCCGCAAAAAATAGATTTTATTCAAGAGCCGTGGATAACAGCTACAATTATGGTTCCGGACCAATTTCTTGGCTCGGTTTTAGAGCTTTGCACCAAAAAACGCGGCATACAAAAAGAATTGACTTATGTTGGCGATCGTGCCATGGCGGTTTATCGACTTCCGCTTAACGAAATTGTCTATGATTTTTACGATTCTTTAAAATCTTGCACCAAAGGTTATGCTAGCTTTGACTGGCAAATGGATGGCTATGAAAAAAGCGATTTAGTCAAGCTTTCAATTTTAGTCAATGGTGAATCGGTTGATGCATTATCGTTAATAACCCACAAAAGCCGAGCCGAAAACCGCGGAAGAGCCCTTTGCTTAAAATTAAAAGAACTAATTCCTAAACAAATGTTCGCCGTTGCAATTCAAGCTGCAATTGGTGGAAAAATAGTCGCTCGCGAAACAGTCTCGGCCATGAGAAAAGATGTAACCTCGAAATGTTATGGAGGCGACATTTCAAGAAAGCGCAAACTTCTAGAAAAACAGAAAAAAGGCAAGAAGAAAATGCGTGAAATTGGAAATGTTGAAGTTCCGCAAAGCGCCTTCTTAGCAGCTCTTAGACTAGATGAGTAAATCTATTTTACTCCTTAACTTTTTAGTAAAAATCATATTCAAAATATATGTCTAGATTTTTAATATGATTTTTAAGGTAAAAAATGGATCTATCAAGTAATAAAATCCTTAAATTAGAACTCAGAAGAATTAAAATAAAATATAATAATATAATATTTTACTTGAAAGTTTTTCACTAATAGAAATTATCAATTCCACCTTCAAACACAAACTAATCCGTCATAGTTTATTGCCAACTTAGAGTTTCTATAGTTTGTTTTTGCTGACAATTTATTAACCTAAATTATTTAGGCCTTAATTGATATTTAGAAACGCAACTTGACACAAGGCAAAAACTAAAAAATCTAAGATTTAATATTTTATATTTGTCGCAATATTTTTCTAAAGAATCTGAGGATATTCTTTGTATTGATAAAAGAAAATAAAATTAAAATAGAAGATTTCGCGATGATTAAGAAGTAATTTGGATATATTATTTAGAAGAATAAATAACCATAGACGATCTAACTTAACTAAATAGAATATTACAAGTAATTTTTGTTAACGATTTATATCCACTACAAAACAACTAAAACTTTTTAACGGCGCAGACCTAAAGATTATAATATGAGCTTACAGGTTATATAATTGCGGTTTGTTAAAAATATATATTAATCGCTCCTGTTGCCATGCAATTCAAAAAAGTCAAATTTCGTGACCAATCAATATTATTTTGAAGTTTTTGCTAGACAATATATCAATATAATCTCGGCAAATGATATAAAAAATAATCTTCTTAAAATATTAGAAATAATATTGACCTTCGTCATCTACATATTTCGCTCTTACTCAATTAACTATATTTCAATAAAAAAAACCCTAAAAACAAAAAAACGACCCCTAAAAACAATTAGAGGTCGTTTTTCTTCAAAAGCACGAACTTGATTCGCTGTTATGTTTAAGATAAAGCAAACTTAAAAATTTTTTGCTACTTTACAATCTTACTAACAACACCAGCTCCGACAGTTCTTCCGCCTTCGCGGATAGCGAAGCGAAGTCC
>CBFIDI010000092.1:0-3762 GCA_965661355.1 Rickettsiales bacterium | reverse complement strand
TTGTAACGCCATCTGCTGCACACAGCTGATCAACAAATTGTTGAGAAAGATATTGTACTTTTGACTCGCCGAGAAAATCTTCTATACTTACATTCTTTAATTCATTGCCACTTGTATCGCCTGTAAGCCATTTAAGAGTTATGGATTCATCTTTTAATAAGTTTTTTGCCCTCTCTATAAATGAACGCTTATTTTCTTTTTGAGTTGCTGAATATCCCCCCGCAGCTATTAAATCAGCTAAAGCAGTTTTACCAGAACCTCTAGCCCCTATAATTGTTACGAGCCCTGAATTTAGCGGTACTAAACTGTTTTGAAGCCAAGGAGCATTTTTTATTTCAACACTATCTATAGTATATGATGGCATACTTCCCAAGCACATCTCTTTTCCTATAAAAATACGACTTTTTGAATCCATTATAACTTGTTTCAGGCCATCAAAGGTTGTATCAGCTTTTAACCAGGTAAAGCAATGTCCAAGTTCTTTTGGCTTGGTATTGGTAGGATCGTCTGCAATTTGATGAGAATCGCTACAATGCAACAATCTATTATTTACTCCCTGCTTGAATAGAGAATTCTTTCCTTTTAATGCATCTTCTGGGGTTGGCGAAGCAGAAAAAACAAAGTGTGATTTATTTATAATACTCTTTTTTTCAGCAGGGCAACTATCCCATCTAAAACTCTCCCACTCAGCTTTGCCAATGGCTTTAATATAATTTCCTTTTAAGTATGAATTCGGCTTTTCAATTTCTCCTAACGCCTTCTCAATTGTTGATAATTCGTAGTTAATATTGTTAAAACCAATTTCTAAGAAATTATTTTTTCCTCTTCGCTCTGATGGTGTTGAATTATATACAGCCCTCCCTAGGTCAGTTAATGAGCTTTTTTGAACAACTCCGCCCCAACTTGTCGTATCAGTACAATTTGCATCTAAATTATATGAGCCACTTAGTTGATTTAAAAAATGAGCTTCAATTTGTGCTGCACTAATGACTGAATGATCTGCAAAAATTATATGATAATTTATTCTTTTTAAATCGTTGCTACCAACAAATTCCTTTAGCCTAAATTCAACAACCGGAAGTATTAAGTCAATTTTCTTTAGATTTCCTTTCTGCTTATGTTCAAGAACCTTTTTGTATCCGTCAAGAAATAGGTAATCATTAATGCCTACAACCTTTATTTTTTCCGAGATTAATTCTAAATGCTCAAAGAAATTATTCCATTTTTCTTCTTCCGTATCCCCTTCATATTCTGAGGTATGAGAAAATGGTGTATGAATATGAAGATCCCAGCATCGCCATTCAGAACCTCTTGCAAAATTATTTAAACTCATAATTTAGTATTTTAATAGTATATTAGTTATGTTAAACCCGCCCCCCGAAAATCAAAAAAACACCCCCCTTATTAACTGTTTGGTCTCTATATTTTTTTGCCTACACACGGAAAAATCGCGAATCAACTTCAATATCAATATTTTATTATAAAACATTAAATTTTGCCACAAAAAACCTCATTGAGTTTTAAAAGACCCCGTGGTATTATTTAGAGGTCTACTTTTGTAGATGGTATATTGGCTTGATAACCCAATCGTTACGCGATCTGAATTAGATGAGTCAGATCGAAAGCAAAAAATGCTCGTCTCTCAGTCTTATGACTGGGAGGTAGCGCTATGTCCAGGGCTTGCCTAAAAGCACTGCACCGTCGTAACGCGGGTTATCAACTCCCAGTCACCATCCCACCAGTGACTTTTTGATAACCAGTTAAAACGACGCATGAAAAACGGTAAAAAAAATTGTTTTCCCTCAAAATATTTCAAATATTTTCTTCTGATTATTTTTTCACTTTACGCAAATTCTTGCGCAATGATTTTTAATAAAAGAGATGTCGAGGTCAAATTTAACTCTTATCCCAAAGGTGCCAAGGTTTTTATTGATGGTGAAGAGGTTGGAGAAACTCCCGTCTCGGTAATGGTAAAAACAGATCATAATAAACTGGTCCTTTACGCTAAAAACGGTTATGCGAATAGGGAATTTTGGATCAAAAAGGTAATTGGGGATTCAAGATTAAGACCAAAGGCTGAATATACAATGTGCATTATAGACGCCGTCGGTTCTATATTAATACTTCCTATAGTTTCAGTGCTTTCGGACTCTTGTGCGCATTTTGACAGTAATGTTTACAGTAGAGCTTTAGATAAGGGTGGAAGGTCAAATGTTTTAAATCAAAATATAGATTAATAGTATGTGCATAAGAAATTTATCTGTCCTAATTTTTATATTATTTTTAACTTTAAATGTCGCCATCTCTTTAGCAGAAGATACGCTTGATCTTAGAGATATGATTGGCGTTAGAAAGGCGCTTGATTTATCAATAAACCCTAAAGACAAATGCAAATCAATTCAAAGTGGTTCTGATATATGTAAAAAAGCAGAATTTTTTGCAAAAAACTATTCTAAATTTTCACCAATAAAAATAGGAACTAGAAATGAAGAGGGGGTTCTATTTGAAAAAATTTCCGCCAACAAGAATGAGGTCATAATGACTTTCTCTTTTAACTATAATGAGCCTTATATTGAATCAGAGTTACTAAAAATTGGCAATGTATCAAAAAAAGATTTTCTAGATCTCTTTAGAAAGAGTTCTATTGAAATTATGTGCCATTCATTACCAAAGGACTCTTTTATAAATCAAGGTGGTATTATAACGCAGCAGTATTATTTTCAAGACAGAACTCCATACATAAACATCAAGATTGACCATTTAGCATGTCAGGGTATGAATAAATGCACTAGCAAAAACTGCAGCATGGCTAAAGAAATGGCAAAACAAGCGAAGACCAAATATGAAGAATGCAAGCCAAATCTAATTGAATTTGATGTTTGTAAAAAAGCGAGGGAGTTAGCGGATGAATTATCCCATCAACTGCCAATGAAAATGAGCAATGAGCTTTTTATAGAAAAAGTTTTTGCTGATAAAGGAATGATTAATTTGACTGCCATACTCGGCTATGATATTGATTATCTAAAATCTATGGCTTCTGATAATAAAGTTAGCTTGAATGATTTAAAAAATAGCCTAAAAATTTCTACGATTAAAGTAGTATGTCAACCAAAGACTCCGATGGCTGCCTTTATAAAATTGGGAGGAGGAGTAAAATATGAATACCAATTTAAAGATAGGCTTCCATATACAACTATTATCGTTGATAAGAACTCCTGTGAATTAACTAAATAGTTATGTTGCCTTCTAATCTAATACTATAGCCTGATTGCATTACTTGTCTTTTCTCAATATAATCTTTAATCAATTTTCCAAAACGATATTTTGATTTTGGCAAAACAACACCAACAACCGATATTTGCCTAGCCTCAATGCCAAGCCTATAAGCAAGGTCTCCACCTCGCTTTATCGCAAAACTCTTGCTTGTCGCAACAATAATTCTTGTATAGCATGTTTTTTCATGTTTTCTAGGATTTTCTGGATAAATCCTGATATAATATCGGTTTAATTGTCCTTTTCTCATTTTTCATTTCAAAATTTGAATTTATTGAATTAATGTTGTTAATGCGTCAATTTTAAAGCATTGACGAACCTAGAAATTAATGATTAATTTTTACACCTGTCAAATAAGGTATGATTTTTTACCTATTTAACCAATAACAACCTCTCTAATCAAAAGCCAACATATACACATACGTGACGCCGTAATATTTCTAAATAGCAACTACATCTGACACACCACTACACATCTTCAAAGATTGA
>CBFIDI010000091.1:0-3928 GCA_965661355.1 Rickettsiales bacterium | reverse complement strand
CAGGTAATAAAGAGCAAAATCAACAACCCAAAGATAAAAAAACAACAGATTCAGAACCTGAAGATAAAGAAGAGCAAAGCGAATCGCAAAATAATATAAATCAGAAAGAAGCTATTGAAGATAAGCAAGAAAGCAAAAACAAAGCAGAAAACACACAACAACAAGATTACAGCAATGTTATAAGTCCGTGGTCTACAAATTCAGAATATAATCAAAACAAACAAAATAGCCAAAATAATTCGTCAAAATATAATTCTATTATCAAGGAATTGATTAATGGCAAATCAAAAGGCTCTAACTCTGGTGGCTCGGGCGGTGGTTCAAATGGTTTTTTTGACAATCTTGAGCAATCTCCAAAAAAATTTATATTGTTAATTGCATTTGGAATTTTATCTCTTTGGCTTGCTACTGGGTTTTTTAAAGTTGACTCTGACGAAAATGCCATTGTTTTATATTTTGGTAAATTTCATTCAATTGCCACTCCGGGTTTAAACTACCATCTGCCATTTCCAATTGGTAAAATTATAAAACAAAAAATTACCACCGTTAATACCGAAGAATTTGGATATAACTCAGCTAAAGATTCAGTCAGAAAGCAAAGGGGAAGAAGAGAAAGAGATACATCAATTGAAAATTTAATGCTCACTGGCGATGAAAATATTGTAGATATAGAATTTCAGGTTCAATGGCAAATTAAAGATATCGAAGAATATACCTTTAATATTTACCAACCCAGAGCCGCAATCAGAAAATCTGCGGAAAGCGCCATGAGAGAGGTTATTGCCAAAACCCCAATTTCTGAAGCATTATCCGATGGAAAAAGCGAAATTGAACAACAAACTAAAGTTTTATTGCAAAACATACTTGATCAATATAGCGCCGGTGTCAGGATAATTCTGGTTCAACTTAGAAGGGTCGACCCGCCAAAGCAAGTTATTGATTCTTTTAGAGATGTTCAGACCGCACGGGCCGATAAAGAACGCGTAATAAACGAATCGCAATCATACGCTAACGACATAATACCACGCGCCCGAGGCAATGCGGCCGAGATGAAAGAAAAGGCTGAAGCCTACCGAGGCAGAATTGAAGCAAATGCCGAAGGTGAGGCAAAAAGATTCTTTGCGTTATATAACCAATACAAAAAAGCAAAAGATGTAACCAGAAGAAGAATGTATTTGCAAACCATGAGCAAAATATATGGCGATATAGATAAAGTCTTGATTGACAGCAAGTCTGGTCAATCTGGAATATTTCCTTATTTTCCGTTAAATGATTTAAATAAAAATAATCAAAGTAAAATCAAAGCAACATCTCAAAAATGATAGACAAACTTCTTGAAAGCAAAAAATTTAAAATTTACCTAGCTTTATTGGCACTTACTATTGCACTTATATACGCAACCACATTTAAAGTTGACCAACGAAGTCAAGCCCTAGTGTTGCAATTTGGTGACCCGGTCAGGGTTATTAAGACGCCGGGTTTAAAATTTAAAATGCCTTTTTTTCAAAATGTAGTGATTTTTGATAAAAGAATTTTAGATTTAAACATCAAGGATCAAGAAGTTATTGCATCTGATCAAAAAAGATTGATTATTAACGCTTTTGCAAAATATAAAATAGTTGACCCGTTAAAGTTTTATACGACGGTTCGTAATATATACGGAATTAACTCTAGGCTTAGCGGAATTATAGATTCTAGCTTGCGTCAAATTATTGGTGAAGTTCAGCTAAACGAACTTTTAACCGACAGAAGAAATGATGTTATGTATAAAATTCAAGAAGTGGTGTCTAGGCAATCTAAAATATTTGGCGTCGAAATAATAGATGTAAGAATTGTTAGAGGCGATTTGCCAAAAGAAAATAGTAATGCAATTTTTAAAAGAATGCAGACCGAGCGTGAAAAAGAAGCCAGAGAAATTAGGGCAAATGGTGCAGAGGCCGCTCAAAAAATAAAAGCTGAAGCTGACAAAAGAAGAGAAATAATATTAGCCGAAGCCAAAAAAAATGCTAGTATAGTTAAAGGCTTGGGTGATGCTAATGCAACAAAAATTTATGCCCAAACATATAAAATTGACCCTGAATTTGCTTATTTTTACCTTTCTATGCAAGCCTATGAGGCTACTTTAAAAAACGAGAATACCAAAATGTTTATCTCGCCAGAAGGAGAGTTTTTTGAATATTTCAATAAAGACACTTCTGACATTAGAAAACCGATAAATATTCGAAAGAAATATAAAAGGAAATATCGCGCAAGGTAGAATGCAACTTTATTCTTATGCAAAAATTAATCTTTTTTTAAAAATAACTGGCGCATCTGGTGATTATCACGATCTTGAATCTGCAATTTCCTTTATTGACTTAAAAGACAAAATATCAATTACTAAAAGTGATAATTTCTCTGTTCTTATTTCGGGCCCCTATTCAAATTTTCTAAATTCTAACAATAATATTTTGGTTGATATTTTCAAATTTTTTAAAAAAAAGTTCAATCTTAAAGAAGAATTTAAAATTGAATTAGAAAAAAATATTCCAATTGGTGGTGGCTTGGGCGGCGGATCTTCTAATGCAGCTGAGTTTATGAAATTTATAAATAGAAACTGCAGATTAAACCTTAGCAAGAAAGAATTAATTAATATTTCTTTTAATTTCGGCTCTGATATCGCTATTTTCTTAGAAGGAAAATCATCAATAATAAAAAATAGAGGAGAAATTTACTCTGGTTTAAAAAAGTTTAATAATTGTGAGATATTACTATTAAATCCAGGTAAATTATTGTCAACTAAAAAAATATTTACTAATTATAAAAACAGTAAATTAAATTTTTCGCAAAGATTGCCCGATCAAAAATTATTAACTTTAAATATTAAAAGCTTAATAAGCCTTGGAAATGACTTAACGCAAATTTCAATAAAATTCGCACCACAAATTCAAGAAATATTGTCAAAGCTTCAAGAATTAGGCGCTACAAATGCTAATATGTCAGGAAGTGGTTCAAGTTGTTTTGGCATATTCACTAAAGAAAAACTGGAAAATGCACTTAGTTACTTTAAAGAAAACCACCCTGATTTTTTCTCTAAAAAGGTTAAATTGCTTTATTCAATTTAATTCAAGAAAGTCATTAACTAAAACGACCAAGGCATAATAAATTGTTTTATGATTATAATTCTTCACTAAGGCAAAATATATCTATAAAATTCCGCCTTTATTTTCCCCTCCCCAATTTACAGATTAAGAGACTTAATTTATCTAAACCTATCAACAATTACAAATATTAATTGATAGTTAGCTTAGTTTTTGTATTTCGCTTTCTAGATAACTCAATGTTTTGTAAATTTTATTTTACACCCGATAAAAAATCAGAAAGCTAAATTTAGCCAAAAATTATTAAAGACTCAACATTGCTCCAAATATCTATAATTGTATTTTTATGAATATTTTCTATTAAAAAAATCAAACTATTTATGAGACATTTAAATATTGGGGCTGAAATTTTAGCATCAATACTTTATAACTTACTATTCGTTTATTAAAATTTAGCCAATAAAGTCTTTGTCAAAACTTCCTATTATCGCTGGTATATTACTCATTCTTTACTAATAATATATTAATTGAAGATTTTTACCTCTCAATAATAAATTATTAAATTTAAATGACATGCGGATAATGTTAAAAAGCAATCTTATCAAAAGTAAATATAAAATCCCGCCTAAATTCACCAATCACAAACATGTTAAACTATGATCTTTTGAAAAAAATTTACAATCTAAAATTATGTCAAAAATACAAATATCAACACTTCAGGCGACATAATTACAAGAAAAATAAATTTGAAATTAATAAAAAATATATTACAATTCAATTAACAAAGTATTTTCACTAAAAATTCAAATTATTATGGCTTTTTTTTCACTTTTTAAAAAAAATAAATT
>CBFIDI010000090.1:0-4011 GCA_965661355.1 Rickettsiales bacterium | reverse complement strand
CTTACAACATCTCCGACGCGATTTTCAAAGAACTCATATTCTTTATTTTTTTCAGCTTCTTTAACTTTTCTAGTAATTTCGTTTCTAGCAACTTGTGCAATAACTCTATTTAAATCGATTGGTGGAAGTTCTTGTAAAATTTCATCACCTAGATCGACATCTGGGTTTTTTTGCTTTGCATCATCAAGTTTGATATGAATCTTGCTGTTAAAATCTTCTGTTTCTTCGTTTTCAACGACTTTAAGTGAGTTGTAAAGTTTAATTTGGCCAGTTTTCTTATCGATTTGACATTCAATTGAAAGATTTTGTCCATATTTCTTCTTAGCGGCGAATTTTATTCCCTCGGACATTGCCCCTATTACATCTTGAAGTGAAATACCTTTTTCATGAGCAATATTTTCTGCAACTAATAATATTTCTTTATTTCCGCTAACAGTAAGGTTACTAGCCATTTGTTAAATTTTTAAGTTATTTTGATATTTTGTTATTTAAATCAAGAATTTATTTGTTTAAAAGTTGCTATGATAAGGCTAAAATTACTTGGCAATTTACAAATAAATTAAGCTTAATTTTCACAAAATATCACCAGCAATTTAAAACATATTTCGTTCTTGAAGGCCAATTTTAATAAATTTTCTTAATTAAATCAAGAGATTTATTGACTTTTTTGAATTTGCAATAATATTTACAATAAATCCAAGGCTAATTACAAGAATTTTTGGTAAATAAGGTTTTAATATATTCATTTTTAATCTACTAAAAATAGCTCCATTATTTTGCCCCAACTATGTGTGAATTCTTTTTGCTAAGTTTCATTTTGTTAAAATATTTGATAAAAATTGAAAATCTTGCTTTGAAATGTCGATTTTAATATTGTGCCATTTCTCAAATCCTTCTATCGCTTGAAAAATAAGCATTCCTATTCCGGTGACTATAGGATGGTTTTTGTTTTGTGCATTTTGCAAAAAATTTGTCATTAAAGGATTGTAAACAATATCGCAAAATAATGTGCTTTGTCTTGCGCGCGAAATATCAATTTGCAAGTTTTTGCTTCCATTCATGCCCATTGAAGTGGTATTGGTGATTAAATCACAATTTTCAAATTGACGAGCATTTAAATTTTCAATTATTGATATATCGCAATAATTTTTGAATTTTTCTTTTAAAACTTCTGCCTTTTTTATTGTTCTGTTATAAATCTTAATTTTTGAAAATTTATTCTGACTTAGGGCGAAAACTATTGCCTTTGCTGCTCCTCCTGCCCCAATTACAAGAGCGCTTTTATTATCTTTATCAAGAAAATCTTTGCCTTTAAAAAATTCAATATTTTTAATAAATCCAAACCCGTCAGAGCTAGAACCGACAAGATGGCCATTTTCTTTGTAAATTGTATTTACAGAGCCAGTAATTTTCGCACTTTTTGTTAAAGTATAATTTTTGTTTTTAAATAGTTCAAAAATATTTTCTTTATACGGAATTGTGATATTTAGGCCGCTATAATTTTTTTCAAATAATAAATTATGAATTTCTTGCTCTAAATTTTCTGGCTTAATTTGAATTGCTTCATATTTAGCGGTTAAATTATATTTTTTGATCAAAAATTCATGTAGCTTTGGTGATTTAGAATGAGAGATCGGATTTCCTATTACCGCGGTTTTTATTGTCATGTTTTTGGTAAAGTTAATTTGAATTAATTTTTTTAACTAATCCTCTGAGCTTTGATCTTGCGGGTTTTCGTCAAGGCTGTGATCGATCTCGCCAGTAATTTCTTTTTGTTCATGTTGCGAGCTTTCGCCATCTTGACCTTGCTGATTATTTTGCTCCTCACCTTCTTGATTGACATCTTTAGCGTTTTGAGCCTCTTCTTTGGTCTGCATTCTTTTAGTATTTGGCTTTTGTTTAGGAATTGGGACTTTTTCTAATAGTTTTGAGGTAAAATATTTTTCTTTGAAATAAAATAATTTTGTACATCTAATTGCTGGCTGCGATTCTATTAGAACTATTTGTTCATCACGCGGAAGTTGAATAACTTCTTGAGGCAATAACAATGCACGTTGAGTTTTAGAAACATGCAAAGAACGCGCACCTGGGTTCAAGTCAAGATATTTTGGCTTATTGTAAGATACTTGCTCGGAAGTTTTGTTGCCTAAAAGCTGAGAAATTAAGTTGGCGGTTTCCATGTTGTTCGCAGCAAAAGTAATTCTGTAAGTTGAGTTTGACAAAAATGAGTTCATTCCACTTTCTTCATAAATACCTTTTAGCTGTTCGGTATCTTGGATAATCAGAAATAATCTAACTTTATAACCACGAAAATAAGCGATACCAGAAAGAAATTGCTCCATCTTTCCTAGGGTCGGAAACTCATCCATCATCATTAAAACGCCATATTTTTCATGGGGTTGAGGTAATTTTGCTGTAAAAAATGCTGCTGCTTGCTGATAAAACATATTCATTAATGGCTTTAATCGACTGATATTATCAGGCGTTAGGCCGATATAAGCGGTATGGGGAATTGTTTTAAATTCATGTAAGTTAAAATCAGAAGTTGCTGTTGTGGTGTCTATTAAGGGGTTTGACCATAATTCCAAAGAGGAGTTGGCGGTTGAAGTAACCGAACCTCTTTCTTTATCAGGTTTTTGTAAATATGAAGCTATGTTCATGTAAGCAACGGGGTGGATATCATTTCCTAATGTGTCAAGTACTACAGCTAAGTTGTAAACAACATCATCACTTCTCAATGTTCTTACAACTTCGCCTAAGGTTGCTGGCTTTGAGTCGTCGCAAACAAGATATAACATAATTCCGGTTAGTAGGGCGCGAGCTTCATTTTGCCAAAATTCCTGTTCGGGCAAAAGAAAGTTGGCAATTTTTTGCACATCATCAACCATTTGCCCTGGTTTTTTACTGATCCAATCCATGGGGTTGTAACAATGAGATATTCCGTCGGGGTCGGCGGGGTTCCATAAAAATATTCTTTGGTTTAGGCTTTTTTTGCGCCACCCTGAAGTTAATTCATAGTTTTCAAGTTTAATATCATGAACAATAACGGAATCTTTCCAAAATAGTAAATTAGGAATAACAAAACCCACACCCTTACCAGAACCAGTTGGTGCAAATAGTAATATATGTTGAAAGCCTTCGGTGATCAAAAATTTCTTTTTATATTTTCCTAAAAGCACACCTTCTTTTGATCTTAGGCCCATTTTTTTAACTTCAGCGGCGCTTGCCCAGTGAGAATCGCCAAAAATTGTTTCTGGTTTTTTAAATGGTCGCCAATCCATAATAGGAGCCCTGAAAAGCCAAGCGCAAACTATAAGTGCGGAATAGGGTAAAAATGTACTAACCCATAATTTTAGCGGGAAGTAATTATAGCTTGAAATTGAAAGTTTTGAAAAATTAAGTAAATAAAATTTCCAATAAGCAATTACTGTAAGCCATAAATGCGAGAATTGTTTATGAATTGGTAAGTCGATATATTTTAGTAATATATCTATACTGCTATTAACGCTTACAATTACAAGCGTTCCTGTAATATAGAAACAAAAAAGCAATACGAAAGCTATCAAGCAAAATATTACTGATGCGTTGCGAAAATTCCTTAATAACGGATTATCATCATCTCCTGTAGACATTTTAACTTATCTTGTTATTTAATAATATTTTAGCGGCCTGTAAAGACTCGTTGCTAATATTTTCACCAGAAATCATTCTGGCTATTTCATGATATTGACCCTTTTCATTTAATTTTTCAATGATTGTTTTTATTTTTTTATCAATTACTTCTTTTTTAATAAAAAAATGTTGGTCTGCTTTTGCGGCAATTTGAGCTTGGTGTGTAACGACAAAAATTTGAAAATTTTTAGCTAATTCTTTAAGTCTGTTACCAACCGCGTCTGCGGTAACACCGCCAATTCCGGTGTCGATTTCGTCAAAAATCAAAGATTCTGCAGAATTAACATCAATTAATGCAACTTTTAAAGCTAGCATAAACCTAGAAAGCTCGCCCCCTGA
>CBFIDI010000089.1:0-4035 GCA_965661355.1 Rickettsiales bacterium | reverse complement strand
TATTTTATATATTTATTACGCATAGACAGATTATTGCTTTAAAAGACATTCATGTTAATTAAGGTTGTTTAGAACCTAATCTTCTAGAAAAGGTTATTTAGAATTCAATAACCAATTATAAAGTTAAAATGCTATTGCTTTTATTGATAAATATTGTAAATTGGCACTTAAAAACTGGGTTTGTTATAAAAATTTTAAGGAAATATATCGCAAAAATTGCACTGAATATTTCTAGGGTTATTATAAAAATAAGACTTGCTAAGTTGCTGGCCTTAATTGAGTTTGAAGTAGGCCGGGTCTAGATTTAACAATAGAAATAATAATTTATAGGATATTTTGCTAAAATTGGCTAGAAAAAAATTATTTATTAGTCGACCCTAATTTTTTCAACAAAAATAAAGTTGCGTCAAATTAAAGATATTTGTATAGAATTTTTATTTTACCAAGGGCTCTTGCGAAAAAACTATCTATTATATGAAATATAGCAGATAGTTAGTTTTACTAAGGGTAAAAAAATTATTCGCACCTTAAAATAGTTTAGCAAATTGAAATGTCTGAAACGCTAAGCCATCTACTTCTGGCTCTTGCTCTTCTGGCGCTAACTCTACCCCTGACAATTCTTCCTTTGTCTCTTACTTCTACTCTTTCGCGCCATGTTCTGTTTTCTGGTTGCGGTGTTTTTCTCTTTGCTTTTTCTAATCTTCTTGCTGATACTTTGCTTTTAGCTGAAGAAATTACTATTTCGCGGTTTCTGTCATGCAGCCTCTTGTGGTGCATGATGATATTGTCGGTAAACCACCTTCTTTTTCTGTTAAAAAGCTTTCTTCTTTGTGAGCGACTAAGGCGCCTCCCTTTTTTTCTGCGCACAGAGCTAAAAAGACATCTGAATAACTCGTAACCAACAAGTTGATGAGCTACCCTAGAATTCATAAGTCCAGAAGATGCAATGCCGATATTATTAATGTTTGATAGACTGATATAATCCATTAATTCAGGCTAAAATTCATAAAGATAGCTTAATATCGCTCCAAGCATAGATGCTTCATGCCCATCTTCTTTTAATTCTGCCCGACTAATATCAATGGCTATATTATTTTTAAATTTATAACCAACGCTGAATTGGTAAAGTTGATCTCTGTTGTTTTTTTTGATTGCGCCTGGGTAATTATTGTCTAGATTTCTAAAAACCGCCGCAACACTTGCGCTCCAGCCAGAATATTTACCTATTAAAGATGCTGTTAAATATTCTCCGTCCCTTCCTTTGCGACCAGTAAAGTTGTGTATTTTTACATATTCAGCAACTGGAATTAAATATGTTGACCTAGAAACTTTATATAAATATTCTAAATTGCCACTAAAACCGGTCTCCCTTCCTGTTTCTATGGTCGAGCTATCGGCACCAAGGCTGCGATAGCCAGCATTGTAAAAAAGATTTTTCACGCCTAAAAAGTCCCTTCCTTCCATTGAAATTACATAAGAAGATAAGCTTCCGGTGTTGCCAGCTATTCCATCATTTCTATTGCGACTTTTTCTTCTGTTGATTGCGCTATTGCTAAGGCCCGTGGTGTCGCGAAAAAAAGTGCTAATACTTATTTCACTATCTTCAAGAAGTGCAGAAATACTTGCGCCAAGCATTTCGCGCAATTCATAATCTTCCGTTATGTCGGTTACAAATAATCCAATTCTTTTATTTCTTCTGTGTAAAGTTCCAAAATTAGGGTTAAACTTTCCGGCTGCAAATTTCATGTCTTCATTTTCAAAATCTAGCTTTAATTCTTCAACTATAAGTCCATTATCAGCATTGTTAAAGCCGCGATTTATACCAATATCTTGCCCTAAAATAGTTCTTTGCCTTTCCGGATATTGATATTGCCTTTGTCTAACTGGCAATATTCTCCAGCCAGTAGCCACGGACCAATTTTCGTTTAACACCAAAGCAAAATTTGGCTCAATATTTACATAGCCAGCGTTATCTTTAGTTCCTGATTTGTCGGTTCTTAAAATATTATCGGACCTTAATTCAAATAAAATATCGCCTTCAACATAAGGATAAGAGGGTTTAGAACTTGCATAATTTGTAATAAAAGATAGAAATATTGTAATTATTATCGTTTTTTTCATGATAATTAAATTATTTAGGTAAAATTATGGTAAAAGAAGTACCTTTATTTAGCTCGCTATCAATTTTAATCATTCCATTATGTAATTCAATAAAAGATTTAGTTAAATAAATGCCAATGCCAGTTCCCGAGACTGATAATGTATTATTGGCTCGAAAAAATTTCTGTCCAACCTTCGATATTTCTTCTTTAGGTATTCCTATTCCGCGGTCAATTACTTTAATTGCAATTTTATTTTCATTGCTTTTGGTAATAATTTTGACATTGGTATCATCTTTAGAATATTTTATGGCATTTGAAATAATATTGGTAAAACAATGGTCTATAAGTTTTTTGTCGGCGTTAATTTTTAATATTTTACTGCAAAAATCCTTAGAGACATTAATATTTTTCGACAAAATTAAGTTAGAAGTCTTTTCGACAATTTCTTCAAGAAGCTCGTGAATATCAAATTCACTTTTTTCTAACCTTATTTCAGTTTGTCCATTTTCCATTTTGGCCAAATTTAATGTACTGTTAATAAGGCCGGTCATTCTAGAAATTCCACCTTTTATTTTTGCTAAATATTTATCAAAAGATTCATCTTTAATTTCAAGGCTTTTTAATTTTCTGCTTATCAATTCTCTAGTTGAATCCATAATTTGTAAAGGGGTTTTAAATTCGTGAGAAACTAGAGCAACAAACTCAGTTTGCATTTTTCGAACCGCCTTTTCTTTTTTTATAGACTCTTTTAGTTCCAGAGTTTTTTTTAAAAGACTATGATTTGCAACCATAACTTTTTCTATTGAATAAGACCTGTCAATTGCAATAGAAAGTTGATCTGCGATAATTTCTATTAATTCAATTTCGTCAATGGTATAATCTCTGTTTTGTGAAGAATGTATATAAATTCCGCCATTTACCTCGTTGTCAAATGATGTAATTGCTGTAATTTGAGAATTTATATCATATTTGTCGCAAATTTCTCTAATTTTAGAAAATGAAGAATCTTGACCGATGTCATTGGCGATAAAAATTGAACTTCTTGAAGAGTTACCTTTGATTTTTTTGTAAAATATATTTTGAAAATCGACATAGTTTTTTACGACTTTTTTAGCCTCAAAAATCTGTTCTTCATTTTTTTTATTGTTAATTATAGATTTTGACCCAGCGCTCGAATATTCAACAATAAACCTTGTCTTGCCATCTTTGCGATCATGAATTAAGCATCTGTCGGTTTTTAATAAGTCGCATATTGACTTTGCAATGCTTCGTGCAATTTCTTCTACTGGTTTATCAGAAATTATCAAATAACTTACTTCTCTAAGAAGTTTTTCGTTACTAAGTGATCTTTCAAGGGTTTTAACTAATCCTTCATTTTTTTCTTTTTCTCTTTGTTTTCTTCTTTTTAAAGATTCGTTTTCTATGACCTCTTCGCTTATAATTTCAAAAGATAAAATTGCATAAAACTTCTTCAAGCCTTCTTTTTGACAAGGTTCAAACTTAACTTTAAACTTAGTAATTTGATGATCATCTTCAATGTGATTATCTAGCTTTAAAACTATTGAACATTCTTTTTTGTCTTTAATCGATTTAACCATTCTTATATATTCAAGCTGGTCATCAGAAGAGTAATTTACATCTATGCCGTCAAATAAAAAGTCGTAGCTTTTTCCGATTAAATCCTCGTTATTTTGTCTGAAAGTTTTGCAAAATTTTTCATTAGCATATATTATTGCCAAATAGTTTGGGTTGTCATCTTTAATTGTTGCGCATAAAAACGAGGCGTCACTTTTCTGGTTTGTGGCTTCTTTTAAAAATTTTATTTCTTGCTCGTTCGAAGCAAGGCTTGTGCCATCATAAGATTTACCTTTGGTAAGTTCATATTTATTCTTGTCAATATCAAGGTTCATTAATTATAGCTTTTGATTACTTG
>CBFIDI010000088.1:0-4272 GCA_965661355.1 Rickettsiales bacterium | reverse complement strand
GGAACTTTCAGCTCGTCAACATCGCAAACAATAATTCAAAATACTAGAAATAAAAAATCAGTTATTGATGGAAATAATATCAATATTACCAGTGGAGATAATTTAATTATTAAAACATCTGATATTAATGGCGCGGGAAGTGGAAATATTACAGCTGGAAGATATCTTGATCGCGATCAAAATTCTACAACTTTTAATCAAGAAATCATCAATGAAAATGCTGATATTTATGTTTTAAATGGCAAAGATACTGACTATTTTTATAATAAAACGACCAAAAGCAAAGTTGGATTTAGCCTTGAAAGTGCTTTAACGGCTGCGGTGATGGCGGGCTCGGCTGGTTTAGCCGCAGCAGTAGTATCGGGCGGCGTAATGGAAATAAAAAAAGGCACAACAATTACTGAAAGATATAACGAAACCGTGGTTTCTTCAAATTTAAACTTTGGAAAGGATTTAACTTTGAACTCTGCTAATAATATTAATATTAAAGCTTCTAATTTAAATTCTGGATATGATGAGGAAAATTCTACATTATCTAATTCTGGTGGAAATTTAGCATTAATTGCTGGAACAATAATTGCCAAAAATCACAATGATGATTCTGTTGAAATTCATAAAAACAAAGATTCAAGAATTAATATTTTAGCTGATACTGAAAATTCTTACTATTCTTTTAATGAAGAGGTTGTTAAAATTGG
Organism: Rickettsiales bacterium; assembly: GCA_965661355.1. GTDB lineage: Bacteria > Pseudomonadota > Alphaproteobacteria > Rickettsiales > UBA1997 > CAMCFD01. Next base: position 3,574 of record CBFIDI010000088.1, on the reverse strand, counting down.
TGGCAGAGATATGAGCAGTAGCGGTGGACAACTTAATATTGGAACTTATGAAAGAAATTCAAGAAAAGATTATGAAATAAAAAATATTTCTTCAAATTTAATGGCTTTAAATGGTGATATTACTCTTCATTCGCAAGATGATGTAAATATTATTGCATCAAATATTGCAAATTTACAAACTGATAATAATATTAATTCAGGAAATGTTTTAATTCAAACTGAAAATGGCAATGTAAATTTATTATCAGCGATGGATATCAAGGAAACAATTGAGTCAAATGTGCGTGGCGATATTTTTTTAAAAGCTGAAATATCTTCATCAAATTTTATGCTTGCTGGTGGAATTGAAGGTGGAATTTCAACCTCAAGAACAGAATCAGGTGAAGTTGTTTCATCAAACATTAATTCTTCCTCAATCACAATTATTGCTGGAAATTCTCTTGAAAATGCCTCTAAAAACAAAAATAAAGGAAATATTAACATAAATTCTTCAAATTTAATTTCAAATAGAGGTGATATCAATCTAACTTCTTCTAATTCAATTAATTTAACAACTTCTGATAATTATCAAAAGCAAAGTCTTGAAAACACTGATTTGTCTGTTGATGCAAGAGTTGAAATTTCAAGTAATATTGCCCAAGTCGTTGAAGATATAATTGATTTGAAAAATGTTGATTTAGGTGCGATTATGGAACAATTTTCTGACGATGGATTTGTTTATAAATTTATTGATAATGGAGGAGATATCGATGAGTCTTTGCAAGGAAATGAACAGGCGATTAACGATAATTTTAAATTTATGAATACTGGAAAAGATGCTAATGCTAGGGCGGGAATTTTTGTTCATATTGAATTAAACACTCAAAAACAATCGAGTGAATCTTCGCAAGCAATTATGAATAATTTAATTGCAAATAATAATATTTCGTTAAATTCTGGAACGAGTTGGAGTGGTGAAGAAGCGGACAATGCAATTACAAATAAAGAAAAAACTGCTAATATCAACATTGCTTCATCTTATTTAAGTGCAAATAATAATATTAATCTAAATGCTAATAAAGGAAAACTAAATATCACAGCAGATAATTCAAATTCACAAGATAAATCGTCAAATTTATCGCTTTCAATTGATATTCCAATTATTGGAAGTGGTTTTTCTGGCTCTTTGGCGTATAATCAATCAAAGTCATCTTCGCAAAATTATCTTAATTCTTTAATTAAAGCTGGTAATAATTTATCAACCAATTCAAGAAGCGACACCAACATAATTTCTTCAAACTTAATTGCAAAAGATATTGATATGATTATTGGTGGAAATTTAAATTTAGAATCAAAGCAAAATACCTCTAAATCAAGGTCTTTTGGAATTAATGTTGGTGGCGGAACAGCAGGAAGCGCCTCTGGTCAAGCAAATGGAAGTTTTGGAATTAATTATTCAAAATCTAACAGGGCCTGGGTCGATAATCAGGCAACAATAATTGGCGTAAATTCTGTTGAAATTAATGTTCAAAATAACACTGATATTAAAGGCGGATTAATTGCCAATATCACAAATTACAATCAAGAAAATGTAACTCAACAAAATTTCGTTGATGGTGAAAATTTAACTTTAAATACTAATTCCTTAACTTACTCAAATATTTATGATCGCGACAAAGCTAGAAGTTTTGGTTTTGGAGTGAGCGGAAGTCTTTCAGGCCTTTCTTCAAGCGGCAATCAGTCCCAAAATCGCTCTCCATCACGAAACAATGTTTCAGGAAATTTAAATTATTCAATGCACGAAATTAAACAAACGACTTATGCCACAATTGGAGCTGGAAATATAAATATTGGAACTAAACTTAATTTAAACCAAGAAGATAATTCTTTAAATTCAGTTGATTTAAGCGATGCAATAAACTTAGATAATTCTAAATTGGCAATTAACCGCAATATTAACAAATCTCAAGAAATCACTAGCGAAGTTAGAGTAAATCCAATTGACATTTCTTACGCAGTTGAATGGGGAAGTTCGGTTGATAAAGAAAATGAAAAAACCAAAGAAAAAGCCCAGCGATTAACTGAAAAATTATTCGGCGAAAATCCAAATTCAATTCTTTCTTCAATCTCAAATACAGTTGTATCCTCAACTGTTTTGAATTCAAGATTTAATCTTTTAAATGCAATAAATAACGCAACCAATAATTTACAAAATGATTTAAAGCAAATTTCTTATGAGTTAACTGGAAATTCTGGATCTTTACTTAATATTGACATTGGCCCACAACTTCAAGTTGTGACAACTTCAATTGAAGAATCTAATATTAACGAAATTAATGAAATTTTAGCACAAAATCAGAATAAAACAGCAGATGAAAAAATAGTTCCCTTTGTTCAAACCAAAGAAGACGGAACTTCAACAATAACATTATTAACATCAGCTGAATATTACAAAGTTCAGAATTTAAGTTCAGAAATCCAAAATAATAACAAAGAAGAAGGATTTTTATCTTCGCTGCTTAACAAAACTTCTTCATTTTTTGGATTTAAAAATAATGATAAGCCAAAAAATTCAAATAATTTGCAAGTTCAACTTGAAAATATTATAAATTCAGCAAAAAATTATCAAATTACCACAGATTCATATACGCCAGAACAAGCCATTGATAATCCTAATCTTTTATCAAACTTAATTTCTTCAAATGGCATTATGAACTCGCAAGATGACGCTGCTAAAAATGCTTTAATGCAACTTGGTGGCTTTGATGAATCTGGGCGCTTTACTGTTCTTTATGATCCGACAAGTGCTTTATCCAAAGAAAATCCTAACAAAAATTTCTTTACTCAAGCAAAAGGATTCCTCACCGACTCATTAGAAGTTGGTATAAATTATCTTGGAATGGGATTAGTAACTTCTAAAACTCAAAAAGACACTGAAAATATCATTCACGAAAAAGCTAATCAAATAATTGCACATAATAATGAAATATATTCAAATCAAAATCAACTTCAAAACCAAGTCCAATTAAACCAACTTCAAGAAATAACATTATCAGGACATTCAGCAGGTGGAAGAAGAAATTATATCTCAATCTTAAATTCAAATGAAAACCAATTTCTTGACAATAATGAAAATTCGGTGTTAAGTTTAATATATTATGGAACACCAGCAAATGACAATAATTTACAACATAGCGCAAACAGAGCAGAAAGCGATTATCTAAATTCAAACAAAAATTTAGGAGACGGCGTTTCTTACATTCTTGGAGGTAATGGCGGAATTTTAGAATTAGGCTATTCCTTGATTAACATTCCATCTTTATTTGAGCCAAATTGGAAGCCAAATTTAAATTATTTTGAAGATAGAGGAGTTTATGAGGAGGGGTTTAAAGATTACAATAAGCAAAAAAAACTAAATCCAGATAGTGAAATAAATTTACCAACAAATTATCCAGAATTATTTAAAACTTGGCAAAGTCCACATTCATTATATAACAGAAAATAATTTATGAGAATATTTACTAAAATTACAATATTTTTAATTCTAACTTTTATTTATTCTTGCTCGGGCTTTCAGTATAATAAAATAAAATTA
>CBFIDI010000087.1:0-4361 GCA_965661355.1 Rickettsiales bacterium | reverse complement strand
TCTTGCAAAGCCATTGCATTAATGCAAGTTGCTAACATCCCCATATAATCAGCATTTGCTCTTTCCATGCCTTTGGCTGCGTCTGACATTCCGCGAAATATATTACCGCCGCCAACAACAACGCAAATTTCAACTCCCAAATCATAAGCCCGTTTAATTTGAAAGCAAATTCTATTAATAGCACTCGCATCATGACCGAATTCTTTCGCTCCCATCATAGCTTCTCCGGAAACTTTAAAAAGAATTCTGTTATATTTCAACTCGCAATTTTCTGTCATTTTTTATTATTTGAAATCATAAGTTATATCAAGTCCTGTATCTTGGCAAAAATTAGCAAAGTGATTTTTATAAATTAACCATATAAAAATATAATAAATTTTAACTATAACTGATAAATAAACTTAGAAATATAAGTATTTTATTTTAAAGTGACTTTTGAAGAGTCTGCAAATAAAATATTACGTTTTAAAACTTATTTTTTCACTCGAAAATCACCGTAAAAAATTTTGTAAATTCACAGAATTAACCCTGAAATAATTATAAATCTTAACTATAAAATTGTAAAGATAAAATAAAAAATGCAGTAATAATTAAAAGGGATTTATTTAAGACAGAAAAGGATAAATAATAAGAAATTTATGGGTCAATCTATAATATATGGAAACAGCGCTTAAAATGTCACGAAGAATTTTAAGCGCTAAAGAGTATTTTAATAATTTACTTCGTCATTGACGCAACTTCCGAGGCAAAATCTTCCTCCTTCTTTTGAATTCCTTCACCCAAAATATATAATTTGTAGTCGGTAATTTTTGTATCGCCATTTTCTTTAGAAAAATCAGCAATTACATCTTTTATTCTTTTTTTATCGTCCATAACAAAATTTTGCTCAAGCAATACTATTTCTTCATAATATTTTCTTATTCTGCCTTCAATCATCTTTTCAATGATATTTTCTGGCTTACCAGAAGCGCGCGCCTGCTCTTTTAAAACCTCGGTTTCACGATTTAGCTTTTCAGAATCAACATTATTGATATCAAGAGATTCAGGTTTTGAAGCAGCAATATGCATAGATATCTGCTTTCCTAAATCTTCTAACTTAGATTTTTCGGCCGAAGATTCAATTGCAACTAAAACTGCAATTTTTCCCATATTATCAGCAACCTGATTATGAATATAACCAGCAACCAATCCTTTTTCAACTTCAACATTATCAATTCTTCTAATATTGATATTTTCACCTATTACGCCAATTTGGTTTTTAATTTCTTCGTCAACACTATGGTCAAAGCCTTGAAATTTTGATTCTTTGAACTTTTTAATATCAGAGCCAAATCCAAGGGAAGATTTAGTTATTATTTGGGCTAATTCTTGGAATTTTGCGTTTCTTGCAACAAAATCAGTTTCTGAATTTATCTCTACAATTGAAGATTTATTACCTTCATTAAACACGGCCACAATACCTTCTGAAGTTACTCTGGAGCCTTTTTTAACAGCCGCAGATAGACCCTTTTTTCTAAGCCAATCAACAGACTTTTCAAAGTCACCACTACATTCTGCAAGAGCCTTATTGCAATCTGATATTCCGCAACCCGTTGACTCTCTGAGCTTTTTAATTAATGCTAAATCTGCCATTTGTAAAAAATTTTTATTGATATTAAATCTTGCGGCTAAAAATATATAACCTAAACAAATACTAACCTCAAAAGTTAAGCTTTTGACTTTTCTTCACTTACTTCTTCATTAGACTCTTTTACTTCAGGATTTTTTACCTGAGGTTTTTTAGTCTCGACAGAAGTTTTGGAAGTTGGTTTTTTAGTCTTTTTTTCATCAGAGACTATAACTTTCTTTTTTGATTTAACCTTAGAGTCGGACTCCTTAGGCTTTCTATTTGAATCAGACAAAGCTTCTTTTTTTCTTACATTATATTTCGACTTAACCTCTTCTTTTCCTTGTTTAATTTTGCTTGCGTCAAAATTAGAAACATCAACTCCAGAAGCGGCCATATTTTCTTTAATTCCCGATATAATTGCGTCCGATAGCAAGCTACAATATAACTTTATCGCCTTTGAAGAATCATCATTTCCAGGTATTGCATATTTTACAGCGTCTGGGTTGCAATTTGTGTCGACAATAGCCATGATAGGAATTCCTAATGTCACGGCTTCTTTAATAGCAATATCTTCTTTGTTGATATCTATGACAAATATTAAATCAGGATATCCGCCCATATCTTTAATCCCGCCAAGGGCTAATTCTAACTTTTCCCTCTTCCTGTCTAGAACAAGCTTTTCTTTTTTGTTTAAATTAGACTCTGAATCATTAAGTTTTGCTTCGATTGATCTTAATGTTTTGATTGATTTTGAAACCGTATTCCAATTTGTTAACATGCCGCCTAACCATCTATAGTTGGCGTAATATTGGCCGCATTTTTTTGCCATTTCCGCAACGATTGGTGAAGCTTGTTTTTTTGTTCCAACAAATAATATTCTGCCGTTATTTTTGGCAACCTGATGGGCAGCAACTAATGCTTCTTGAAGTTTTTTTGCGGATTTATTTAAGTCAATTATACTTAGTCCAGAACGGTTAGAATGAACATATTTAGCCATTTTAGGGTTTCTTCTCATGGTTCTGTGGCCAAAGTGAACACCAGCTTGCAAAAGCTGTTTAATAGTAAATTTAGGTAATAATTCAGACATTTTTATATATATTTTTGGTTATTTACCAATTTTTGCCTTTAATTTTAACAATTATAAACCGTTAAAACACCAAAATGAACAAAAATTGTGGCATTATGAAATTGCTAATATTTATACTAGCCAAAAAATTATATTTACAAGCTTTGTAAAAGTCAAGTCACTTAATGTTATAATTATCTGGTATATCTAACCATTTTATCAATTATTATAAAATTAGAATTAGCGCCTTTTTATTTTACTAAAACATTAATATTATTTCTTACTTTTGACAATAATCTTTAACAAAATATTTTAGCGAAAATTATCAGAAAATTACATCATTTTAACTTTGCGATTATATTAATTACTCACTAAAAATATTGTTAACAAAATAATCTTCAAAGATTTTTAACATTGCCAATATTTCTCATTCTTTAGCAGTAACTAATTTTGATGAAACTTTTATCTTTTAACGGTTATTTATAATTTAAAAATGGCATAATATATTTTATTAACAAGACTTCGTTGTACTTAAATCTAAAATTAAATTATATCAATATACTTTTGAGATATTGAAGTATTTTTTGCAAACTCTGATATTATTGATTAAATTGCATCAATTGTATCGAAATTTTTGTCTTTTGTCCGTTAATTCAAAATAACTCCTAAAATATTTACACTTTTTTCTATATATTATTTAACTCTTGTTTCGCTTAAGTATTTTTTGCATTTTATCATTATAATAAAAAATATGCGCACTATTTTAAATATTCAATTTTTGCGACCGGTCTCGTCGGCTTTGTTTTAAGCTAACAATTAATATATTTTGTAATATTTATTCTGTTTTAACATTTTTTATTAATTCAGAATATGGCTGTTGATTACGCCTAATTTCTTGCTTTGAAACAATATATATAAAGCTTAAAATTGTTAATATTAAAGATATAAAGACAACCATAAAAAAAATTTTGTTTGACAACGAAAAATCAGTTTCTTTCTTCTTTTCGGCAACAATCTCATATTCTGTGCTTTGAGATTTTTTGCTATTTTTTTCGCTTTTTCTTTTTACCAAAAAAACCCACATTATATAAAGCAATATAACCGTTAAAGCGGGCCATATTTTGAATAAAATTTTAAGCATTTTTATTTATTTTTGAGTTATTGTAATAATAGTCAGATTTTATTTCATTTAATCTTGAAATGACCCTTGAATTAAATTTTTTAATTTCTTCGCCTTGATATAAATCATCTATATTTTCTTGTGCCAAAATTATTAAAGCAACTTTTTTTTCGTAAATCTCATCTATAAACAACATAAATCTTTTTGCTTCATCTGAATTTTGCGAATTGAATGATTTAAGATGTGACAAAAATATAATTTCAAACTCTTTGGCTATAGCCTTGTAATCAGAGGAGGATAAATTATTTTGAAAAAGACAATTGAAGTCAAAAATCGCTAACTTATCACAGCTTTTAGCTATTTTAAGCTCTCTTCCCCATATTTTAAGGTTTTTTTCTTGTAATTTTTTACCATTTATACATTCTTTTATAAGCTTCTTATATTGAAATTCTTCGTTTTTGCTAATTGAGAAATATCTTTTAGAAATATTTTTTTTATATTGCAAGCGATAATCTATATCGTCATTCATTTTTATAACTTGGACATTTTTTAAAAAAACATTATTT
>CBFIDI010000086.1:0-4392 GCA_965661355.1 Rickettsiales bacterium | reverse complement strand
GCTTTCCAAGCGGTTCCCCTGTCAACTACACCTTGAAGCATATAAGTTATTTGATATGCCGTGGCGCTATCTATTACCTCTTTGCGGTTATCTTTAATTTGTGGCAATTCGTAATTATCATTTTCTTTTTCTGCACTTATAATACAATTTACGCATTCAGAATCATTTCGACGAAATATTGTCTTTCCGTTGCGATCTTGAATTTTTTCAATCATTGAAGGTGTAATATTTTTGCCGCCATTTACCATTATTGAATAAGCGCGTAGAATTTTCACTAACGATGTTTCTGTTGACCCTAAAACTAAAGAATGAATTGATTTTGGATTGTCATTAACGCCAAGCCTTTTCACCACATCGACAACTTTGTCAATGCCAATTTGATCCGCCATTCTAACCGTTGTGACATTTCTTGATTTTTCAAGTCCCATCCTTAAGGTTGTCGGTCCATAGAAAATTCCAGAGTAGTTTGTCGGGTTGTAAGGCGGTAAATCATCGCCTTGGTCAAGTGATATAGGCTCGTCAACTACAATTGTTGCTGGCGTCATTCCATTTTCTAAGGCTGCCAAATAGCCGAAGGTTTTCATGGTTGATCCGGGTTGGCGATAAGCTTGAATAGCGCGGTTAAATTGATTTGGTAAGTCGACATATCCACCCATCATCGCTAAAATTCTTCCCGTATGCGGATCCATTGCTAAAATAGCACCATTAACTTCAGGAATTTGTTTAAGCAAATATTTATAGCCAATTTCGTCTTCTTTATTATTTTCATTATTTTTGTTGTCACTTTTACTATTTATGGTAATTTTTTCTACTAAAATAACATCATTTTTATCAAAAACATGATTTATAGCTTCAATTTTAGAGTCAAGTTTGTTGGTATTGATTTGCCTTCTAGCCCACAATACATCTTCTAATAATATTTGCCCTTCTTCACCTTCTTCGGTAATTATTAACGCTTTATCGTCTGTTTTGTCTAATTTTATGACAACGGCTTTTATCCAATAAGGTTTATATAAATCTTTAATTTTAAATGAATTAAGTTTTGCAACAATATTTTTAATATAATTTTCACCATCTCTTTTAAGCGAATTTATTTTAAGTTTCCCCAGGGGTCCTCGATAGCCATGTTTTTTATCATAATCTTCAATTCCCTTAGTGAATGATTTGTTGGCTATTTCTTGCAATTTAGAATCTAGGGTTGTTCTGACAAATATACCCTCTTCAAATACATTATCCGAGCCATAAACCTCGCTTAATTCTTTTTTAACGCTGTCTGCGAAAAAATGGGCCTGAGAAATGTCTTTATTGTCTTCGAAGTTTAAAATTATTGGCTCAGATTTAGATTCTTGCGCTTGTTGCTCACTGATAAAACCTTCTGTGTGCATTCTATCAATCACCCAATCGCGACGAAATTTTGCTTTTTCAATATTTTTTCTGGGATCAAGTTTTGATGGCGCTTTTGGCAAGGTAGCAAGTAAAGAAACTTCGGCAATTGAAAGATCTTCTATGGGCTTACCAAAATAAACCTCGGAGGCTGCGGCAACCCCGTAAGATCCAGATCCAAGATAAATTTGATTTAAGTATAACTCTAAAATTTTATCTTTTGAAAATGCTTTTGTAATTTGATAGGCTAAAATAGCCTCTTTAACCTTTCTCTCAATAGTTCTTTCATTGGTCAAGAGCATATTTTTTACAACTTGCTGAGTAATAGTTGAAGCGCCTCCCATTCTTTCGCTGGCGTCAAAATAAGCAAAAATATTTTTTATAGCAGCTCTAAAAATTGCAAAAATATCAATTCCTGAATTTTGGTAAAAATTTGCATCTTCAGCTGCAATAAAAGCATTTTTTAAATTTTGAGGTATCATTTCAATTGGTACAAATATTCTTTTCTCTTTAGAATATTCACTTATTAAATGTCCGTCGGCCGCGTATAATCTAGATGTTATTATAGGTCTATATTCCCTTAATTTTTCGTAGTCAGGAAGGTTTTCTGCTATTTTCTTTGTGTAACTATAAATAAAAAAACTAGTAACAACCCCTAAAATTAGGGCACTAATGAATGATACTTTTAAAAACAACCTAAACTTGCTTTTACTTTTTACTTTTGTCATTTAATTTTTTATTTCCTTTTTAAAAATATTTTTTAGCCTATTATTTTTGTGTTTTTACCAAATTAAAATTGACTTCAAAAGCCATTTCACAGAATAAAAAAATAAATAATATTGCCTTGTTTAGTTACATAGATATATCTTATCTTGCCACAACAATAAAATCAAATCATCAATTTTACTTTTTACTTTCTTTTAAAAATAAAATATTCATCTATGGCCTCAACAAGACCTTTAACTATTCTTCGCTTATAATACAGATTATTTAAATCTTTTTCCTCTGACTTATTTGATAAATATCCAAGTTCAATTAAGATCGAGACCATATCTGGGGCGGTTAAAACTACAAATCCAGCGAATCGATGAGTATTTTGTAAAATGTCAATTTTATTCTCTTTAACAGACTTAATTGCTATATTAGCAAATTTTGAAGATTGGTTCATGCTACTTCTTTGCGAAAGATCAATCAATGTTTTTAATATGTCTTGACTAGCATTAACAAAATTAATTCCTGATATTATATCTGCCCTATTTTCTTTTTGGGCAATTTTTTCAGCTTCTTTATCCGAGGCTTTTTCAGATAATGTATAAATTGAAAATCCTTTGGCATGATGATCTTCGGCAGAATTTGCATGAATTGAGATAAATAAGTCAGCCTTAACCTTTCTGGCCTTAGAGACTCTGCCTTTTAAAGTTATATATCTGTCATCTCCTCTGGTTAAATAAATTTTATATCTTTTTTTACTTTTTAACTGCCTTGCCAATTCTTTTGCATAACTTAATGTAATGTTTTTTTCTTTGGTTCTTAAATATCTACCTATTGCACCAGGGTCTTTTCCTCCGTGACCGGCGTCAATTACCACAATAGGAATTTCGCGTTTTTGTCTTGTATTATTAACTGTGTAACCTTTAGATTTACTGAAATTTGCCAATGCATAAGATGTTTTAGCAGAAGTTTTAATAGTTATTTTACCATATTTATTACCCTTCTTTTTGCTATATTTAGCCGAATTAATATAGGTTTTTCGATTTAAGTCAAAAACTATTCTAACATTTTTAGATTTCTTTTTTGCATAACGAATATTTTTTATAAAATTAGGTCTTTCTTCAAGGGATATATTATTATAATCAGCTAATTTTATATCAACAACAAGTCTATTAGGGTTATTTAATGTATATACTTTAAATTCCGTCTTTTTATCAATAACAATTTCAATATTATTGCGGTTATCATAACCTACCCTTAAAATTTGTGATTTTGCATAGGCAAAATTAGAAAAAAAACTAAATAACAAAAGATAAAATAATGTATTTTTATTAAGAAATTTTAATCTCATTTATTTTACAATCTTGAAATAATATTGGCGAAAATCATAGCTGGGTAACTGCCGCCAGAAATTTTATTAGTTGGAGAATTATCATCATTGCCCATCCAAATTCCAATGATATATTTATCGTCAAAACCTATAAACCAAGCATCTTTATATTCCTGACTCGTACCAGTTTTACCATAAATATTTTTATTAGCAACATCGGCATTTTTAGCGGTTCCGCTTTTTACTGACTCTTTAAGCACTTCTAATGTTTTGCTATAAGTTTCTTGTTTAAAATTTGAATATAACCCAGAAGAGTCTCTTTGATATAAAATATTACCAAATTTATCTTCAATTTTTTTAATTGAATGCGCAATAACAGGGGTTAATTCGTTTGAAATTGCCGCATAAGCGTTTGTTATTTCAAGTAAATTAACTGAATTTGAGCCCAAAGCAATTGTTAAGTCTTTATTGATATTTGAAATTATTCCTAATTTTCTAGCGTTTTTGATAATATTTTTAACTCCAGATTTTTGCGCTAGTTGTATCGCAACTGAATTTAGAGATTTTGCAAAAGCCTCTTTTAAAGTTACAATTCCTAAATATTTGTCGCTATAATTTCCAGGAATCCAGTCCGAAAATTCAACTCGTTTATCTAAAACTGTATCATTAATGTCAAAACCCCTTTGAAATGCCGTGATATAAGTAAAAATTTTAAAAATAGAACCAGCTTGCCTTTGCGCATCAATTGCCCTATTATATTGACTAGACTGATAATTTTTACCACCCGACATAGCTAAAATAGCTCCACTTTTATCAAGAATTACTGCGGCAATTTCGGTTTTTTCAAATGCCTTATTGTTTTTATCAACAAACTTATTTATTTCTTCTTCTAAAACTAATTGAGTTTTTATGTCAAGAGTTGTCAAGATTTCTATTTTTTTGCTTTTTAAATCTTGTTTATTTAAATA
>CBFIDI010000085.1:0-4461 GCA_965661355.1 Rickettsiales bacterium | reverse complement strand
TACCTTTAAACTAGAATTTATGCGCAATATTTTTTGTAATATAAATTTAAAGAACTGAATTTAAGCAATTTATAATTTGCCAGAGACGATTAGTTGTAAAATAAAAATCTTAAATTTTAGTTTAAAGGTAAATTCAATATAAAAAACCAATATTTAAATGATCTTGCTTGCAATTTTTAAGTTTTAAAAACTTAAATTCTATTCAAATTGCCTAAAATAAAGATCAAACTAATTTAATAATAAAAAAATGGATAAAGTTATTGCTTTTCAGGGCTCGGTTGGCGCCAATTCGCACTTGGCTTGCGAAAAATTTTATAGCAACTGCCAGTCAAAACCTTATCAAACATTTCACGATGTATTTAAAGCCGTAGAATCTGGCGAGGCCGATTTTGGTATGATTCCGCTCGAAAATTCTTACGCCGGAAGGGTGTCAGAAATTCATAATTTGTTATTTTCGAGCAATGTTTCAATTGTGTCTGAACATTTTTTTCCAATTTCTCATAATTTATCAGTAATAAAAGGCGCAAAATTAGAAGATATAAAACAGGTTTATTCACACCCACAAGCTTTAATGCAATGTCAAAATAATCTTAGGCAAATGGGCGTGCAAATGAAAGATTATTCAAATACTGCTAAAGCGGCTGAATATGTAGCTTCAAAGCAAGAAAATTCTCTTGCGGCAATTTGCTCTGAACTTGCGGCAAAAAACAATAATCTTGATATTATAAAAACCAATATGCAAGATTCTGGTAATGACAATATTACCATTTTTATAGTTATATCACGCCATGGCGTCGATCCCGAGCCAGAAGAAGGAATGGTTCTTACGACTGTGCTTTTTAAAATTCGCAATATTACAGGTTCGCTTTATAAAGCACTTGGTGGTTTTGCCACAAACGGCGTTAACATGGTTAAACTAGAAAGTTACATTGCTGGCGGGGTCTCGAATCAGGCGAAATTTTTTATTACAATTCAAGGTCACCCCTCAGATCCAAAAGTGGCATTATCACTTGAAGAATTGGGTTTTTTTTCAAAAGGAGTTAAGTTACTAGGGGTTTATCACGCCGACAAAAATCGCGAAAAAAGCAATTATTAATAAAATAAAGATTTATCACTTTTTACCAAAATAATTTACGATTTATATCTTTTGTTATCTTTTAATGACAAAATATTTTTAGCAAAAAATTATTAAAAAAATTGAAATTTTATCTAAGATATTTTTCTAGATTTTCAAGTGATTTTCTTTGCAAAAAAGATAAATCTCTTATATCTAGAATTAGATCTTTGCATTGCGACAGAGAAATTACTGTTTAAATATGAGGGGGTTTGAATTTTTGGCAAAAATAAAAATCAAAAATAAAATATTTTATGACAAGTTACAAAAATTTAAACGACGAAGAAAAAAGAATAATATTGCACAAAGGTACCGAAGCGCCTTTTAGCGGTGAATTTCATGATAATAAAGAAGAAGGAATTTATTCTTGCAAGCAATGCATGGCGAAACTTTTTGACTCAAAAAGTAAATTCGATTCTGGATCGGGTTGGCCAAGTTTTGACGACGAAATTAACAATTCTGTTAAAAAAGAAACTGACCAAGATGGTAGGCGCACAGAAATTTTGTGTAATAATTGCAACGCTCATCTCGGACATATTTTTAAAGGCGAAGGCTTTACTAAAAAAAATCAAAGATATTGCGTTAATTCACTTTCGCTAGAATTTTCTAAAAAATAAATAATAATAAATAATGACAAATGAACAAAGTGAAATTGCTTATTTTGCTGCGGGATGTTTTTGGGGCGTAGAATATTATTTCAACAAGCAAGAGGGCGTTCTATCGGCAATTTCTGGTTATATGGGCGGTAATTTTGAAAATCCGACTTATAAAGATATTTGTTATAAAAAAACCAATCACCTAGAAGTTGTTAAGGTTACATTTGACAAAAACAAAATTAATTTTAAAGAATTGTGCAAATTATTTTTCGAAATTCATAATTTTACGCAATTAAATGGCCAAGGCCCAGACATTGGCGATCAATATTTATCAGCAATTTTTGCCAATAATAAAAAGCAAGAGGAAATTGCCCAAAAACTAATTGAAAAACTTACAAAAAAAGGTTACGAAGTTGCAACAAAAATATTTAAAGCAAAAAATTCTGGCCCAGCCAAATTCTGGCGCGGCGAAGAATATCACCAAAATTATTATCAAAAAAATGGTCAAGAACCATATTGCCATTTTAGAAAAAAAATATTTTAATTTTTGTTAATTCTATTAAATTTAGTTTCAGCAGAAGATTATCTTATTTTTTACAATTCAATTTCTAATCAAAAAACCTAATTTATTACTGGTAATATTATTTAAATATTTTGTTGCCGCTCTATGTTCTTCTCTAAATTTTTGATCAACCGAAGTCATACATAGTTAGGGGAATTTTACTGCTTTAAAAAGCAACTTCAAATTTTCTTTAAGTTAATTTTTTTTAGGCCCCCTAAATATCCATTAATATTAAAACTTGAATAATTTTAACAACTTTTTATAATAAGTTTTTTGTATAACAATCTTATTATCTTAAAATGTATAAATTAAAGAGTAATCTGTTAAAGAGCGACCTGTCATTTACATCGCATGATTCATTGGATGTTTTTAAGGTATCTTTGATATTAATATTCTCTGTATTATATCTTCCACATGCATTTGTTCTTGTTGATGATGTTGGGTTAATTGTTTCGTACGAAGTGGATCCTGGAAGTATCATCTATGCTATTGAAGATATTCTAAGAACTTATAATATGCATAGCGGATACCATAGTAAATTTTATGGATGGACATATTTTTCAATTAATTACATTTTTTTAATTCCCATCAAGGTGTTTTGCTTACTTTTTGGCATAGAGAGTAAATTTTATTTATATAACGCCATTAGACTGATACTATTTTCAATAGGCTTGATATCCTTAGTGGTTTTTTATGAAATATTAAAAAAATTATTTTCCAATAAAATGTTGCCATTTATCGGTGCTCTCTTTTATATATTATGTGATACAGGATATAAATATTTTTATTTTTTACATCCCGAGACTACAGGTATGATGTTTGTTTTTTTTGCATTGTTATGTTTATTAAAATTTATAGAAAATCCACAAGGCCATAAAATCTATTTTTATGGGTTAATTTTTTTAGTCTTAGCTTCACTAAGTAAGCAATTCTACTTCTTTATTTCTTTGCCGATACTAGCTCTTTTCTTTCATTTCTATTGCGTAAATGAGAAAAAGAGATATATTGATTTTCTTCTTTCTAAGCAATTTATAAAAATTCTTAAATATACTATTATTATATCTGTTAGTATATTACTTGTCATACACCCATTTTCAATTTTTGAATTTCAAAAATTTTTAGAATATCAATCGGAATTGAGTATGTTTATTTCTGGCGATTACTCTGTATCTTTAGATGAATCATTTGAAGCTTGGAAGATTGTTTTTTTTTCTGCACCTATTATAAAATTATCGACCCTTCTTTTTCCTGTTAGTTTTGTTGTAAGTGTAATATGTTATTTAAAGTCTAAGAATAGCAAACATATAATATATATTGTTAGTTCTGCAAGTTTAATATTACTATCTTGTTTGATAATTGTTGGAAATAGATTATTTATCAATAGTTCTTATATTTACCCTTTGTATCCTTTTTTTATTATTAACTTACTATCAATAATATTTTTTATAAAGAATACGAATTTTAAGAAGTTTCAAATTGTCAAATTTGCTATAGTTATATTTTTTACATATTTTATAATATTTTCGTTATCTCGTTCGATCTACTACAATATACCAAGAATTTTTGATAGACTTTATTATAAAGATTCTCTATCCTATATAACATATAATTATATTAAAAATAATATAACGCCAGAAGATAAGGTTGTTCATGATCATTTTATTGCCTTTCCTAGTGCTATGAAAGAGTATGGATGTCATTTTTGGCATGGATGCGGTACAGATTATATTGATGAATATCAACCCAATTATGTCATCTTCAATGAATATTACCGGGTAAATGATAAAAAATACGCAGAAACAGAGAGATTAAAACAATATATAAAAGAAGCGAATCTTACTTTTGTAAAGAAAATTTATGGAAATAATAATGAAAATAATATAACGGTGTCAATTTATAAAAAACTATGAAAGCAGTAATACTAGCCGGGGGCTTAGGAACAAGAATTAGTGAAGAAACCAATCTTAAGCCCAAACCTATGGTTGAAATAGGTGGTAAACCTATTCTTTGGCACATAATGAAAATTTATTCTCATTATGGAGTTAGTGAGTTTATTATTTGTCTTGGCTACAAAGGCTACGCAATTAAAGAATATTTTGTCAATTATCACAGGCACATGTCCGATTTAACGATTAATTTACAAAATGATGATTTGAAAATTCACAATAACTACTCAGAACCTTGGAAGG
>CBFIDI010000084.1:0-4474 GCA_965661355.1 Rickettsiales bacterium | reverse complement strand
TCGCTCGCTTTCAAATCACCTTTGTTATATTCGTAAGTGAAAGGAAAAACTATAACATGCGCACCAGTTGCCTCTGCTACTCCTTCAAGCTTTTCTGTAGTTAAAGATTTATCGTCAAATTTATAGCCCTGCGCAATAAACATCGCTTTTTCACCTTGTTTCAATTGCGATTGTCCAGAAAATTGCTCTTGAATAGTTTTTGTAAATTTTTCAGACCTAAATTCGCTTTCACTTACAGCGCTTTTATCAGTTGTTGCAGAAATAAATTTAGAACCAAGGGCGGTATCGTCACCTTGAATTTCTTGACCATCTTCAATCGCTATTCTATTTTTTGCCCCTTCAAGTCTTGAATTAAGGTCTTTTTTTGCTTCTTTACGCGCAGCTCTTTTATACTGGCCCATTTTATATTCTTCAAACCTTTCTTCGCACTCGGCCTTTTTAGTAAATATTGCTTCATAATATTCGTCTGATCTTCTAACTAATTCTATGCATAAAGCGGTCATATCGACCCCGGGGGTTGAATGACTTTTCATTCCAGCATGTCTATTACTAGTATCATGCTCATTGGTAGCAATTATACCAATTAAATCTGCTATATCATATCTTTCTATACCAGTCTTTCTGGTGCCATCACTTTTTAACTTAAAAACATCCTGGTTATCTGATATTAATTGCTTTAGATTTTGGCGAAGCCGCTCCCTGTCTGCACTGATATTTCTTGCCAAATAACTATCCTGCCTAACCCAATGAACAAATTTGTTTTTTTCAAACTGTTTTTTCTCTTTGCGCAACTGATCATCTGTTTTAGCTAAGGCGCCATACTCGTGGATTTCATCTATTATCTTGATACCGTCTTCAAGTGCATCAAGATTTTTGTGATAATTTCTTAAATAACTTACATTAGAAGTATAAGGAGAGTCACTTGCGCCAATTGAAAGCACCAAATGGCCATTTTTTCTTAAACCCCTATATATATTTACCTTTGCCTGCTCAATTTTTATTAATTCATCTTCTGTAAATTCACTAAATTCTTTGTTTTTATGACTAACATCAATCTGATCAAGAAAATATTCGCTATAAAAAAATGATTCATCAATTGTTATTACTGATTTTTGATATGAATATTTCTGGTTTTGTGCTTTAGAAAGTTTAAATAGAGCTTCAACTTGCTCAGCACTACTATTTAAATCATAAGTTTCAATTTTTTCAATAGCCTTAGTTACAGTATATATATCTTTACCTTCTTTTTCACTGGCCTTGTCGCATAATTCTTTTATAAATTCATCCCTAAGGTTTCTTAACGCCAAAAGATCTTCCTTAGGAAGCTTACTTCCTTTCTCAACATCACTTTTTATTCGTTCTATTTGTTTTTTGTGACTAGCTTTAAGTTCTTTGCCATATACATTTAAAACAAATTCTATTCCCCTTGCAGTGTTAAAGAAATCTGGTTCAAATTGAATATAAATTTTTTTCTTTTCATATGCCCCTAAAGCCTTTTTATCTTCCTTACTAGCTTGACCATCTTGAACAAAAGGAAACAATACCCTAATAGACTTATCTTTTTTAAACAATTCCTTTATTTTCGCCTCAAATTGCGGCAAATCTTCGTTACCAAGATCAACTATCCCTTCTTCTTTATTAATTTCAGTAACTTTCTTTGCAACATAATATTTTTTTATTACATTTATTAAAAAGCTTTTTCCGGTTCCGGTTGGTGATTTTATATCAGCCTTGCCTGACATTTTACCAAGACCCTTTTTAACAGCATCTTCAATAGAAGAGCCTTGTGAAAAGCTTTTATATACAGCCTTGTCAAAATCTTCTAGCGCCTGAAGCTGATATCTTGAAAGCATTTCTGTTTTAATATACACCCCAAGCATCGAAATAAAAGGCCTTGTTGCTGGTCTTGTCATAGATATATTTCTATAACCATCTTTAGCTTGCTTACCAACAACATCAGCAACATATTCCATATTAATCTTAAGATTTGCACGGTAATCATTAATTCTTTTAATGGCCATATCAACAAGGCCATGTTGAGTTTTTGTGCGAGGATTTACCGATTGCAATATCTTACGACCAGATTGGGGATTTTCTTTATATGCCGAGTGAACAGTTTTACTAACGATACGTGCTTCACTATTTTTCCTAGTTTTTGTTACATTATTATTCAAATAACTAACTTGCTCTCTAGCCAAACTAAATTCATGCCCCAGATGAATTCTTAATAAACTAGGCGGTATATAACCTTTATTTTCAATACAACTTACCGAGTTTTCAACAACTTGATCTGATTTAACTTGCAAAATATTAACAAAGTTTTTTTTATCTTCTTTATTTAAAAATGAAATATCTTGACGCAACTTATCAAGCCTTGCCTCTGACAATTTATTGTTAAATTCTTCAAGATCCATAAACCGACTACTTTCTAAGAAACCTGGTTTGTCGCCTCCATTTATACAATAACCTATTAATTCTTTTATTTCTTTTTTAATTTGCCCTTCTTCCTTATCAGAACTATCATTATTTGAATATATATTATTAAGATAAATAGATATAATATCAAAAACCTCAGAAATCGCTTCTACTGTTAACTTTACCTGCTTTTCATATTCTTTTTCGTTAGCGTTAAAGCTTGTTCGAAGTATAGAGTTTTGTTTAATTATTGACGCCAAAAAGTCATCAATAGATTTCATCATTTTACAATCGGGAATTGGCGTTGATAGACCTTTTTTATTAACTTCTTGATATTCGTCAATGTCTCCCCTGCTATATAAACCGTGAACTTGATATAAACCTTTAATTTCACCCTCAAGACCGTCTAACAAAGCCTTGCTACCTAACTCGGCACCATCTTTTTTAGCGCCATCTGTTTTTAACCCCCTTCTTATCGAATCTATAAATTCCTTATGCCCCTTATTTTGTGTCGAAATATCCAAAATTTTATCTGGCGTCATAACTTCAGACGCAATTTTTGCAGGATTACTCTTGATATTAGGGCCATTTGGATTATGTTCATTTCCTTTTACAGCGCGCCTTTTTACAACTTTACCATAAGAACTTTTTGATGGATCAGATGTTACATCTGGAAGTCTAAGTGTACTAGCTTTCCCACCTCTTCCATTCTCAGTTTTTGTAGTATCTATAACAACTCTACTAGCTACACTCTTGTTAATACCTGGCAATTTACTACTTCCAGATTTTCTAGGGGCCCTTAAAACTAAAAAATTTTCATCAAAACCAAATAAACCTTTTACCATAATTTACCTTAAATTAACTTGTTATTTTTGTTATTTAGTTACAAATTTATTTGGCATTAATAATATTTTATTAATTTGTAACGAAAGTTCATTTTTATTCACCGTATTTATTATAGCATATTTTACAATTCTTGACAAGTTTTTTTGTATAGCAACAAAAAATAATGTTTTTATCAAGTTTTAACAAACTTCGTTACAAAATTAATAATATTGACAATTTTTAAAGATAAATAAAAGTAAGATATTTTTGTAAAAACTATTAAAGAAATCAAAATTGCATCGCCCTGTTAAATATTTAAAAATGGTATAATTAAACTTAATTATGAAGTTAAAATTTAACCAATAAAATTATCGTCAAAATTTTTTAATGTCAGTCGTCGCGACTAACTTTTCTATAATTTTTTTAGCCCAAATAGTCAATTGTAAAATTTAAACAACATGCAATATGCAATATATGTCTTCAAATGCCAATTATGGCTAAATAATTTTATGAATTAAATTACTATCAATGAATTGACTCTTGAAAATAACGCTTGGCTTTAACTAATATAATTTAAATCATTAACTGGCATTAAATTATTAAAAATTAATTATTTGCCAAAATAAATTAAACCCAACATAATTATGACTTCGACTTGATTAAAAATTATTTTTGTTTTAATATCGCTAAGCAAGTTATACCAAATATCGTATTTAAATATTAATTTAGATATAAATAATTTAATTAATAATTTTCTATCAAAAACACTTATATTGAGTCTTTTATGACGGATTTAGCGTTTAAATTACAACAGATAAATTGGTATTGAAAGGCGTAACTTGATATTGCTAATTTTTCGCACCCGTAGTTCAATTGGATAGAATGCCGCCCTCCGAAGGCGGAGGTTGTGGGTTCAATTCCCGCCGGGTGCACCAAAATGTTAATTATTGTCTATTTCAATAATTTGCCAATTAAATCGGTCAACAAAGCCAAAATCAAACAAATAAATTCACCATTTTAGCTTTAAAGCTAATTTTTAGGGTCTAAAAAATTTTACTAATGTAATTTATTGCAAAAAAAATAAGCAACATCAGATCGTATCAAGAAGATTTGACGGTGGATTTATTGGTTAAATTATAACCTTGTAAATTATTAATTATAAAGTTGAAATAACCATTAAAGCCACGCAATTTCTTATTTGAAATAATTCGCAAAACTAAAATATTCAATTAAC
>CBFIDI010000083.1:0-4561 GCA_965661355.1 Rickettsiales bacterium | reverse complement strand
ATTTTAGCTTTGCAAAATAGATAAAATGATATTAATCGCTGTTTGCAACCAATAATTGATATTAAAAAATAAGTTTAGTCTAATTTGTCAAGAATAAATTTCAAAATGGCTGGTTTTAAGTTAAAAATTAACAAAAAATAATTAATAAAATATGAATATAGGTAATTTAGATAAATTTCAAAAAATTTTACAACAAAAGAAAATAGATTTTTATATTGTAGCAAATTCTGATCAGTTTTTTTTAGAATATTTGCCAGAATATGAAAAAAAAATTGAGTTTTTAAGCGGCTTTTCGGGGTCTAATGCTTTTTTAATCATAGCACCAAATAAGACATATTTTTTTACCGACAAAAGATACACTCTTCAAGCGACAAATCAATTTAAAAATGTTGAAAATTTTGAAGTTATTGACATGGGCGAAATTTCAGCTCTGGAAGTTTTGCAAAAAAATATTTTCAAAGATTGCAATATTGGTTTTTACGAAAAAATTTTTAGCGTTTCATTTGTAGAAAATTTACAAGAAATTTGCCGCAATTCTGGTGCCAAAATAATAAGTTTTAATAATGATTTAATTGACATTTTATGGCACAATAAACCGCAGAAAAAACCAAATAAAATATTTCATCATGGCCTTGAATTTAGCGGCCTTAGCGCCGATCAGAAAATTGCGCAAACCATAAATAAAATTAGCGCCGATTGTTTTTTGCTAAGCAACCCCGAATCGCTTTGTTGGCTTTTAAATATAAGAAGCGCCGATGTTGAATATGCGCCTCTTTTATGTTGCTATTGCTTAATCTTTAAAAATGGCGAAATTTGGCTTTTTGCGGACAAAAATCGTTTTGAAGAAAATATCAGCGAAAAATTTGCGCAAGAAAATGTTGAATTAAAATTTGAAAACCACGATAACATTTTAAAAGAATTTGCCAATGGTAATTTTAAAAAAATTCAAAACACAAATAATAAATATAAATTACGCATTATAAAAGAAGATAAATTTGATGAAATTTTGCAAAACTTAATTTGCAACTTAAATTCAATTCAAATAGAAAAATTTGGCACAGGTTACTATATATATAAAATTTTACAAAAATCAAAAATTGATATTTTTCATTTAACCAACCCAATAACGGCGCAAAAAGCGGTTAAAAACAAAATTGAAATTGAAAATTTTAAAAAAGCGCACGAAATTGACGGTTTGGCGGTTACAAAATTTTTATTTTGGCTTGATCAATCAATAAAAAACAACCAAGAAATCGATGAATTAATTTGCGAGACAAAGCTTTTGGAATTTCGGCAAGAAAACCAAGATTTTTATTATCCCAGTTTTCGTACTATATCGGGTTTTGCAGAAAATGGAGCAATAATTCACTATGGCGCCGACGAAAAAACCAACAAAAAATTTGATAAAAACTCGCTTTATTTGTTTGATTCGGGCGGGCAATATAATTTAGGCACAACTGACATCACTCGAACCGTCGCAATAGGGCACCCAAGCGACGAGATGAAGCATAATTTTACCTTGGTGCTAAAGGGTCATATTGCTCTTTCAAAAGCTTCTTTCGATGAAAAAACCAGTGGATCTGATCTTGATTTTTTGGCAAGACAATTTTTGCTTGAAGAAAATAAAAATTATGGCCACGGCACAGGTCATGGCGTGGGAAGCTTTTTGTCGGTTCACGAAGGCCCGGTTTCAATAAGTTCTTTTGCCAAAAGATCATTTTTTAAAGCTGGAATGATAATGTCAAACGAACCAGGATATTATAAAAACGGACATTATGGAATAAGAATAGAAAATTTAGTATTAATAACACAAAATAATAACAAACTAGGCTTCGAAGACTTAACTCTTGCGCCGATTGACATAAATTTAGTTAAAAGCGAAATTCTAAATAATGAAGAAATAGGGTGGCTAAAAGCATATCATGAAAAAATTTACAAAAAATTTAACAGCGTTCTAACCGCTAAACAAAAGGGTTGGTTAAAAAATATTTGTAATTTTTATGAATCTTTATAAAAAAAGTTTAATTATTCGCTTGACATTTTTGTTTGCGTGTGGTTAAATAAAGTCTCTTCAATTTTGTTGGTTGAATATCAGCTTCGAAATTGTTGACTTTATAAAAAATTCATTTTTATTCAATTTAAAAGTGAATATATAAAGTGTTGTTTTACATTGTGAATATTTGATAGTTTAGAGAACACTGCAATTTATATTAATTTTTTCAATGTTAATATAAATGAAAGTAAATTCAAAAAAACAAATTAGTTCTGATTTTGTTACTCAAGATTTTTTGTGCAGCTTTTATACTGCGCATAATTTAAAATAAACAAAAGAAGGGCATTCGATGGATGCCTTGGCATAGGAAGGCGATGAAGGACGTGTAAGGCTGCGATAAGCTTCGGGTAATTGTCAACAAGTTTTGATCCGAAGATTTCCGAATGGGGGAACCCACTCTCTTTTAGGGAGTATCTTGCATTGAATATATAGATGCAAGAAGCGATACCCGGCGAACTGAAATATCTAAGTAGCCGGAGGAAAGGACATCAACAGAGACTCCGTTAGTAGTGACGAGCGAATGCGGATCAGGCCAGTCCTGAGAATTTATAAATTAGAATAACCTGGAAAGGTTAGCCATAGAGGGTGATAGCCCCGTACAGATAGTTATGAATTTTCAGGCTCGAGTAGGGCGGGACACGTGAAATCCTGTCTGAACATGGGTGGACCAGTTCATCCAAGCCTAAGTACTAGCCTATGACCGATAGTGAACAAGTACCGTGAGGGAAAGGTGAAAAGAACCCCGTTAAGGGGAGTGAAATAGACACTGAAATCGAATGCCTACAAGCAGTCAGAGCGGACTTGATCCGTGATGGCGTACCTTTTGTATAATGGGTCGGCGAGTTAATTTTAGTATGCAAGCTTAAGCCGCAAGGTGTAGGCGTAGCGAAAGCGAGTCTTAACAGGGCGACTAAGTATGCTGAATTAGACCCGAAACCGGATGAGCTAGCCATGGCCAGGTTGAAGGTGCAGTAACATGCACTGGAGGACCGAACGCTTTAATGTTGCAAAATTATGCGATGAGCTGTGGCTAGGGGTGAAAGGCCAAACAAATCCGGATATAGCTGGTTCTTTGCGAAATCTATTTAGGTAGAGCGTCGTGTGATTACCATTGGGGGTAGAGCACTGTATAGACTAGGGGGTCCAAAAGACTTACCAAATCTTAACAAACTCCGAATACCAATGAGTTCAGCACGGCAGACAGACAGTGGGTGATAAGGTCCATTGCCGAGAGGGAAACAGCCCAGACCATCGTCTAAGGTCCCCAAGTTATCACTAAGTGGTAACGGATGTTAGAAGGCCAAAACAACCAGGAGGTTGGCTTAGAAGCAGCCATCCTTTAAAGAAAGCGTAATAGCTCACTGGTCTAAATAAGCCTTTTAGCGCCGAAAATGTAACGGGGCTAAAGTGATACACCGAAGACACGGGTTCGTAATTTATTACGAGCAGTAGCAAAGCGTTGTGTAAGCCTATGAAGGTGAACCGGTAAGGTTTGCTGGAGGTATCACAAGTGAGAATGCCGACATGAGTAACGATAAAACGAGTGAAAAACTCGTTCGCCGAAAATCTAAGGTTTCCTACGTCAAGTTAATCTTCGTAGGGTTAGTCGAGTCCTAAGGCGAGGCCGAAAGGCGTAGTCGATGGAAATCAGGTTAATATTCCTGAACCGAGTGGTGAGTGACGGAGCATACTTTTTTGTAAGTCCTTATTGGATTGGGCTTGCAGCGAGGTTGCTTCCAGGAAATAGCCCCACATTAAGCTCGTACCAAAACCGACACAGGTAGATGGGTTGAGAATACTAAGGCGCTTGAGATAACTATATTGAAGGAACTAGGCAAAATACATCCGTACGTTCGCAATAAGGATGGCCACCCTTGGGCAACCAAGGCGTGGTGGCACAGAAATGGGGGTAGCGACTGTTTACCAAAAACATAGGGCTCTGCTAAATCGTTAAGATGATGTATAGGGTCTGACGCCTGCCCGGTGCTGGAAGGTTAAGTGATGATGTGAGAGCATTGGATCGAAGCCCCAGTAAACGGCGGCCGTAACTATGACGGTCCTAAGGTAGCGAAATTCCTTGTCGGGTAAGTTCCGACCCGCACGAATGGCGTAACGACTTCCCCACTGTCTCCAATATAGACTCAGTGAAATTGAATTTGCCGTTAAGATGCGGTATTCCTGCGGTTAGACGGAAAGACCCCGTGCACCTTTACTATAGCTTTACACTGGGATTAAAAATGCGATGTGTAGCATAGGTGGGAGACTTTGAAGCTGTGGCGCTAGCCATGGTGGAGTCATCATTGAAATACCACCCTTCTCATTTTTGATTCCTAACTTCGACGGCTATATCGTCGTCAAGAACACTGTATGGTGGGTAGTTTGACTGGGGCGGTCGCCTCCTAAAGCGTAACGGAGGCGCGCAATGGTAAGCTCAGACTGGACGGAAATCAGTTTTAGAGTGCAATGGCATAAGCTTGCCTGACTGCGAGACCTACAAGTCGAGCAGAG
>CBFIDI010000082.1:0-4580 GCA_965661355.1 Rickettsiales bacterium | reverse complement strand
ATCTAGGAATTAAACATGACAGTTATTTTTCAGAAAAGAAAAACCTTCATGACACCAATAAAATAGAGAAAGCTGTTGAAATATTAAGTAAAAAAGGACTAATTTACGAAGGTATATTACAAGCGCCAAAAACAGAAAAAGGTGTCGGTGTTTTACCTGAAGAATATTCGCAAGAAACTCAAACATTATTTCGCTCTAGTCAATTTGGAGACGATCAAGACAGGGTTGTTAAAAAATCAGATGGAAGCTTTACTTATTTAGCTGGAGATATGGCCTACGCACTTTCTAAATACGAGCGCGGCGCCAAAAAATTTATTATGCCCCTAGGTTTTGACCACTCAGGATATGTTAAAAGGCTTAACGCAGTTGTAAAATCTTTAACCAACGATAATGCCAAACTAAAAGTTATTTTATGTCAAATGGTTAAATTTGTTAAAAATGGCAAGCCAATTAAAATGTCAAAAAGAGCCGGAAATTTTATTACTGCAAAAGAAGTTATAGACGAAGTTGGCGCCGACGCATTAAGATTTATAATGCTAACCAGAAAAAACGATGCCCCATTTGACTTTGATTTAACAAAAGTAATTGAGCAATCGAAAGACAATCCAATTTTTTATGTTCAATATGCGCATGCAAGATGTTGCTCGGTAATAAGAAATTTAAAATCAGAAAATAAACTTATTAATATCGAAGAAAATACTACAACTATTGAAGATTTTAAATATTTAACCGATGAAAGCGAAATTGATATAATAAAAAAAATAATTCTATTTCCTAGGTTAATAGAATTATCTGCTAAAAATTACGAGCCACATAGAATTGCTTTTTATTTACAGGAATTGGCGTCTTTATTTCATTCTTTATGGAACAAAGGAACAGAAAACCCGCAATTAAAATTTATTATTAACAATAATGAAAAAGTAACCAAGTCTAGAATTTTACTTATTTTAGCGATTAAAAAAATTATAAAAACTGGGTTAGATATCTTTAATATTAACGCACTAGAGGAGATGAGATAAGTGGAAGATTTTGGATATTCTACACAGCAAGAAGAAGGTTATGTTAAAAACTTGATTAAAAAATCGTTAATGATTGGCGTTACAATTTTTTCAAGCCTAATATTTATATATATTACTTTTAGCGCTTACAGTTATTTTTCGGAAAACCACGAGGAAATTAAGATTATTGAAGCTGAATCAGACCCGATAAAAATAATTCGCGACGATGAAATTCAAAGCACTGAGTCAATGCAAATTGACAGCTCTATTTACGAAGACATTTTTGGCACCAGAAAGAAGGTAAAAATTAAAGTAAAAAAAGCGCCAACGGCTCCTTTGCCGCCAAAACAAAAAATTACAACAAAAAACGAAGCTATAAAAGTTGAATTGGATAAAAAAGACACCGCAATCAAAAATAGTGAAATATCAAATTCTTCTTTAATAGGACAAGCCAACTCTGAAATTAGAGAACCGAAAAATATTCAAAACTCAAAAAGATATGTCAAAGTTCAAATTGCAGCCATGACATCAAAAAGCGCGGCCGAAACTTTTTACAATTCTCTTGACTCAAATCATCACGAATTGCTTTCTGGATTGCAAAAATACATTCAAGAAGTCGACCTTGGCAAAAGAGGAAAGTTCTACAGAGTTCAAATTGGAAAATTCTATGACCAAATAAGAGCGGAAAAATTTTGTGAAAACTATATTTTGCAAACTTCTAAAACAAGATCTGACTGCATTATTGTTGAATAAATGGAAATAAAATTTATTAGAAAATTCATACTCAAAATTCTAATTATTCTTGTTATAAATTCCTGCTCACTAGGAAATGAACGCGAAAATAATATTTTAAACGAAATTAATTTCTTTAGATATTTTCAAAAGAAAGAAATAGATAAAAATAATAAAACTTCTAAAAACCCTAATCTTAACTTAAAAAAGCCGAAAATATTAGATGATGAAAAAAATAAAAAGTACCAAATCTTAAATTTTGACACAAAGCAATATGTTATTAACAAAAAAAAGTACGAGCCAGAAGAAATATTTCTAAAAAATAACCAAGAAAACTCTATTTCTGGGTCGGCATCTTTAGAAGATCAGTCAATAGAAAGAAAACCCTTTGAGTTACCAAATCAAACTGAAGAAATAAACAGAAAAGCAACCGTAACATTAGATTATATAACGCATAACGATATAAAGTTTTTTGTAAAAAGTAATATTGCCGATGTTAGATATAATTCACAAAATGAGCAACATAATATTGATATAAGACTGATTGAAAATTTTGAAAATATTGGCCTAGGACTAGAGGTTAGCTTTTAGAGCATCAAGAAGGTGCTTCTTTGTAAAATATTTTATATTATTATATCGCTTTAACTTTGTAATTAATCATTTATAAATTAAAATTTAATAAATAAAACCATTGTCAAACTTTTTTAATATCATAATATATTGATCAGATGAAGTTTTTTTGACTCTAGATGATTAATAGATTTATTAACAAAAACTAGTCAAGACAATTCCATATTTTAGATTGATGATAATTTTATTATTGATAGCATTTAAAGAAGAGTAACTTACTATATACTATCTTCAGAATATAAAATGCAAACTATTATTTGAACAACAATTCAACTGTAACAACCTTCAACAATAACTTCAGTATTTAACTTTTCTTCTATATTTTACTCTACAAAAACTAAAAAAGTAGAAATAAAATAATAAAATTATTCAAATTTTGGTGCGGTCGAGAAGACTTGAACTTCCACGGGCTATTAGGCCCACAGCGACCTCAACGCTGCGCGTCTACCAATTCCGCCACGACCGCATAAAAAAATATTCTTAGTATTAGCTTTACATTATTAAAGGTTTAAGCCTGCTTAAAGCAACGATATATACCGAGCTATCAGTTACGGGGCTTGCCTTAATATCTGATATAAAATTATCATATCTTTGCGCAACAAAGCCAACCTCTTCTATCCAAGCTTCTATTGCATTAATATCACAAGTTTTTTTATCGCAATTTCTTTCAATAATAAGACTGGCAATTTTACTTTGATATACATAAAAATCTTCTAGTAAAGTTTTAAGAGAAAGCCTGTCCCAATATCCATCACACGGAAGTTCAGAAACGCAATATCTTAACCACCTTAGAGAGAATCTACTGCCAACCTGATAATAAATTTGGGCAATTGTTTTTAAATCAAAATTAGTACTTGAAGCAATTTCTGCTATGTCTAAGGTTGAAGCAATAGGATCCATCGCCGCTACCTTTTTCGACAAAGACTCACAAACATTATTCAATCTATATATTTCAGACTTTTCTTGGTAAGATTCGCTAATATCTTTGGTTATAACTTCTATTAAGAATGAATATAAATTATCAGCAATATCTTTAAACTTCTCAATTACTTTTTCCAACTTTCCAGATTGCCTATTTCTTAAGAGCCATAATATAGCCCTTTCAAGAAGCTTATTAACGGCCGCAAACATCTGTGTTTTTACTCGATAGCTAACCTCGTTTTGAGACTCAATTTCTCGCCATATATCTCTTAAACCAAATGAATCACAGGCAATTATAAAACATCTGACGGCCTCAGAAATTTTAAAGCCGCTCTCTTGGCAAATTTGATTGATAAAGGCAATTCCGCCACGGTCAACAACGAAGTTAGTAATTTGCGTCGCAATTATTTCCCTTCTAAGTTGATGATTGTGGATTTCTATAGAAAAATCTTTTTGCATCTTCTCAGGAAAATAGGAAATCAACTCTTTTTCTAGGTAAGGATCATCTAAAAGCGATGAAGATAATATTTCTTGGTAAATTTCCATTTTAGCGTAAGAAAGCATAACGCAAAGCTCAGGCCTAGTAAATCCAATTTTTTCTACTTGTCTGCGCTGCAATTCTTTTGAATCTGGTAAAAACTCCATTTCAATATTTATAATTCCCGCTCTTGCAAGTCTTTTAAGAAATTGACCATAAATACCAATTGAAGAACTAACACCCTGATTTTCAGCAATTGTTATGGCTTGCGTTTGCATTCTATTATCTTCAAGAACTAATTCAGAAACGCCATCTGTCATTGAAACAAGTATTTTATTTCTTTCTTCAATTGACAATTTATTTTTTTCTATTGCTTCGGACAAGGCAATTTTAATATTAACCTCTCTATCAGAACAATCTACACCAGCCGAATTATCCATTGCGTCAGTGTTTACCCTTCCTCCGTTAATAGCATATTCAATTCTTCCTTTTTGACTAAAGCCTAAATTTCCACCCTCGCCTACTACTTTACATCTTAATTCATCGCCATCAACTCTTAAATCATCATTTGCCTTGTCGCCAATTTCAGAATTATTTTCACTTGAAGATTTGACATATGTACCAATCCCGCCATTCCAAAGCAAATCAACCGGCGCTTTTAAAATTGCATTTACAAGATCAGTAGGAGACATTTCTTCATCTTCAACATCAAGCAATTCACGAATAGCCTTAGTTAACTTAATTGACTTTGCACTTCTTTCAAAAATACCGCCGCCTTTTGAAATTAACGATTTATTATAATCTGTCCAAGAAGAATTTGG
>CBFIDI010000081.1:0-4598 GCA_965661355.1 Rickettsiales bacterium | reverse complement strand
AATTTTCATCTTTCAAGTAAAGAATCATCACAAAAATTTAGCCTTGTATCTTGAATATGATTTTGATTTTTTTAATAATTTTTTACCAAAAATATTTTGTTTTTAATGAAACTTAAAAGTCTAGCTGTTGTTAATTTATAAATTATTAATATATAAAGAGAAGTTCTGGTTAAAATGGCCTTTAGTTTTTTAAATGGCAAAGAGTATATTATAATATATTTCATATTTTGCAAAAAATTGTCATAAATTGTTAAAAAATTCAAATATTTTTGCAAAAATTGCATAAAGTAATTAAAAATTACACAAAATTACATAAAAATTTGCAAATAAAGCAAAAATCTCTTGTTAATTTGTAATATTTATGTTACTATCTAACCGCAAAACAAAACATACAATTTGTAACAATTAAAATAACAATTCTAGGTCGTTATTTTAAAGAAATAGAAGGCAAAAAGTAACTTTATTAAAAATTTAAAATATTAAATAATATGACAAGTGCAACTGACATTTTAAGTCAAATTAAAAATAACGAAATTAAGTTTGTGGATTTTAGATTTACCGACTATCGTGGAAAATGGCTTCACATTAGCCATGTTGCAGATCAAATTGACGACGAGGCTTTAACTAAAGGCGTTGCCTTTGACGGCTCTTCGGTTCCGGCTTGGAAAGATATCAACGAGTCAGACATGATTATGATACCCCAGCTTGATACCGCTTTTATTGACCCTTTTACAGTTGCGCCGACTTTAGTTTTAATTTGCGATGTTATTGAGCCAAAAGACAATTCAGGCTACGATCGCGACCCAAGAAACACAGCTCGCAAGGCCGAGAAATATTTGCAAGAAAGTGGAATTGGCGATGCTGCTTATTTTGGTCCAGAACCAGAATTTTTTGTTTTTGATGATGTCAGGTTCGAAAATGGAGCTTTTGGAAATTTCTGTCAAGTTGATTGCAAAGAATTGCCAAAAAATACAAAAACAAAATATGAAGATGGTAATTTAGGTCGTAGATCTGAAGAAAAAGGCGCGTATTTTGATTCTATGCCGCTTGATTCTGGGCAAGATTTAAGAAGTGAAATTGTTGATGTGATGAAAGATGTTGATTTAACGCCAATTCTTCATCATCACGAAGTTGCTAATTCTCAGCATGAAATTGGCTTTAAATATAGCTCTCTAACCGAAACGGCCGACAATGTTCAGCGCTTTAAATATGTCGTTCATAATGTTACAGAAAGTTACGGTAAAACTGCGACTTTTATGCCAAAACCAGTTTATGGCGATAACGGTTCTGGTATGCATGTTCATCAATCAATTTGGAAAGATGGCGTTAATTTATTTAAAGGCAACGAACATGCCAATTTGTCTGAAATGGCACTTTATTATATTGGTGGAATTATAAAGCATGCAAAAGCCTTAAATGCATTTACAAATCCTTCAACAAATAGCTATAAGCGCTTAATTCCAGGGTTCGAAGCGCCAGTTATGTTAGCCTATTCTTCAAGAAATCGCTCGGCCTCAATCAGAATTCCACATGTTACTAATGAAAATGGCAGAAGAATTGAAGCGCGCTTCCCCGACCCAGTCGCAAATCCTTATTTGGCATTTTCGGCTCTTTTAATGGCCGGTCTTGATGGAATTAAAAACAAAATTCACCCTGGCGAGCCAAGAAATCAAGATTTATATCACTTATCGGCGCGCGAAGAAAAAAAAGTTCCAACAGTTGCGCGTTCGCTGCGCGAGGCACTTGAAGCTTTAAGAAAAGACAAAAAATTCTTGCTTGCAGGGGGTGTTTTTAGCGAAGAGCAAATTGAAGCTTATATCGAGTTAAAAATGCATGAAGTTGAAAGATATGAAAATGTGCCAAGTGCTGTTGAATTTGAAATGTATTATAATAACTAAATATCTAAACTTCTTATAAAGTTGGTTTTTCGTAGCCTTGATATAAATAATAACGCGCAAGGCTACGAAGCCCTGAATATAAATGCAAAATATCTTAATTAATTTGAAAATAGCGATAAGGAAATTAAACCTTATGATTGATTAAAAGTTATTTTAAAATATGAGCAATGCCGAGTATATTACAGAAGTTTTGACGATGATTTATTGATTAATTTTAACATACGAACAATTAATTATAAAAGATTTGAGTGGCATTATATCATTTTTTCATCTTACTTTAAAGGCTAAACAAATACTTCATAAACTGCCGCTCGATCTTGAAGGCGCGCAGGCAAAGAGTCTGAATTTATTGCCGTTGATGGTATTTGCGCGGTTGTTTCTTGTGCTTCTTTTACATCTTCGTGAATTTTATGCAAAGAAGACATCATTACCGCTTTAGAGGCCAGTTCAAACCTTATCGCCTTCAATGAATTTTTTACTTCATTTATTGCCTGCCTTGAAGCCTTTGCAATATTTTTTAGAGATAAATCATGGTAACTTTCCGCTGATTTTACCGATAGTTTTTTCATAATTTCAATTTCTTGATCTTCATCCAAACAGGTCGATAACTCTTCTTTACTTTCTAAATTGTGAAGCAACAATAAAGAATCTTGGGTTAATTTTTTATTTGCCTCTATTTTGTCTGATTTAAATAGTTGCAAAGCATAATTTTTGCCATAAGGTCCATGTTGCCCATAAATAAAATTATTCATTTGTATAATTACAGATCTTTCAAGAGTGCTAGAATTTAATCTTAGGCCTTGTTTTTTTGGTGTTAATTTTGTTTCTAAGATTTCTAATTTTCTTTCAGGCGAGCAGTTTTGGTATTTTTTGTCATTAACCAAATGTAATATAACCGAGTTAATTTTCGATTTGGCAATACCAAGCGTTATATCAGGAATTTGTTTTGATATATCAATAAATGCTTTTTTATATTTTACTTTTTGTTCATCTTCTGAAAAAATAGTTTTTAACATTTCTAAATCATATTTATCTTCTCGTGAACTAGGCGATAAAAGTTTTGCGCTGTCAAAGTGTAATAAAAAGTCTTTAACATAATCATTGCTTTTTGATGAATTTCCGGAAAATTTTTGCTCTTTTTCTTGAGCAATAATTCTTTGAATTGCCGGAGATATTGTCAAAGGCGCACCAATTGCTAAAAGTGGCGCCGCAACAATAATGCCTGCACCACTTAATCCACAAATTGTTCCGGCGCCCATAAAAACCTGACCTATTGCCGTATGTTTCGCATATTGAATTGAGGTTTTGTTGAGATAAAAATTCTCTCTATCGAAAATTTCTAAAATATTCGCCGTTGATTTATCGACAACTTCAAGAATTAACGCTTTATAATCAGATTCTTCTTCGCTTAACCCGTAAATCTGAGGTTGTAATTTGGGGTAAATATCGCGAGAAATAAAATTTTGAAAAATTTCTTGCGCCAAATCAAGCGTCTCTTTGCCTTTTTTACCCTGAACCCCTCGACTTATAGCGTAGGCAAACATTGCGCTTTGACCAATTAAAAAGAAAGAGCCAGCAACTTTTTCTGCTATGTTGGCCGATATTTCAAGTGCAATTGGAGCATTGTCCGCAAGAGACTCGGTTGCTATTTCCATTCCTGCTGCGGCACTTGCCGGAATCATACCAGCTGACATTCCTGACATTCCTAAAATTCCAGTCCAGCCATATTTTTTCGAAATTTTTAAAATTGCTTTACGATTTAATATTGCTGTGTGGTTATAAATATTTTCTACAAATTCACTGTCTGAAATATTAGTATTTTCGGCTTGCCTTTCTATCAATTCTATTTGCGAGTCAGAAAGTTTTAGATTCAACCTCTCATTTAAAATTTTTATTTTATCTGCTGAAAATTTTGTCAAATTTTGTAATATTTCTCTAGTGCTATCATCGCCCGATTCTAAAATAGCCACTAACTCTTCTTTTGCTTGTTCATATTCGTGCTTCATGCCAATAATTCCTAAAAATACGAAAGGCGTTGCAAAAGTTAAAATACTAGCAGTTGCAATAGGGGCCGCTATTCCAGGCAAAATTTGACCCAGTAAATGAGCGGTTTCATCAATTCCGTCAACTGACTTTATTTTATCTGCAAGAGCTCCTAATTTTTCAACAAAACTCTCTTCATCATCATTTGGATCGCTACTATCCGAGGTTATCGGAGCAATTCTTCTAGATCTACTTCTTAAAAAGTTAATTCTTCTTAAAAATCTATTTGCTATATTTTGCGAAGGTTCGTCTTCCAGTTCTTGAATATCATCTTCACCATTTTCACTAGGGTGATTATGGTGAGAATGGTCGTGATGAGAATGAGTATGAAATGGTGGAATTACGCTAGAAAATACATTAGATGTGTCTGGCTTTGGGTGTTCGTGCTCATGATTTGATGGCATTTTAATTTAAATTTTAATTAAAAATATATTGTATATTGATATATTATAACATAACATATAAATATACAATATATTTTGAATTAATTATTTGCATTTTATTTTCAAGTTATTAAAATAATTAGATAAATTATATATTTTAACGGTTTTTTAATTTTTCAACTCTATTTAAAAGGTAAAAAAGTATGTCCAAAGAAACATTCAACAGAAGCAAGCCCCATGTTAACATCGGCACAATTGGTCATGTTGATCATGG
>CBFIDI010000080.1:0-4630 GCA_965661355.1 Rickettsiales bacterium | reverse complement strand
ATTGCAAAAAAAATCCTTGTGCAAAACATCGTCAGCGCCAAGAAAGCCAATTATATCACCTTTTGCGTATTTTACAGCCTTATTTCTGGCGTCCGATAGGTTTTTATCATATTCCTTGACCCAAAATATAGTTTCGGGGTGGCTTTTTTGGAATTTTTCTATTATTTCATGACTTGAATCTTGTGATTTTCCGTCAAAAATAATTAATTCTTTATTTTTATAATCTTGCTCAATAAATGAATTTACTGCATTAGCGATATATTTTTCAGAATTGAATGATGGAATTATTACAGAAATCTTCATTTTTTACTTTAAAAAATAGTTTTTAAGTTGTAAAATGGCTACATTACGAATATTATTATAATATAATTCTTTTTTATGGTCAATAAAAACAAGATGGACAAAAACAAAGACTTAAAAAAGTCACAAGGTAAACAACAGCCGCAAACCACTGGCCACAGCTGGGACGGAATTAAAGAATATAATGTACCCGCGCCAAGATGGTGGCTTATTGTGTGGGTAGCCACCATAATATGGTCTTTTGCATATTGGTTTCTTTACCCCACATGGCCAACTTCGAGCGGAAATAGTATAGGGTCACTTGAATGGTCAAGTATAAAGCAACTTGATAGTTCACAAGAAGAAATTACCAATAGAAAAAATAAATATCTAGAAGAATTTTCTAAGCTAAGCTTTGACGAAATTCAGAAAAGTCCAGAATTAATGGAATTTGCTTTAAGAGGCGGAAGAGCTTCCTTTAAAGAAAACTGCGCCGCTTGCCACGGATCTGGAGCCGCTGGATATAAAGGATTTCCAAACTTAAACGATGATGATTGGCTTTGGGGTGGAACGGTAAAAGATATTTACACAACTTTACTCTATGGCATCAGGTCTGGCCATGAAAAAGCCAAATTTTCACAAATGCCCTCATTTGGTCTTGATCAAATTCTTAATAAAAATCAAATTAAAGATGTCGCCCAATATGTTTTAAGCCTTTCAGGAAAGGGTTTATATAACAAAAATGGTGAAAAAATATTTAAAGCTAACTGCGTATCGTGCCACGGCGCTAATGCAAAAGGTGGGCAAGATGTTGGTGCGCCTAATTTAATTGACCAAATCTGGCTTTATGGCGATGATAAAAGCGACTTATTCTATACAATTTACTATTCAAGGGCGGGGGTAATGCCTTATTGGAAAGACAGGCTTGATAACCAAACTATTCGCCAACTTTCTTTATATGTACATTCTTTAGGTGGTGGCCAATAAGTAAATATTGATGGAATTTATAGGATTTAAAGAAATTAATAGCAAGCTTCAGTTTTTGTTTGACAACTCTAAGATGCCTCATGCTATTATAATTCAAGGCAAAGAAGGTGTTGGTAAAGCAAGTTACGCCAATTATTTTGCGCTAAAAAACTTAGACTCGCAAATTAAAAACCACCCCGATCTGCTAATTATCAAGAAAGATAAAGGTAAAAGAGATATATCGATTGATTTGATTCGAAAAGTTACTTCATTTTTAAATCAAACCAGCGCCATTTCAAAAAATAGATTCATTATAATTGATGCGGCCGACGACCTTAACAAATCCAGCTCTAACGCCCTTCTGAAAACACTTGAAGAGCCAAGTAAAAATTGCTTTCTAATCTTAATTTCACACATATCGACAAATATTATGCCGACAATTAAGTCGCGCTGTCAAATTTTTAAAGTTACAGATTTTAATCTTGAAACTTTTAGTCAAACATTAAAAAAAATAAGACCCTCGGCATTACCCAAGTTAAAAGATGATGAAATTAAAATTTTAGCAAAAATTTCGGATTACAGCCCGTCAAAAGCAAATAAAATTGGCGATATGGCAATTACAATATATCAAAAACTATTAACTTCAGCATTTACAAAGCGTCTTGACCCAGAGTTAACTAAAATTATCACTGATAAGAATTTCGACTTTAGTATTTGCGATATTGTTTTAGATTTTTTCTTTGTAAGATTATCAAAATTCTATTTTTTGCAAAATGAAGAGTTGTTTTTTAACGAAGCAACTGTCTTTAAAAAAATATCCGACAATAAAGACTTTGATGACATATTTACAAAAAGATCAAGGGCGTTAAATCTAATTTCTAAAGTTAAATCATTAAATCTAGATAAAAAAATTGTTATGATAGAAATTGTAGATTTAATTTGCTAATTTATAAATATTGTGGTTCGCGCCTTTTTTAGCTAGTTCAATTTCTCATCTTTAAAACCCGCGCAAAGGTAAATTTTTTCAACTAAGAGTCATTAAAAAATTAAAATCCAATCAGGATGTGGCCTTAGATTTTTATGATGATTTTTTTATTTGTCTTTAAAATGCAAACTCTTACAACATTAAATCTCGTCTATTAAATTCCGATTTATAAGTTGTAATTTAATTGTTAGATCTAACATAAAAAAACCTCAATACAACAATCCCGCATTATAGTTAGCCCTTGCTAGCAATTAGAAAATTTCAAATCTTACCACTTATAATAGCTTAAAATATTTATTTGATCTAAATGAATAACGACTTAATGGCGGCGCAAGAATAAATCTATTTTTTATTCATAACATGAATACATATAAGGCGTAACGGCGTCAAACTCGGCGGCGCAAGAATCTACTCTTTTATATACAGGGTTAACTTTGAGATTAATTCTTTTTTCGTAAACTTCTTTTTCACTTTTAGAAGATAGTTCTGCAAGCCTTTTGTCTGAAAATCCCAATCTTTTTAAAGATTTAAAATCTTCTTGATTATTTGGCAAACCCTCTTTCTTAACTTTATTTTCCGCGTCTATTATTAATTTAATTTGCTCTAAAAACCAACTATCATAAAAGGTAATTTTTTGTATTTCTTTTAACTCTATATCTTCTCGAATAGCTTGTGCTATGACTAAAATACGGTTGGGCGCAGAAATTTTTAATTTTTCTTTAATAATTTTTTGCCTTTGCTGAAGGTCTTGCACTTTTATTTCTATATCATCAAAACCGCTCAACTTAAGCTCTAAACTTCTTAATGCCTTTTGAATACTTTCCGGAAAAGATCGCCCTATTGCCATCGCTTCTCCAACTGATTTCATAGAGCTTGACAAAATATTGTCACTGCCCTTGAATTTTTCAAAGGTAAATCTTGGAATTTTAGTTACAATATAATCTATTGTAGGCTCAAAAGAAGCTGGAGTTGCTCCACCAGTAATATCGTTATCAATTTCATCAAGGGTATAACCAATTGCAAGCTTAGCCGCAACTTTAGCAATAGGAAATCCTGTAGCTTTAGAAGCCAAAGCCGAAGACCTTGAAACTCTTGGGTTCATTTCAATTACGACCAGCCTACCATTTTTTGGATCAACCGCAAATTGAACATTAGAACCTCCTGTCTCTACGCCTATCTCTCTAAGAACTGCAACTGAAGCGTCGCGCATTTTTTGATATTCTTTGTCGGTTAAGGTTAAAGCTGGTGCAACCGTAATAGAATCACCGGTGTGAACACCCATTGGATCAATATTTTCAATCGAACAAATAATTATAGTATTATCGTTTTTGTCGCGAACAACTTCCATCTCATATTCCTTCCAGCCAATAATAGATTCATCAATTAAAACTTCGTTAGTAGGCGACATTTCTAGGCCGTAGGCAATAATTTTTTGGTATTCCTCCTTGTTATAAGCAACACCTCCGCCAGCCCCACCTAAAGTAAATGAAGGCCTAATAATTGCTGGCAAGCCTATATCGTCAAAGGCTTCCATTGCGGCTTCAATAGATTTTACAATTATATTTTTTGGAGTTTCAAGACCAATTTTTTCCATAGCAGTCTGAAATTGCGACCTGTCTTCAGCTTTATTTATCGCCTCTATCGAAGCACCAATAAGTTCAACCCCATATTTTTCTAATATTCCAGCTTTGGCAAGGTTAATAACGCAGTTTAAAGCGGTTTGCCCACCCACAGTTGGCAAAATTGCGTCTGGACGCTCTTTTTTTATTATTGATTCAACAATATTGACCTCAATTGGTTCTATGTAAGTTCTGTCAGCCAAATTTGGATCAGTCATAATTGTTGCCGGATTAGAATTAACAAGAATTACCTTGTAACCCTCTTCCTTCAGAGCTTTACAGGCCTGAGTTCCAGAATAGTCAAATTCGCAAGCTTGACCAATAACAATTGGCCCAGCGCCGATTATTAAAATTGATTTTAAATCTTCTCTTTTTGGCATTTTTAATGAATTTTTCTCTTAAAGACTTTGCACATTATAAATTAATTCAAGAAAAAGTCAATTTGTTAGTTTGTAATTTTGATTTTTATTTGCTTTACCTCTATTTACGATAATAATGTATCTACTTAAAGTTTTCGCCAAGTTTATTTACAGGTGAAAAATTAGCAATAACAACAGCTTGGTAGAGAATCTCGGCTTAAAGGCAGAATTTGTAATTTAAGCAATAAATACGATATAAAATAGATATTTGTTAATTTTTAAACCAATTAAGAAGTTTGTATTTGAAGAAAAAATCACCATGTAATATCCAGTCGCATATTTTGGATATAATTTAGGCTTTTTTAAACATTATTTTGCTAAAAATATTTTACCTTTGTTTAATTGATTGTTAAAGATTAGAA
>CBFIDI010000079.1:0-4697 GCA_965661355.1 Rickettsiales bacterium | reverse complement strand
TGGCTTTGGTAAAACCGAAGTTGCAATGCGCGGAGCTTTTATTGTAGCTTCTTCGAATTACAATATTAACGAAAATGGCGAAATGGATCGGAAATTTTCTGCATCACCCATAAATAAAAACTCTGAAGCAACATTAAAAGGCAAAAATGAATATGATGAACTTTTACCGCAAGAATTTAAGACTCAGAAAATCAGCAATAATTTAGAAAATTCAAAAAAAGACCAAATTTTGCAACAAAATGATAATTTGGTCACAAAAACATTTATAAAAAACTCTGGCAATTCATCGAATATACCGCATCAAATTGCCATAATAACTCCAACCACCCTACTTTGTCGTCAACATTACAAGAATTTCAAAGAAAGATTTTCTCATACTAAAATTAGAATCGCGCAGCTTTCGCGCTTAACTAGTCAAGCGCAAAATAAAAAAACTAAAGAACAGCTCGAAAATGGCGAAATAGACATTGTTATTGGAACTCATTCTTTATTGGCAAAAACAACAAAATTCAAAAATCTTTCGCTAATAATAATTGATGAAGAACAACATTTTGGCGTAGCACAAAAAGAACGCCTTAAAGAATTAAGAAGCCAAGTTCACATTATCACCCTTTCTGCTACGCCAATTCCGCGCACATTGCAAATGTCTTTAACTGGCGTAAAAGATCTAAGTTTAATTGCCACGCCGCCGGTTGATCGTTTAGCGGTTCGAAATTTTGTTATGACTTATGACGCAAAAATTGTTAAAGAAGCCATAATGCGCGAGTATCAAAGGTCGGGTAAAGTTTTTTTTGTAGTTCCGCGCGTCAAATATATTGACGAAATTAAAGATCGTTTACAGAAATCTTTGCCCGAAGAAATTAGAGTCAAACATGCTCATGGGCAAATGACACCAAGTGAGCTCGATAAAATAATGAATGATTTTTACGACGGAAAAATAGATGTTTTGCTTTCAACTACTATAATAGAATCTGGCATCGACATAGCAGATGCCAACACAATTATAATTCACAAGGCCGAAATGTTTGGACTTTCTCAACTTTATCAACTTCGTGGTCGCGTTGGTCGAGCAAAAAGTCGTGGCTATGCTTATTTTATGGTAAGTGACAAAGCAATAAATTCCGAGGCTAAGAAAAAACTTGAGGTAATGCAACATCTTGACGAACTTGGCGTTGGTTTTACAATTGCCAGTCATGATATGGACATTCGTGGAAGTGGAGATATTTTGGGCGACGAACAATCTGGTCATATCAAAGAAACTGGCGTTGAACTATACCAAGAAATGCTTCTAGCTGAAATTGAAAAACAAAAAAACAAAGCAGGAATTGAATCTAGCGAAGAAATTGATATAAACGAATTTAACCCAAAAATAAAATTAGGAATTTCACTGGTAATTTGCGAAGATTATATAGCCGATTTACCGCTTAGAATGTCCTTTTATAAAAAAATTGCTAATTTACAAACAAAAGAAGATCAATATTCCTTAGAAAACGAATTGTTGAACCGATTTGGTAAAATACCAGAGGAAACCAGAAATTTAATAGAAATTTCAGTGTTAAAAAATATTTGCAAGAAACTAAAAATTGAAAAACTAGAATCTAGAAAAGAAGGCATATTAATCAGTTTTCATCATAATAAATTCAAAAATTCCGAAAAATTACTAGATTACGCACTAAAAAACCCAAAAGAAATAAAATTAACCCCAGAGCAAAAATTGATATTTTTAAATGAAAATAATCAAAAAGTTGATAAAATTCAAAGATCTTTCAAAGTTCTTGACAAGCTTCTTACCTTAAATTAAAAAATATATAAATATCATAAAAGTAATTTACTAATTTAAAATAGGTAAATTGCTTAATTAATTTATTAATAAAAATGAGAAATATAAGACTTTGGCGATTTTCTATCTTTAAAATCTAAACTTATATCCTGGGTATAATTTCGCTTTTTTTAATATTTTTTACTGAAAATATCTTCTCTTTAACGGACTTTGAAAATAAAAAATGATATGACTAAATTATAACTAATAAATTATCTTTTGAAGACCAAATTTTATATTATTTAGGTTCTGAACAACCTTAATTAACATGAATGTCTTTTAAAGCAATAATCTGTCTATGCGTAACAAATATATAAAATATTCTCATATTTGTAAAGCCAAATTTAGAGATAGAAAAGATAATTTATATTATATTTTACTAAAAGAATTTAGGAATAATACACTGTAAAGTTGTTTAGATCCTAAGAAATTATAAAAAACTAGCAATATCGGCAATATTAAAAGCTTTGAGGATTATTTTATTAGCTAACATTAAATCTAAAATAGTTATAAATCTTAAATTTTATAAGTCGTGTCTACTATTATATCAAGCTCTTTGTAATTAATTTATGTCCAAATTCAGACCTCTTAACCGAAGATATTTTTATTATTTTAATCAGGCTCTAATTACTTTTTAGATGGCTTGCTATCAGCGACTTCTGTATTTGATTTTCCAGAAGAATCTGATGCGCCATCTACAGAACCCATTCTTGAATTGCCATTATCTCTTGCAACGGCGGAGCTGTCTCTGTCTCCAGCTTCATCTACAGATTTACCAGTATCTTTTTTGTTGCCATCGACCTTTTTACCTTTGTCGCCAATATATTTAGCGGCAGATTTAGCCATCG
This sequence comes from Rickettsiales bacterium, assembly GCA_965661355.1. GTDB lineage: Bacteria > Pseudomonadota > Alphaproteobacteria > Rickettsiales > UBA1997 > CAMCFD01. Next base: position 2,030 of record CBFIDI010000079.1, on the reverse strand, counting down.
AGAAACCTTTTCTACCAATTTTTGACGCCCCTTTAATGGCAACCCTTGCCGCTCTTTTTCTTACGCCATTAATAAGGCTTTTGCTTGGAGACATCATGTCTGACATTGACGGAGAATTAGATCTTAATGTTGATCCACCAACTAATTTTTGCGCCAATGTCGAAATTTTATCCATAAATTGCATAAATATAAACATTAGTAACGCGGCTTTAATTACCGAATAAACCTTCTCATCATTTAAAGAAACCAAAACAGGAATTCCAATACCAATTGCCTCTAGGCCTGTATAGGTTTTAAACTTTGAGATTCTAAAAATACAATATAAACTTTTATTATCAACTTCGTCACTACAAATAATTTGCTTTGGAGCCTTAAGGCCGTCTCCTCGATAAGAAACATCACCGACTACTGAAAATTCAAAAATTGAAATAAATACCCCTAAATAAGCAAACAATATCACTGGTTGCAAAATAAATCCCATCATTTGCTTAAGCCAGCCGTCGTAAATTTGTTTGGTTTTTTCAAATAATGCAGCCGTAAAGATAAGCGGAGATACAAAAATTAAAAGTAATATAGCAATTGTCGATAATAAAAATATATGCAGCGCCCTTAGAATTAAAGCCAGGAAGAAAAAAGCAAATGAAAATGCGGCCATAACAAAAATTAAACCAAGACCACCTGTGAAAAGGCCTCCAACTATCATAAGAACTAAATTAGGAACTGTTACATCTGGACCAAACCCAATTGCCCTTACCAACTTACAATCCAAAGCGTCCCAAATTCGCAAATATCCCAAACCATCAGGATATTCTTTAATTTTAAAGCGGTTTGGATCTTGCGGGTCAAGCCTGTGATCGAAGCGCGGAAATTGACATCCGTCTAGCTTTTCTTGCGGTTTATCTTCATCAATTTTCATCATTATGTCTCCAAGTTCTGACGAAGTCGCCAAGACACCCTCTACTAAAACATCTTGCCAACCCGTTCCTAGTGCAAAATACATTAAGAGAGAGACTTTTATTACAAAAAGAGCGATTTGCTTCCTTTTTATAGGCTGCATTCCTAAAAGGACCATGGCGCCCATCATTATAATTGCTAATGTTAAAATTAACTTAATGAAGCCTCTGAGATTTTCTTGAATTTTGATAAAAGGCGATTCTGAGTTAAGTTCTTGCCCGTTTATATAAGCGTAACCGCTAGAACATTTATTATCCGCACTCGGAGTTTCGTCCGGATTTTTACATTTGGTATGACCAGCCTTGTTTAAAATTAAATTTTGCATAGTCTCTTTAAAGCATTGTGCAATTGGCGCCGAAAATGCCCTAGTGTTGTTCATTGGCAAAATTTCAGAATTAAAACTATAAACATTTTGACTATCACCCTGAAGATCCCTACAGGCTGAAGAAATATAAGCCCCTCTAAGGTTGCTCATATTTATATGGGGGGTAACGGGAACTTTAACGCAATGCTTAAGATACTGACAAAAGTTAACAGTTTTTGAAGTTGGCTTTCCTTGCTCGTCTGTTTCATATTTTTGAAATTCCGTTCCGCCACCCAATAAATGATCATACGGACAAACCGAATAAGTTTTCGCGCATAGATATTCACTTTTATATTTAGATATATATGGCTCGAAAGAAACTCCGTTTATCATACATCTTTCTCCAAGATTACATAATCTTGATTTATATTCACCAGTTACCAAATTTGAATTTTCAATGCAAATAGTTTTCTTCGACCTGTTTTTACAACATTCATAAGCCTTATAGGCTTCGGGATCAAATTCTGGATTAGCCGAAGAAAGAAAGCGATGGCAGGCATAATTTGCAGATTGCCCTGGGCCTTTCATATAATATCTTTGCTTATCAGACGCATAGCCCAAAGTCTCTAATTTCTTTTCTTGACTCCACGATGTTGGGTTTACGCAAGCATTTGAACCATTGTCACCATATTCCATTCCACCATAAATATATTCACGAAAATATTTATTTTTGATATTCATATCATTAGGAGCAAAACCGCTATCTGAGCCA
>CBFIDI010000078.1:0-4702 GCA_965661355.1 Rickettsiales bacterium | reverse complement strand
GCCCTTCATGGTATCGTAAAAATGCCAACGCCAATCGTCTTTTACAACATTTCCAAGTGCAGCATTAATTCCGCCTTTTGCAGCTACGGTGTGAGAATTTGTAGGAATTACTTTTGAAATAATAGCGATTTTTTGTACACCATTATTTTTAGCTTCAATCGCAGCTCTTAAACCAGCAGCTCCGGAGCCAATAATTATTAAATCAAAATCGTGATATATTGCCGTGATTTTACTTATCAATATTTATTTATAAAATATATTTTGTTAAATGCGTCATATTATAATTGATATAAAAAAATAATTTCAATAATTATCATGAGGACTTACGGCGGTAATTTTATTAACGGTATATTTTTCGCCTCATCAAGATTTATAATTCTCTTTATCTTTTGGTGAAATTTATTTATCTTAAACAGCTAATTATAAAGTTTAAATGACATTGCAAGGAAGATAAAATAAATCTTCTTCAGAATTATAAAAATCAATAACTTATAATTTGGTTTATAATATAAATTTCGATAAATCTTGAAATCCTTTTGCCATATCTCCAAGATTTTTTTGCACATATTCCGCATCAATTTTAATCACCTTATCTTTTTTTATATCACAAGCTTCGAAACTAATTTCTTCTAATATTTTTTCCATCATAGTATGAAGTCTTCTTGCGCCAATATTCTCAACCTCGTTATTAACTTTAAATGCAATGGCTGCAATTTCTTGTGAGCCACTTTTAGTGAAATCTAAAATAACATTTTCAACCGCCAACAATGCTTCATATTGCTTAATAAGACTTGATTCTGGTTCGGTTAAAATTCTGAGTAGATCACCCTCGGTTAAAGGCTTTAATTTTACTCTGGTAGGGAATCTCCCTTGTAATTCAGGTAATAAATCTGATGGTTTTGAAGTGTGAAAAGCGCCCGAAGCAATAAATAAAATATGATCAGTTTTAATTAGGCCATATTTAGTACTAACCGTTGTTCCTTCAACCAATGGCAATAAATCGCGCTGAACACCTTCGCGACTAACCTCACCGCCACGAGTAGATTCGCGGGCGCAAATTTTATCAATTTCATCAATAAATACAATGCCATCATTTTCTACAGATTTTATAGCTTCTTTTGCCGCCTTATCCTCATCAACCATATTCGTTGATTCATCTTCAATAATGGCTTTAAACGCATCTTCGACAGAAAGTTTAACTTTCTTAGTTTTGCTTGAGCCCATTGCCTTTCCTATCATTTCCCCAATGTTAACCATGCCAACATGGGCGCCACCAAGATCAAACCCCGAAGAAGTTGGTGACGGATTGTCAGAAATTTCAACCTCAATTTCTTTGCTGTCTATTGCACCTTTATCAAAAAGCTCACCGAATTTATTTCTGGTTTCTTCAGTGGCTTTATCACCAACCAAAGCATCAATTATTTTTTCTTTAGCGATAATTTCTGCTTTTTTCTGAACCTCTTTTTTCATTCTGGCTTTATTATCTTTAATTGCAACATCTAACAAGTCTCTGATAATAGACTCAACATCGCGCCCAACATATCCAACTTCGGTAAATTTCGTTGCTTCAACCTTCACAAATGGAGCATTTGCCAGCTTAGCAAGCCTTCTGGCAATTTCTGTTTTACCTACACCAGTTGGCCCTATACATAAAATATTTTTAGGAACAATTTCTTCTTTTAAAGGGCTAGAAACTTCTTTTCTTCTATATCTATTTCTTAAAGCAATAGCAACTGCTTTTTTTGCATCATCTTGACCGATAATAAATCTATTTAACTCTTCAGTTATTTGCTTGGGGGTAAGGCCCGAAACCTTTTTTAATTTATTATTTTTGACTTTCATTGTTTTTTAATTCTTTGGTTAATTTTTCATTATTTTTAGCAATTTTACCATTAAAACTTGCAAAATTCAATATTAAACCTAGTAAAATAACAATTAAGCTAGAAATTAATATTGTTAAAAAAATTTTCATGTTAAAATTGCGTTTTTATTGAATTTATTGCCTATAAAGCTTTACTATTTCTTGCTTAATATCGTCCATGCCAAATGTATTTTTACTTGAAGATGTTAAAATTTCTGGGTGTAAAGATGGCCATAATTTTGTTTGTTCAATAATTTTTTCTTTTGACTTTTCAACTTCACTATATTGAATTTTGTCAGATTTAGTTAATATTATTTGAAAACTTACGCCGTAAGAGCTGAAAATATCAGCCATTTCATAATCTGAATCTTTTAAACCTTTTACCGGATCAATTAATAAAAAAACCCTAACAAGCTGCTGTCTTTTTGAAATATATTCAAAGCTTGTTTTAAGCCAAAAGCTAATATCTTTTTGCCTTGCCTTAGCATAACCATAACCAGGCATGTCTACAATCATTAATTTATTTGCTAATTTAAAGAAATTTAACTGTCTTGTTCTTCCAGGGGTGTTTGATACAATTGCAACTTTTTGACCGGTTAAAGCATTAACCAAACTAGATTTACCAACATTTGAAGCACCCACAAAAGCAAATTCTTTTAAGTTACTCTCGGGAAATTGCTTTGAATTATGAGCGCCCAAAACAAAATCACATTTTTTTTGCCCATCTTTGACAAAAATTTTTTCAATTTCAGCCTTAGGAATTTTTTTATTATTTTCCATAAGAATTCTGCATATAATTTATGATTTCGGTGGCAACATTAACCTGAGATATAGATTCAATGCCTTCAAGACCAGGAGATGAGTTAATCTCAAGAACTTTTGGCCCATCTTCAGATCTTACTAAATCTACTCCAGCGGCATCTAAACCCAAAAGATTACTTGCCTTTATGGCTATTTCCTCTTCTTCTTTAGTAATTTGCGCCTGAAAAGCCTTGGCACCAAGGTGGATATTTGCCCTAAATTCACCCTCTTGCGCTTTCCTTTGCATTGAGGCAACCACTTTATTACCAACAACAAAACACCTTAAATCTTCACCTTTTGATTCTTTAATATAGCGCTGAACCAAAATTTCAGCCTTTAAACTTCTGAAAGAATTAATAACATTTTCTGACGATTTATTTGTTTCGGTCATAACAACACCAACACCTTTTGTGCCCTGAAGAAGCTTAACAATTAATGGCGAGCCGCCAACAAGATCTATGATATGCTTAGTTTCGTAAAATGAGTTAGCAAAACTTGTCGTCGGAACATCTATTGAGTTCATCGCTAATATTTGCAAAGTTCTTAATTTGTCTCGAGATTTCACAATAGAGTCAGAGCTATTTAAACATTTAACATTCAAAGCTTCAAATTGACGCAAAATTGCTGAACCATATGAAGTCATAGATGGTCTTATTCGCGGAATTACATAGTCAATATTATCAAGCTTTTTGCCGCGATCGTAAAAGATCTCGCAATTATTTGGCTCGACCTTAATGTAACAACTTCCTATATTAACAAAAATAATTTCGTGACCCAACTTTTGAGCAGCTTCAATTAATTTTTGATTGGAATATAACTTAGGATTTGACGCCAAAAGAGCAATTTTCATATATAATCAAGAATAAAATTTTAACATTTCTTTTTCAGAATAACTTCCTAAGGCAAAGGATTTTGAAATATCGACAATAAATTTCATTTTTTTAATTGCCTCTCTACCAAGCAACATACGATATTCCATACTATCGCGATTAGCAAGTGTTATTTCAATATTGTAACTTTTATTTAAGCTTTCAATTTTAGTTTCAATAACATATCTTTTTTCGCGATTTCCGCCAGAGTCAGACACAAAGCGCTTGTCAACCACCTTTGCTTCACAAGATTTTTTCAATTTGCGATTTTTTTGCACAGGATGAATATCAAAACTAACATGATCATGGCCGTCTTTTTTAAATGGCTTAATATTAAAAGCATGAAGAGATGAGGTTTTTGCACCAGTGTCAATTTTAGCCTTAACCATTGGCAAACCCAAATCATTAAGCGCAAAGCATTCTCTCCATCCAATAATTTGTTTTTGAGAATTATTTTTCTTGCTCATTTTTAATTTGTTTGATTATTTTTTCTAAATCTTCCTTTGTATCAACCGAAAGAGGATGGGTATTGACAATTTTTACATAAATATTCATATCATTTTCAAGCGCTCTAAGTTGCTCTAGGCTTTCTCTTATTTCAAGCTCAGACTGCTTTAAATTAACAAATTTTTCTAGCGACTTACGCTTAAAAGCATAAATTCCAATGTGATGATAAAATTTAGCATCATCATTTTTAGCGTAAGGAATAGCCGATCTTGAAAAATATAGTGCTTTTGCGCAATTATTACCATATCTCTCATCATTAAACGATGTTGCGATTTTTACAACATTGGGGTTTAAAATTTCACTTCTATCTTCAATTTGCGATGCTAATGTTGCAATATCGCAATCAGAGTTTTCAGCTAATAAAGCGGCGTTTTTAATTACTTTTGGGTCAATATTTGGCAAATCTCCTTGTAAATTGACGATAATTTCATAATTATGATCAATTTCTTTTGAAGCTGCAAAAATTCTATCAGTTCCTGATGGCAAATCAGGGTTGGTTAAAATATAATTACCACCAAATGACTCAACTTCAGCAGCTATTTTATCGCCATCACAAGCAACAAAAACATCGCCAATATTAGCGCTTATCGCCTTTTCATAAACGCGCCTGATCATGCTTTTGCCCAAAATATCAACCAGAGGCTTGTTTGGCATTCTGGTAGTA
>CBFIDI010000077.1:0-4727 GCA_965661355.1 Rickettsiales bacterium | reverse complement strand
CAATTAAAATCAAATTTTTCATTATTTTCCGTATTTTTAATCTTTTTAAAAAAGTTAGCTTTTTGACTTGAAATTTCAGTTTCTTGAAAAGAAAAGTTACAATAAATTTTTAAGACAGTTTTTGAAAATAAATCAATAAAATTTAAAGATTTAAAAATTCTAACTTCACGGCAAAAATCACAAAAAATAATATTTTTAGAAAATGAAGGTGCGTAAACAAAGCATTCTTAAAAAGTTGCTACTCGTAGCAGTTAAAGAAATTGAATTTAAAGCGCAAAAATAACAACAATTTAAATTGTCTTAAATTCAAGTTTTTAAAGTAAAATTTTTCTACGATTAGGGTAATTTTGCTGGCCAAAAAAAAGCCAAATTTTTTGCTAAATTTACAGCAAAAGCCCAACAAAGGCAAAAAGTCTTTAAAGTGCTAAAAGTTACAAAACTTAATTTTTGGGGCCTTAAAAAAATCACAGAAAAAACAAAACTTTTAATCTTCAGACCTAAACTAAAAACCTCTGATTTTGCAACTTCTCAATCTAATTTAAAGAGCAAAGCGCGTAAAAAACACGCAAAAATCCTCCAAATCTCAACCGCGAAACTTTCTAAGTTCAAACTCTTAACCCCCAAAGCCCCAAAGCCCCAAACCCCCAAATCCCCAAACCCCCAAATCCCCAAAGCTCAATCTTTCAAGCCCTTAAACCCCAACTTTTGTAAAGTAAACCTCACTTTTTCATCGAAAAAATTAAGCAAAAAGCAAAAAACCCAAATCCTTAAAATTAAGCTTGAAAAACCAATCAAAAACTGCTAAAATAGCTTTACAAAAATTTAAAAAAAGAAAAAATGAGCGAAAATAAAAAAGAGAAAATATTAATCTTCGACACAACTCTGCGCGACGGCGAACAAGCTCCGGGCGCGGCAATGAACCATGAAGAAAAATTGCTAATTGCAAAAGCCCTAGACAAAATGGGCGTTGATGTAATCGAGGCTGGCTTTCCGGCCTCGTCTCAGGGCGATTTCAACGCAGTAAGTCAAATTGCAAGAACTGTTAAAAACTCAATTGTTTGCGGCCTTGCGCGCGCTAAAAAAAGCGACATTGAAAGAACGGCCGAAGCTCTGAAAGATGCCGACAAACCAAGAATTCACACTTTCATCGCAACTTCGCCAATTCACATGAAGTTTAAGCTTAAAATGGATGAATCTCAAGTTTTAAATGCTGTTAAAGACAGTGTTTCTCTTGCTTACAACTTAACTGGCGATGTCGATTGGTCACCTGAAGATGCTACGCGTTCAAATCGCGACTTTTTATTTAAAGCAATTGAACTAGCAATTAATTCTGGCGCCAGAACCATCAACATTCCTGACACCGTGGGCTATTCAACGCCCGAAGAATTTTGTGACCTTATTAAAGCAATTAAAAATAATGTTTCAAATATTGATCGCGCAATTATTTCAACCCACTGTCACAACGACCTAGGTTTGGCCGTTGCTAATTCTTTGGCTGGGGTTTTGGGTGGGGCGCGCCAAATTGAGTGCACAATTAACGGAATTGGCGAGCGCGCCGGAAATGCAGCGCTTGAAGAAATTGTAATGGCACTTAAAACCCGATCCGATTTTTACAATTTTGAAACAAATATTGACACCAAAATGATCATGCGTGCTTCAAAATTAGTCTCAAATATTACAGGATTTGCGGTTCAGTACAATAAAGCAATTGTTGGCGCCAATGCCTTTGCGCACGAAAGTGGAATTCATCAAGACGGAATGCTAAAAAACCGCGAAACCTACGAAATAATGACACCAGAATCAATTGGCCTTGAAAAAACTTCGCTAACTCTGGGCAAACTTTCTGGTCGCGCTGCTTTTAAAGACAAGTTAACTCAAATTGGTTACGATTTAAACGACGAAAAATTCAATGACGCTTTTAAAAGTTTTAAAGATTTAGCCGACAGAAAAAAAGAAGTCTCTGACGAAGACATTATTTCACTAATTGACGATTCATTAATTAGCGCAAAATCTAAAATACAATTACAAGATTTAAAAATTGATTGCGGAAGTTCAAGCGACGCAAAAGTAGGTTTAGCCATTAAATTTAACGACAAAATATTAAAAACCGAATTTTCATCACAAAATGGTCCGGTCGATGCTATTTTTGGCGCCATTAAGAAATTAATACCGCATGAGGCAACCCTTGAGCTTTACCAAGTTGGCGCAGTTACCAGCGGAACAGACTCGCTTGCAAGTGCGTCTGTGCGGCTTAAAAAAGGAAGTCAGAATTTTAGCTCAAATGGTTCAAATATCGATGTTTTGGTTGCCTCGGCAATGGCTTATTTGAATTGCCTAGAAAAGGCCTTGTAAAAATCCCCAAAAAACTTCAAACATTAAGTTGCGCGGCTAAATTTAACAATAAATAAATCTTTTGCCTAATTTAAAATTTAAAAACCAGATTTAAATCTGGGTGGCGCAACTTAGGGTTTTTTCATAAATCACCATATTTTAAATGTCGCAATCTAAAACCAAGACCAGAAAAATTCTTAAATTAAAAGGCAAAAATTGTTGATTTAATATTTAGAGCTTTTTTAATAATTTTCATTTAAATCATTTTACTAGCCAAGCTCTGGCTTTAAATATTAATTAAGAAATAAATAATTTTATTAATAAATTTGTTAACAAAATTGAAGTCGGCCAGATATGTTAAGTTTTTTACGATAGAATTTAATAATTAAATTATTGACAAATAAGCGAATATTTAAAAATAATCCTTGGTATTTTCATCATAAAATTTTATTAATAAAACTACCGTTAAATCTTTCTAACATCAGCAATGTTAATCATTTTTTTACAAGTATCTGCTCTTGGCAAATCTTGACAAAATTTCTTAGCTACAAGATACATTTTGCTATTTTCAGATAAAATAATGACAACTAAAAAGACAAGTAAATAATAGATATTAGCGTAAAATTATCACAAAAAACAATAATGAAATTTTTTTAAATTTGTTAATGCTTTTTAAATTTGTTTAGTGTTTAATGTAATAATATCCTTAAATTAATTCAAAAAACGATGTTTAAATTTTTCAAATTCTCGTCAAAAGATATTGCAATCGATCTCGGAACGGCCAACACTTTGGTTTATGTCAAAGAGCGCGGCGTTGTTTTAAACGAACCTTCTGTTGTTGCCGTAATGCAAGAAAATGGCAAAATGGTGCCTTGCGCTTTTGGCAATACCGCAAAAATGATGCTTGGCAGAACCCCAGCAAAAATTGATGCTATTCGGCCATTAAAAGATGGTGTAATTGCCGATTTCAGAGTTGCTGCCGAAATGATAAAGCATTTTATCCGCGAAGTTAATCAGGCCAAAAGCTGGATCGGTCCAGTAATTGTAATTTGCGTTCCTTCTGGTTCAACTCCGGTCGAGCGTCGTGCAATTCAGGACGCTGCCGAGGGCGCTGGTGCCAATGAAGTTTACCTAATTGAAGAGCCAATGGCAGCAGCAATTGGGGCTAATTTACCAGTAACCGAGCCAACTGGTTCAATGATTGTTGATATTGGTGGCGGAACAACCGAGGTCGGAATTTTATCCCTTGGCGGAATTGTCTATTCGCGTTCGGTTCGCGTTGGTGGCGACAAAATGGATGATGCAATTATTTCTTACATTCGTCGCTACCACAATTTGCTAATTGGTGAATCAACCGCCGAAAGAATTAAAAAAACTATTGGCGCCGCTTGCCCACCAGAAGAAGGAGACGGCGAAACCCTAGAAGTAAAAGGCCGAGACCTTACCCATGGCGTACCTAAAGAAATGATTTTAACCGAAAAACAAATTGCCGAAAGCCTTACCGAGCCCATCGATCAAATTGTCGAAGCAATTAAAGTCGCCTTAGAATGCACCCCGCCAGAGCTTTCAAGCGACATCGTCGAAAAAGGAATTGTTTTAAGTGGTGGTGGTTCAATGCTCAGAAACCTAGATTATGTAGTGCGCCAAGCAACTGGCTTGCCAGTTTTTGTTGCTCAAGACCCTCTCTTAAGTGTCGTTAATGGTTGTGGAAAAGTTCTTGAAAATATGAAAATGTTCAGAGCTGTATTATTTCGCCAAGATTAAACAATTTTGAGGAAATAATTCTTGATTAAATTACCAAGAAAATATTAACCAGCTTTCATTGTAAAGTTAATTATTATTTTCATGAAGGCAAATAATAAAATAATAGTAATTTCTTCAATTTTATCATTTTAATTAGCAATCGCGCCATAAGTAAAAATGAAAAATTATTTCAACCTTCAAACACAAAAAGTAAACGATTACAGTTTAAAAAATTTTGTCTATCAATGGTTTAAAAAAATTGAATTCTTGCTATTCGTTATTTTATCCATAGTTTTTCTGTATCTTTCAAATAAACAAAGTCAATTTACCAGAAATATTTCTCAAATATTGGTTCAAGCTTCTGTTCCTATTGTCAAGACTACTTCTTATCCTTTTAATTTAGTTATTAATATTATTTCTGATTTTAAAGAATTATCGCTTGCTAAAAAACAAAATAAAACTTTAATTCAAGAAAATATTCAATTAAAAAAATTATTAATTGAAGCCATAGAAATATCAAATCAAAATAAAGAACTCAAAGAAATTTTAAATTTTGTAATTCCCAGAAGTTTAAATTACAAAATGGCAAAAATAATAGGCTCGACCCATCAAGTTTTTAATCGTAAATTATTTTTAGAATCGCGCACCGGAAC
>CBFIDI010000076.1:0-4736 GCA_965661355.1 Rickettsiales bacterium | reverse complement strand
GTTTTTTCGTGCAAAATCGTTAATAAAGATAAAAATATTGCTGCAATAAATATTTATAATAAAATATATAAAAATAATTACAAAAATAATCAAATTGCTAATTTTGCAAAACAGCTAGATTTAAAAGATGAAGAAAGATTAATTTTAGGTCACACACAAATTTCTCACAGGAAGTGGACTGAAAATAATATTTTTTATGATGAATATATTTTTAGCAAAAAACAAACTAAGTTTTATGATTTTTTACCAATAATAAGTTATTTTTTACCTAAATATTACAAAAATTATGAATTTCTTATCGTAAAAAACAAAAATAATGAAGTAACTGATTTTATTAAATTTGAAGATATAATAATTCTTAATTCAACAATTTTTTGCAACCCACCAAAAAAAAGCTGTTTAGTTAAAATTAATGCAAAAAAAGATAATAATAATTCTCAACTTTAAAGTCATATAAATATTTGATATAATTTAGTAAAAGATCATCATAAAAATCTAGCAATAAATATTAGTTCTAATTTAGATTTTTTAATAACTTTGTTACTAAAAATATTTTATTATTATTTTGATGAAATTTTTTAACTCCCACCCCCTAATGATAAATTGCAAAGTTTAGGTGGCGTTATAACTAATTTTAAAATATTATCTGCGTTAAAAAATGCTACAATTTTTATCATTTTCAAACTTTAATTAATAACTAAAATCAAAAAACAACCTTTTTACTTGATTTATAAATTATAAAGCCTTAATAATTTGACAATAAACCCGCAACATTGTATGATGGCATGATTAAGAACTTTAAGAAAAAAATAACTTGATGAAAAATTTATTAATCGTAGAATCTCCTGCAAAAGCAAAAACAATTTCGAAATATCTTGGAAAAGACTATAAAGTATTGGCTTCTTTTGGCCACATTAGAGACTTGCCAAGTAAAAATGGCTCAGTAGAGCCGGATAATGATTTTTTTATGCATTATCAAATTTCTCCAAAATCTACAAAACATGTCAAAGAAATTGTTCAGGCTGCTAAAAACTCTGATAAAATAATATTATCCCCCGATCCTGATCGTGAAGGCGAAGCCATTGCCTGGCATGTTCTTGAAGTTTTAAAACAAAAAAAAGCAATATCCGATAAAACAATTGTCGAAAGGGTTGTTTTTAACTCAATTACTAAAAACTCAGTCGTAAAAGCCATTGAAAATCCGCGTGAGCTAAATCAGAATTTAATTGATGCCCAACAAGCAAGAAGAGCCTTAGATTACTTAGTTGGCTTTACATTGTCACCAGTATTATGGAAAAAGCTACCCGGAAGTCGCTCGGCCGGAAGAGTTCAGTCAGTTGCGCTAAGAATTATTTGTGATCGCGAAGAAGAAATTGAAGACTTTAAAAGCCAAGAATATTGGGACATTAAGTTGGATTTAAAAAATCAAGAAAAGTCAGAGTTTGTCGCTACAATTTTTGAAATAGAAGGAAAAAAGCTTGAAAAGTTCTCAATTGTAACTGAAAATCAGGCTAAAAAAATTGAAAATTTACTTGAAGAAAAGAAATACAAAGTTTCAAAAATAACAAAGAAACAAACAAAAAGGAGACCAAAACCGCCTTTTATAACCTCTTCTTTACAACAAGAGGCCGCCAGAAAACTTGGTTTTTCAACCAAAAAAACCATGATGGTAGCGCAAAAATTATATGAGGGTGTTGAAATAAATGGACAAAATCAAGGTTTAATCACTTACATGAGAACCGACAGTATTTCTGCTTCACCAGAAGCAATTTCAAGTGCCAGATTATATATAGAAAAAACTTTTGGCAGAGATTATGTCCCTGAATCGCCAAATCTATTTAAAGGTAAGGTAAAAAACGCTCAAGAAGCACATGAAGCAATAAGGCCAGTTGATGTTAATTTGTCGCCAAATGAAGTAAAAAACAACCTAGACCAAGACCAATACAGGCTTTATGACTTGGTTTTTAAAAGAATGGTCGCTTCGCAAATGTCAGATGTAATTTTGGATCAAGTTAGCGCTGAAATAACAACAATTTCAAGTTATGCTAAAGCCAGAGCAACTGGTTCGGTTGTTAATTTCGATGGTTTTTATAAAGTTTATAAAGAAGGTAAAGATGATGAAAAAGAAGATGACAATAAGCAGATTTTACCAGCTTTAGAAGAAGGTGAAAATCTTGAACTTATAAATATTAAACTAGATCAACACTTTACCGAACCACCTCCAAGATTTTCAGAGGCAAGCTTAGTTAAAAAATTAGAAGAACTAGGAATTGGCAGACCTTCAACTTACGCCTCTATTATCTCTGTTTTGCAAGATCGTGGATATGTTAGAATTGATACAAAAAGATTTTTTCCTGAAGAGAGAGGTAGAATTGTTACTACATTTTTAAAGGAATTTTTCGCTAGATATGTAGAATATGGATATACCGCAAGCGTTGAAGATAAGCTTGACGGAATTTCTACAGGTGAAATAAACTGGAAAGAATTTTTGCATCAATTTTGGGAAAGATTTTATTCGCACACCAAAACAGTTGAAGAAAAACCTTTTACTGATGTTTTGGATTTTTTAAATCTTAAAATTGGCGGACAAGTATTTGGAGTTGATGATGATGGTAATGTAAAAGATAGCTGTCCAAGTTGCAAAGAAGGAAAGCTTGGTTTAAGGCTTGGAAAATTTGGCGCATTTATTGGATGTTCGAACTATCCTGAATGTAAACATGTTGAACAAGTTTATGACAAAGGTGATAGCGCAGCCGGAGAAAATGCAGAAAAGAAACAAGGCTTCGAACCAAGAAACTTAGGCTTAGACAGCAAAACTGGATTTGAAATTATTGTTAAAATTGGACCCTATGGACCATATCTCGAGCTTGACGGAAGTGGCGAAGAAGCGAAAGAAGTAATTGATGAAAAGACCAAAAAGAAAAAAAAGAAAAAAGCTAAAAAGCCAAAAAGAATTTCTTTGCCAAAAAATATTGACCCTAATATGATTGAGTTAAAAGAAGCGAAAGACTTGCTGTCGCTTCCTCGCGATGTTGGTATTCACCCGGAAACTGGCAAAAAAATTACTGCTAGTGTTGGCCCTTACGGACCTTACATTGCTCATGATGGTAAATATGTGTCATTAAAGGAAGACTCGGTGTTAGAAGTAGGGTTAAACCGCGCAGTTGACTTAATTGCTGAAAATGATAAAAAGCCTAAAAGGCCAAGAAGGTCAACAAAAAAAGCGGCGCCAAAGAAATCTACAGCTAAATCAGCAAAGAAAAAAAGCTAAAAATCACCTATTTTTTTCTTGAATTTAATGTCACCGCTTTCTTTTTCAAAATATACTAGGCTGTGAAATTGCCAATTTTTGTTATCTTTTTCTTTATAGTCATTGCGAAAATGAGCACCCCTGCTTTCCGTTCTGCTTATTGCGCTTTTAAAACTTACTAAAGAATTTAAAAATAAGTTTTTTATTTCAAAATAAGAAGTTAATTCATCATTAAAAATTAATCCTTTGTTTTTTAATGAATAACTATTAAATTCCTTATATAAATTTTTTAGCTTATTAAAGCCACAAACCATAGAATTATTTTCGCGAAATACCCCTAAATAATTTTCGTTAATTTGCTGTAGCTCTTCTTTAATTTTTATTAAATTCCTTGAATTTTTATTATTTTTATCTAATAAATTTGAAAAATTTTGTAATTTATCTTCTATTATCTTTTTTATGTCTAAAATATTATTTTTGTGAAATTCTTTAATAATTTGCGCAGATTTCTTTCCGGCAATTTTGCCAAACACAATTAAATCCAATAAAGAGTTGCAGCCAAGCCTATTGGCTCCGTGAACCGATATGCATGAAGCTTCGCCAATTGCAAAAAGATTAGCAATTTCACTATTATTTTCATCAAGAATCTGAGCGTCGTTATTTGTAGGAATTCCACCCATTGTATAATGCGCCGTCGGAGAAATTTCTATTAAATCTTTTGAAACATCAACTTTTGCAAATTTAGCAGCAATTTCAACAATACCCGGTAATTTATTTAGTAAAGTATTTTTGCCTAAATGCCTTAAATCAAGATGAATTGCATCTTTGTCTTGACCACAACCTCTTCCTGCTTTAATTTCGTTTGCAATTGCCCTAGATATTTTGTCACGACTTGAAAGTTCCATCATTTTAGAATCGTAATTAGCCATAAATCTTTCGCCATTACAATTTAATAAATAAGCACCCTCGCCTCTTGAAGCTTCTGATATTAAGAAGCCTATTTTAGAAATTCCGGTGGGATGAAATTGTATAAATTCCATATCTTGCAAAGGTAAATTATTTTGCAAAATCAGAGATCCGCCATCGCCAGTGCAAATTGCAGCAGAAGTTGTGTTTTTGTATATTTGGCTATAACCACCAGTCGCTATTATTGTTGCCTTAGCATTAAAAACATTAATTTGACCTAGTTTTATATCTAAAGATAGCGCCGAAAAACATTTTTTATCCTTAATCACTAAATCAAAAACGAAAAACTCACTAAAAAATTCAATATCTAATTTATGAGCTTCCTGATATAGTGAATATAATATAGTTTGACCAGTTTTATCTTTTGAATAACAGGCGCGATAAGCAACTCCTTTTTTACCGTAATCTAAAGTTTGACCACCATATGCGCGCTGCGTTATTTTTCCATTTTCGTCCCTTGAAAACACAACTCCATAATTTTCGAGATCTAATATTGAAGATTTTGCATTTTTACATAAAA
>CBFIDI010000075.1:0-4875 GCA_965661355.1 Rickettsiales bacterium | reverse complement strand
CAACAAAGACATTAAATTCTTGATTTTGGCTTTTTGCTTTGGGTATTTTTTCAGGGTTTACATTTTGCAATTTAATGAATATTTAACGAAATCTAGTCTTTTGTTAAATATTTTATTTCCTTATTTTTCTTGTTATTTAATAACCAATAGATCTTTAAAAATAGAGTTTTTGAAAGGGTTTTTAGCCGCCTTGCTGGTTTTCTTTAAGCCAAATTTCATTATTTTTGTTTTGTGTTTGGAATGTTTCAGGGTTTTTTACGCTGTAAAAAATTATAACTTCGTTAATCGCTTTAAAAACGGCTTTAAAGAATTATTTTGTTTTGCCAATTTGATATTTTTGTTTGTTGTTACAATTTTTGTTGTTTTAGCGTTTATTTTCAATAAAGAACATTTTCTATTCTTTGAAAATTTGACTTTTGACTACTATTTTAATATAAGAGAGAAACTTTTTGGCTCACTTTTTAAAAGAGATATATTTCCTATTTTGCTGTTTATTTCGCTTTTTTATGAAGATATTAAAAAAGTTAAGTTTGCCAATTATTTTTTGCTATTAATTTTTGCCTCAATTTTCATTATTTTGTCCGAAACTTTAGTTAGTTACGATCAAAGATTTCTAGTTTTTGTGTTTTTTTATCCTTTATTTTTTGCCAGTACTTTTAACGCATTTAAGGTTGACAGATTTAATTTTAAACACAATTTCATATTTGTTATTTTTCTTATTTTTATTCCGCTTTTTGATTCAGAAATGTTTTTTGGATTGTTTCTCAATCTTGTAGTTTTTTGGTGGGTTTTGTTATTTTTTAGATTGAAAATTGGATTATATTCTATATTGCCTTCAATTTTGTGTATCATTTTATTTTATTGGTTTGGATATAATAAATATTTTTGGCTTTTAAGCGCCTTATTATTATTGATGTTGATAAATGGAAAATATATTTTCAAAAGATTAAAATCTTACGAAAAGTCTTCAAAATTCAACTTCGTGATATCTTTATTCTTAATTTCTTATTTTATTAATTTGTTATTATCGTCTGTTTTTAATTATAAATTTTCTTATGCTTATAATTTTAAATCGCCTAATATTTTAAATGAGAAAAAAGCTTTAACAATAAGTAAAAAAGCCAAACAAAATGAAGGAATAGTCTTTATTTCCGATACAACGGACGGCGCTTATCCGACCTTGCTTTATATGGGGCGCAAGAATAATTCTAAAACTAGTAATTACAAGCTTTTATTTCAAGCAATTAAAGATAAAAGTCGCGATAAAGGGAGCGTAATTTTTAATTATGATAATTCTCATAATAAGATTTTAAAGAGTTTGCTTTTCGATATTAAGAAGCAGATTTTTGATAAAAATAATAAATTAATTTTTGTCAAAAAAGATATTATTTCTGACGACAAAGGTAAATGTTTTATTGGTTTTTTAGAATTTTATTTTCAAGATCAAGAATTGGCAAAATATTTCAAAAAACATTATAAATTTCACAACAGAATTTATAATGTCTTTGAATATGAAAGGTTAAATGATATTAAAAAGAATAGACTTAAAGATTTATCCGTGAAAAAAGAGAAGATTATTTTTGACAATTACGAAATTTATGAAAGAAAATAAAATTTGTCAATTTTAATCTTGCTATAAAACATTAACAAATATTATAAATTCATGTTAAAGAAATTAAAAAATAACTATTTTTTGGCGTTTTTATTTGGCGCAATGGGCGTTTTTTCGTTGGCACCCTTTAATATTTTTTTGTCATTGATAATTTCTCTGAGTGGTTTTTATTTTTTGCTTGAAAAAGCTGACAATTCTGCAAAAAAAAGCTTTTGGATTGGCTTTTTCTTTGGGTTTGGTTTTTTTGTTACTGGAATTCATTGGATAGCAATTTCTTTATTGGTAGATGTTAAAAAATTTGCTTGGCTTATTCCTTTCGCCATCAGTATAATTCCGGCTTGTTTAGCATTATATTTTGCTGTTTTGTCTTTATTTTATCAAAAAATTATACAAAAATTCGTTATTAGATTAGATTATCAAAAAATAATCATTTTATCTTGCCTAATCGTTATTTTTGAAATTTTGCGCTCTTATTTATTTACTGGTTTTGCTTGGAATTTATATGGTTACGCAATGATGTTTAGCATTTTTGCTGCGCAAAGTGCGGAATTTTTAGGTGCTTATGGGCTTAGTTTTTTTGCTTGTTTATTTTCTTTTTCTGCGGTTTTGTTGCTAAGAAGAAATAGAGATAATGTAATATTTTTTGTAATTTTATTACTGATATTTTTAGCTAATTTGCTTTTTGGATATTGCAAAATAAAAAACAACCCGCCAAAATTTGAAAATAGAAAAATCAGGGTGGTTCAGGCTAATATTAAACAAGATATGAAATGGGACGATTATTTAAAATATCGCAATTTTAAAAAACATATTTCTATGTCGCAAATTAAAGATAAAAGTGACATAAAGGCAATAATTTGGCCAGAAACAGCGGTGCCTTATATTTTGGGTCGGGGCAAAAAGATTGATAAAAAATTAAGTGATTTTGTGACGCAAGATCAAATTTTAATAACCGGATCTTTAAGGCTTGAAACTGACGAAACGGGTAAAATAGTTAAAGATATTTATAATTCTATTTTTGCCATTAATTCAAAATCGCAACAAGTTTTTTATGATAAGCATCATTTGGTGCCGTTTGGAGAATATGTTCCGCTGCAAAGATTTTTACCCTTTATCGAAAAAATTACTGGCGGTTCCGGAGGTTTTTCAAGTGGCGATGGACCAAAAACCCTAGAGATTGAAGGTTTAAAATTTTCGCCATTAGTTTGCTATGAAATAATTTTTCCGGATAAAATAATTGATCTTTCTAAAAGACCCGATTTATTGGTTAATTTAACTAACGATGCTTGGTTTGGTAATAGTTTAGGGCCTTATCAACATTTTGCAATGACTAGAATGAGGGCCATTGAATATGGAATTTCTGTGGCAAGGGCTGCAAATAGCGGAATTAGCGCTTATATTGATGTTAATGGTCAGATAATGAAAAAAATTAATTTAAACGAATCGGGTTATTTTGATGTAAAATTGGTTAAAAAAACGCCGCATGCGACAATTTTCTCGCAATTTAAATATTTTGTGATATTGTCTGTGATGTTAATTTTTATACTTATATTAGTAATTGACAGAAAGCTAAGAAATAAAATAAATCTCAAAAATAAACACCAGAAATGAGAACTTTTAAGAAATTTACCGAGGCCGATTATTTTATTGCAAAAAGATTAAGAGAATTCAGGCTTTCAATTGGCATGTCACAAAAAGAGCTAGGAGAGCTTACCGGCCTTAGTTTTCAGCAAATTCAAAAATACGAGAAGGTCGAAAATAGAATTACCGCGGCTAAACTTTACGAGTTTGCGCAAATTTTACAAAGGCCAATTGCTTCTTTTTACGAAGGCCTTGAATGCGAAGCTGAGGGTTACAATTATGTTCCGAGCGCCGAATTAACGCGCAAAAAAGTTGAAGATGAAATGAATAAAGATCTTTTGCCATTGATCAGATCATTTAATCGCATTGAAAATAAGCAAATAAAAAAAAGAATTGTTGAATTGGTGCAGGATATTTCGGGTCCATTTTATAAAAAAATTAAAAAACACGAATATTCATGACGCAACTTTAAAAATACACTTTTTGACCAATTGTGATTTGATATTTGTCGCAAGAAACAATTTTTGGCTTTATTTAAGTTGGGCGGTTATTGAAATTTTTTATATTTTCAATAACTCTTTCGGCCTTAAAAAATATTAGAATTACGCCGCAAAAATTTCTAACTTTTGTACCGATTTACTTGACTTTAACTTGACAAAGACAAAATATTTATAGCAAAAAAATTATTACAAATATCAAAATCTGTACCCAAGATGTATTTCTAGATTTTTATGATGATTTTTTGCGAAAAAGATGAATATCTTTAGCCTTCGACGGAAAGCGGCATAATAACATTTAAATTTTATAATTAATTGTTTATCTGTGAAGAATTAAGCAATAAAATCATCGTCAAAACTTCATGATGTCACCTGATATTATGACATTTTTTAACTTGTTGCAATTTTGCTATAAATTGCGCTTTATTTAGTGTGAAATAATATTTAAAAATGAGACTTGGTACGCCTTGAAAAAGCTAATCTTTTATGTTAGAATCAAAAAAAATAACAACAAGTAACAAAAAATGACAAATTTTAAATCTGATTTTCTAAAAGAACTTAATTGGCGGGGTTTTATTTCGCAAATTACGCACGAAAAAGAGCTTGACGACTTAATGGCGCAAGAAAAAATTGCTGCCTATATTGGCTTTGATTGCACGGCCACAAGCCTTCATATTGGAAGTTTAATTCAAATTATGATGCTTAGAATTTTGCAAAAGCATGGCCACAAACCAATTATTTTACTTGGCGGTGGCACAACTAAAATTGGCGACCCTAGCGGCAAAGATGAAGCAAGAAAGTTTTTAGATGATGCAAAAATTAAACAAAACCTAGAAGGAATTTATTCTAACTTAGCAAAATTTATTACTTTTGACAATAATTCTGCTATCTTGGTTAATAATGATGACTGGCTTAAAAATATTAATTATGTAGAGTTTTTGCGTGATATTGGTCGTCACTTTTCTATAAATAAAATGTTAAGCTTTGACTCTGTAAAACTAAGGCTTGACCGCGACCAGTCACTTTCTTTTCTTGAATTTAACTATATGATTTTACAAGCTTACGATTTTTATATGTTAAGCAAAGGCCATAATTGCAGACTTCAAATAGGCGGCTCTGATCAATGGGGCAATATTATAAACGGCGTTGAGTTAGCAAGGAAAAAAGATAAAAAAGTAAATTTGT
>CBFIDI010000074.1:0-5145 GCA_965661355.1 Rickettsiales bacterium | reverse complement strand
ATCCTAATATTAAATCTTTTAAAACAGAAGAAGTTATCAACACTTGTTGTTTTAGATTTTCTTTTTCAGATATATTTGCAATTAATTCTTTTGATTGAATATATTTCACTTTTTCCTCTTCGTTCATTATAGAGCAATTTGAATCGAAATCAATATCAAAATCATCTTTTTTTGTCAATTTTATCATATTACAAAATTCTAAAATTTCAATATCTGACAAATTCGTTTCACTAAACTTAGAATATAATGCAAACTCTAAACTTTCATCATTTATAAAATGTTGACGCGGAACATTATTTTGTTGAGCCTTCTTCTCGCGCCACAAAACAGCCTTTTTTGCCTTTAAAGACAGATTTTTATCTTTAATTATATAGGATCTTTTTTTGGCAAAATTTTTAACTTGAGCCGAAATATTAAAGTTTATTGCCTCATCAATAAAGCAACTCATTTCTTCTTCAAGCCACAAAATACGATCTTTTACTTTTAAATCTTTGATTAAATAATCATAAATTTCAAGCAAATGAAAAACATCTAAAGACGCATAATTAAGCTGTTGTGCACTTAAAGGCCTTGCTGTCCAATCGCTTTTTTGCATTTTTTTATCAATATTAGCGCCGCATATTTTTTCAACAATTTTAGAATATCCTAAATTATAACCAATTCCACATAAATTTGCCATTATTTGGGTGTCGTATAGATTTTTTGGCTTTTTTCCAGCTGATTGATTATAAAAAATTTGCAGATCTTGCAACGAAGAATGAAAAATTTTAACAATTTTTTCGCTGTTAATTATTTCATAAATTTTCGTTAAATCCACCCCAGATAAGCAATCAATCAAAAATATTTCATCTTTAACTAAAATTTGAACAAGGCATAAAATAGGATAATATGTTTTTCTTCTTGAAAATTCTGTATCAAGTGCTATCTTTTCTACGGCGTAGATCTTTCTTATAACATTGTCAAGGTCTGATTGGCTTTGTATAATTTTTATATTCATATGACATTTTCAAAAACTTACTATAATATAATTTTTTATTGTCTGTTGCTATGTTTTTTACCCTTTAGTGTAAAAGCTAGTGTAAAAGCTAGTATAAACGCCAAAGAAAGTAGAAATGACATGAATTCAGGTCAATATTTTTACGAAATAGAGTTGAATAAAGATAATTGCGAAAATATAATAAAGGCTCGCTGCACTTATCGCAACAGTCTTTTAGACCTTAAAGCATCTTTTCACTCAACAAAATTAGTAATTTTTGATAGAAAAGCTTTTGCAGTTCAAAAATACAATAATAAACTCAAATTCATTAAAATCAAGAATTCAGATCACAAGATAAAAATAAATTCAGAAAACCAACTAAGCCTAACAATAGAAAATGGCGATATTTTATTTTTAAAAAACCTGAACTCAATTAAAGCTAAAAGCAAAGCCTCAAAATGCTTTGTCACTAAGTTTTTATATAGATTTCTAGATATTTATGGATATTCTAGCAACTTTTACACCAAATTTAACTATTATAAAGATATTTATAATTTTAACTCGCTTAAAGAAATAATAATATTTTCAAAAAAAGAAACACCACATCAATATCACGCGTTAATAGGCGCTAGGGGTAACGATTATCAATCTATTTCCAATCTTCATCTTTGCAAAAATTCTAGCAACAATGAACTTTTGGTTAAGCATACCGAACCTCAAGACTGTATATTTCGAGGCCTCAACAGCTCGGAATGTTTGCAAATGAAAGATTGCAAAGATTATATTCAGGTAAAAGATTGTCAAGTTGAATTTTTTGAAGGTTTCGAAGGCTAAAAAGGCTTAACAAGTAACTGTTAAGGGTCTGGACAGCTTTACTTAAAAACAATAATTCGCCCTTGCAAAACAAATATATTATCCGTTCTCATATTTTTAGAAATAATTAGATATTTTTCTCTAGACTTCAAGACTAATAAAAGCGCTAAAATTACAAAAATTAACAGAAGCCTAACAATAACATTTTCAGCAAAATTAGACTCCGCCTTCTACTGGACATAAAAGCCCTTCAGGTAAGGGAATATGGCAAGTTTGAGATTGATAAATCATACTTTAGGGGCGGAAAAATAGGAAGAAAAAGAGATCGCAGAGCCATGCAGAGAAAATATCTGTTTTTACCCTTACCCATAAGACTTTTTATTTTTTATGTCACGAGTTATAATCACTAACTCTCTTGCAAATTACCAAAGAAGATATGTCAATGTTTTTTTTGCAAATCGTTAAAATTTCACCAGAGTTCATTTACTACCTATTACTCAAGAAAAAATTCCTTGAAGGCTAAACAATTATTTTTACGCTTGAAAAGCTTGTAATAAAATTGCTTTAAACAGTTGGCCGAGCATCATATGGTTTTTCATTCTTGTAAATTAATTTGCACAAGGAGAATATTGTGTAAAGTATAATTTAGTACTTTTTGAATATATTCAAAAATAATTCTTATATAAAAGTAAAAAGAAACATAATGAGCAATGTAAAAATGAGGTATTTATAGCTAAGTTTCTATTAATAAAAAACCAGCAGCAAATAATGCTTTTTAAAAGATAAATATTTCAGATTTTCAAAAATTACATCTGCAAAGTACTTGAAAACAAAAAAAGCCTCGACAAACTAAATATTTGACGAGGCCATGTAGAGTAATTGTTGAATAACAAATCTTTAAGAAGCGGGTGAAACTTCTTTTTTAGGTTCCTTAGAAAACTTTACCGTGTCTAACTCACCAGATTTAATAAGCTTTCTTTTGATTTTAACTCTTAGAGTCTGAGCTTGTTTCGTAAGCCTGTTAAACTTATAGTTAACCAAAAAGTTGTCTAGATTACCATATTTATTGCTTATGGTTCTCAATGTTGAAGTAGCTATTTTAAGCTTCAAGTTAGACTTCAAGACATTACTTTTAAAAGAAATTTCTCTTAGATTTGGATAAAACCTTCTTTTGGTCTTTCTATTTGAGTGAGATACATTGTTACCACTCATGATAGAAATTCCTAATAATTCACACTTCTTAGACATTTTTTAATATTTAAAATTTAGATAGTACAATCGAATGTGTTTTCACCAGAAATTGCAGCAACAATTGTCGGCGCACCGAACATAGCAGCAATACCAGCGGCAACACCAATCATTAAACCCCACGACACTTTACCAGTAAAAAACCCAATACCAACTGAAACAATAGCAAAAGCTGCAAAAGCCTTACCGCCATTTCCGGTAACAATTTTTAACACGTTACAAACCGTGTTAACTAGTGCATTGTCATTAACATCGGGAGCAACAGTTGTTGGAGTTGTAGTAGCTTGTTGCTGTGCGCTTGCATCAGAAGTTGACAAAAAAACCGGAGCAACTGCAGTTAACAACAAAGATAAAACTGCAAATTTTGCAATTGAAAGTGAAAATTTTCTCATTTCTTATGATAAATATAATTAATATGAAATTTGCTTAATACAAAAATATAAAAAGCAAGCTACATCATAATTTAAACTGTTACACTTAATTGTCAAACATTTTTAGATAAAAATCAAGTCTTTTTTCACTAACAATGCAACTTACAATAATCAAGAAAGCTAAAAGCGAAATATTTATACCATTTTCCATATTTAAATAATGATTATAAAGCGAAATGATTTACTTACTCTCTATTCTGGAGATTTAACAATGAATTTATTAATTAAATTAAACAAATAAAATGGTCTTTAAAGTCAGTATTTACTATTAAATTTTATTCTTTATTAATTTTTTCTTACTAATCTAAATATCCTCGCCAATAATTTTTATTTCTAATTCAAGGTCAATATTTTTAATTTTCTTAACTTCTGCCTGAGCTTTTTTCGCTAAATCTATTAAATTTTTAGCTTTTGCACCATTTACATTAACCATAAAATTACAATGCTTTTGCGAAAAACAAGCCCCTCCCAATTCAACACCCCTTAAACCTGTTTCATCTATTAATTGCCAAGCTTTTTGCGAGTTTTTATCGTTTATTTCGGGGTTTTTAAAAGTACTTCCACCTGTTTTCGCTCTTATTGGCTGTGTTTTTTCGCGATTTAGACATAATTTTTCAATATTTCTTGTTACCAAATATTTATCTGACTTTTTAACATTAAAAACCGCTTCAACAAATATAAATTTTGATGCCAAATCGTTTTTTCGATATGAAAAACTAAATTTATCAGCGTCTAAATAATGAATTTTTCCACTATAATCAATTGCAGTGACCGATTTTAAGACTTTAGAAATTTCGTTACCATAACAACCAGCGTTCATAGCGATTGCTCCACCAATTGAACCAGGTATTCCACTTAAAAACTCAATTCCGGATAATGCCTCAAGCTTACAAAAATTTACTATATTGGCACATAAAACAGCAGATCCACATTTTAATTGGCTAGAGTTTTTGTCGTAATTAATATCAGTAAAACCCTTGCCAAGCCTTATCAAAACACCTTTTACACCACCATCTTTAATAATTACATTTGAGGCCGCGCCTAAAATTTGTAATTTGACGCTCTTGTGAATATTACATAAAAAATAAGCCAAATCTGCAATATCTTTTGGCTTATATAAAATTTGCGCCTTAACATCTATGTCAAACCAATTCTTAATTTTAGCATTTTTACGATAAACTCCCTTAACTTTTGGCAATATTTCTAATAATTTTTCATCTTGCATTTGCTAAATTCTAATTAATTTAATTAAAATAGACTGGCGCCCTTCTCTTTTTGCTTTTTTTTGATATTTTGTCTCAACCCAATCTTTTGGAAATTTTTGCCAATCCGACTTTTCAAAAACATCCCAGATAAACTTTTTAGACTTTAAGACTTCTGATAAAACCCATGTTTTATAAGAATTATGATCGGTAGCTATAGTTAAAATTTTACCTTTTTTTAATTTTTTAGCGACAAGATTATCTAACAAATCTTTATTTATTAATCTTCTTTTAAAATGCCTTCCTTTTGGCCAAGGGTCAGAAAATAAAATAAAAAATTCATCAAAAAAATTATCAGGACATTTTTCGAGCAAAATCCTGCAATCTTGATCAGAAACCTTAAAGTTTGTCAGGTTATTTTCTATAGCCTTTTGTAAAAAAGCAACAATTCCGTTAATATGAGGCTCGCATCCCA
>CBFIDI010000073.1:0-5186 GCA_965661355.1 Rickettsiales bacterium | reverse complement strand
CCATTTGATCTGAAGTATAAGATTGCGTGGTCATTTGTTCTACGACGACAGGTACGCCGGTTTTTTTCTCAACCTCAATAACATAAGGCTCCAGAGATTTTGACGACATTATATTACGAACAAAAATAACCGCAATACTAACTGCAAGCATTGAAATTAAGGTTAGTAAAAGCAAAATATTACGCTGAACGACGACTATTTGATAACGGTTTGAATACCAACTTTTAAGCTTTAGCTTTGATAAGTTGCCACCAGAATGGATTTTTGGCGCTTTGCTATCCGAAATAGGCTCTCTTTTTTGTTGAGGCGCAGAATAATTTTTGTTTTGAGACCCAGGCTGTTTAGAGTTTGTAGAATTTTTATTTTTTTTGCCAAACATTTTTTGAATTTACTTTTTAATCATCGAGTTATATTCTAGTTAATATTATTTTATTTGTAAAATAGTTTAATGAAAGGATAATTTTTATTTATTTTAAACAATTGCTAAATTATATAATTTAAACTTTATAATTTAGCAATTATGTCTAAAAAATGAGTAATTTCAGCTGATATTAAGAAGTTTTTACTATGGTTTTATTAATTAATTAGAAACACAAAGAGTAAAATGATATTTTGCAAATGATTAAGCGCTTCAAAACTTTTTCTCTGTAACTTACCCTTAAAGTCCTTTACTTATATTAAGTTTTTGTTAAGGTCGAAAATGTGATATATAATTATTAGATAAATTTAAAATATATGCAATATTTAAATAAAACCGAAACCAGCACAAAAGAGAAAGTTTTAATGCTTGACTTTAAAATGATTTTTCTAATTGCAGCATTGAGTTCGATTGGCTTTGCCATGCTTTATTCAGCTGGTTCAGGCAATTTAAAACCTTGGCTATATAGACAGCTAATATTCTTTGGAATATTTTTTATTATAATGATAGCAATTGCAATAATTGATATTAGGGTTTGGTATAAAAGCAGTTATTTAATTTATTTTTCTGGAATTGCGCTTTTAATTCTAGTTGCGGTCGCTGGACATAAAGCCCTAGGGGCAACAAGATGGATCAGGATTGGCTTTGTCACTATTCAACCATCGGAAATAATGAAAGTTGCCACCGTTTTAGCTTTGGCAAGATATTTCTCTGATATTGAAATTGATGAAGTTAAAAGAATTAAATATTTAATTACGCCACTAGCAATAATTGCCCTTCCTGCGTTATTAATTTTTAAACAACCAGATTTAGGCACTGCGTTAATTTTAATCTTATCTGGCGTCGCCGTTTTATTTGTGGCTGGAGTTAAAGCCTGGAAATTTATTTTAACTGGAATATTGGCAATTTTAGCAATACCCATTTTATGGATTTTTGTACTTTACGACTACCAAAAACAAAGAATTATAACTGTTTTAAGCCCCGACAATGACCCGTTGGGAAGTGGTTATAATATTATACAATCTAAAATTGCAATTGGTTCGGGCGGAGTTTTTGGCAAGGGATATTTAAATGGAACGCAAGGCCAACTAAATTTTTTACCCGAAAAGCAAACCGACTTTATCTTTACAATGCTAGCCGAAGAGCTAGGTTTACTTGGTGCAATATTTACAATTTTACTATATTTTTTAATAGTATTTTTAGGAATTAAATCGTCACTAAAAATAAATCATCAATTTGGTAAACTTATAGTTGTAGGAATTGTTAATATTTTATTTATTCATATGTTTGTCAATATTGGTATGACTTCTGGAATTTTGCCCGTTGTTGGCGCACCTTTGCCTTTTATTTCTTATGGCGGAACAATTACAGCAACAATGCTAATAGGATTTGGATTCGTTTTAAATTCAATGCTGCACAAAGATATCACAAGCTTTAGATCTTAAATTTAAATTTTGTACAAATTACACCAAGTTGCACATCTATAAAATAATTTTATAGATTTACCAAGACTCGCCTTCAGATTCCAATCTTATTTGAACCCAAGTCAGAATTTAAATATGCTAGATAAGAATTACTGTTTAATGCTAATATGGTTCATGGGTCAAAAATGAAGGTCAAGACTTTCTTTAATGATATATAAATAAATATCTTAGCAAAAAATTAAAAAATTCGACTCCACATCAGACTATGCAATTATATTTTATAATAATTTTTTCTAAAAAGATAAAATTTATAGATCTTAAAAGACGGAATTTAGCACCTAATCTTAAGTCACAAACAACATAAATACTTATGAATAAATGCCCAAAATTATCTGCAAAATGCTTTTTAAGTAAAGTAATTAAGGTTTAGAATAATCAATCAATAAAAGTTCTTTTCAACGAAATTCAAACTCTAATTGTAATATTTAAACTTTATGAGTTTGTAATTTAACGACTTATACACTAAATTTAATCAATCAAATCATCTCAAAATTTCTGTGAAATTACTGATATTATAATTCTATTTACGAAGTTTTTTTAGTCCACATAGTTAATTGTAACAAGAATATTAACCATGCGTCCTTCAATGAAGAGTTGGCGCAATATTGCTAAGACAAGGTTTTAGAAACTTTAACATTGGCAATTGCCTGCGCCGCAATACCTTGCTTTTTACCCAAAAAGCCCATCTTCTCAGTTGTTGTTCCTTTGACATTAATTCTTGAGGACTCTATTTCTAGCGTATTAGCTAAAATATTTTTCATTTCTGACTTAAAGATTGATATTCTTGGCTCTTCACAAATTATTGTTATGTCGAGATTTATTATTTTGGCACAATTCTTTTTAACTATATAATTTGCTTCTTTTAGTAAATCTAGTGAGTCAGCATCTTTATATTTAGGGTCGCCATCAGGAAACAAATCACCGATATCGCCTTTAGATATTGCACCAAGCAGGGCGTCAATAGCCGCATGAATACCAACATCACCGTCAGAATGGGCGCGTATTTTTTTGCTATGCTCAATATCAACACCGCAAATTCTAATAAAATTATTTTCGCCTGAAGTTTTTTTACGAAAAGCATGAACATCGTAACCAATTCCAGATCTTATCTCTTCGACAATATTTTTATTTAAAGATGATATAATATTTTTACCCCTTTCAAGATCTTCTTTGGTGGTAATTTTAAAATTATTTTGCGAACCCGGAATTATTGCGACCGGAATCCCCGCATATTCATTTAGCGCAGAGTCGTCGGTAAAACTTTTGCCTTTAAAAGAGCGATGAGAATTTATTATATCTTCAAAAAGAAAGCCTTGCGGAGTTTGTGCGCGCCACAAATCTTGACGCTCAAGAGTCCACTCAATTTTTCCGTCAGAGTATTTTTTTATCGTGTCTTCAACCGCTACTGCCGGAATAACCGCCGGATGAGTTTGAAGCTTTTCTAAAATTCCGTTGATGATTTTTTTTGAAACAAATGGTCGAACTGCGTCGTGTATCAGGACTTTATCAGGCGCAAATTCAGAAAGTGCCTCAAGGCCTTTTCTGACTGAATCTTGTCGGGTTTTGCCGCCGTAAACTGGGTTTATTAAATCCAGCCCCCTAACCGCTTGCTCGTAAAGCTTAAGGTCGTCGCGATTAATAACGCAAATTACATCGTCAATTTTTGAATGATTAAGAAAAGCCAAAACAGAATGTCTGAGAATTGTCTCACCAGCAATTTTTTGATATTGCTTAGGTATTCCATCAGAGCTAAACCTAGTGCCGCGACCGCATGCTGTGATTAGCGCGATTATTTTTGACATTATTAAATAAGTTCACGATTTTCTATTCTCGCCTTCATTTCGTCTTTAAAATTTTTGACAAGACCCTGAACTGGCCAAGCCGCAGCGTCACCAAGGGCGCAAATAGTATGGCCTTCAATTTGCTTGGTTAAGTCGTAAAGCTGGTCTATTTCTTCAATTTTTGCTTTGCCTTCAATCATTCTATCCATTATTCTCATAATCCATCCAGTGCCTTCACGACATGGCGTGCATTGGCCACAAGATTCATGTTTATAGAAATGAGATAATCTGGCAATTGCAGCAATTATATCAGTTGACTTGTCCATTACTATGACTCCGGCGGTTCCAAGACCCGATCCCACTTCTTTTAGAGAATCGAAATCCATTAACACAGTGTCGCAAACATCTTTTTTAAGCAATGGAACCGAAGAACCACCCGGAATTACCGCCAAAAGATTGTCCCAGCCACCGCGAACACCGCCAGCATGCTTTTCAATTAATTCTTTAAGGGGAATCCCCATTTCTTCTTCAACATTGCAAGGCTTATTAACATGTCCAGAAATACAAAATATTTTTGTACCCGTGTTGTTTTTTCTGCCAAGTGACGAAAACCAATTGAAGCCGCGCCTTAAAATAGTTGGAATAACCGCAATAGATTCGACATTATTAACAACTGTCGGGCAGCCATAAAGACCGATTAGCGCAGGAAATGGTGGCTTTAACCTAGGTTGCCCCTTATTACCTTCTAAACTTTCGAGCAACGCAGTTTCTTCGCCACAAATATAGGCGCCAGCGCCGCGATGGACATAAATATCGAGATGCCAGCCCGATTTGCATGAATTTTTTCCAATTAAACCATCTTCATAGGCTTCGTCAATTGCTTTTTGCAAGGCGACGGCTTCGTTGTAATATTCGCCGCGAATGTATATATAGCAAGTCTGAGCGTTTATTGCCCTGCTGGCTATAAGGCAGCCCTCAATTAATTTATGAGGATCGTTGCGCATAATATCGCGGTCTTTGCAAGTTCCTGGTTCGGACTCGTCGGCGTTAACCACTAAATAATGAGGCTTACCTTCATTAGGGTTGTCTTTTTTGGGTACAAATGACCATTTCATACCAGTTGGAAATCCAGCGCCGCCACGACCTCGAAGAGATGATGATTTAATTTGATCGATCAGCCAATTTGTGTCTTGCTCCAAAAAATCTTTGGTCTTGTTCCAGTCTCCTCTTTTTTTTGCATATTCCAGAGCGGCCGGTTGTTCGCCATATAAATTGGTAAAAATTTTATCTTCTTGCTTGAGCATTTTACTTTAACTTAATTTTAAAATATTGCTATTTTCTCGACAAAAGAATAACATCTTTTTTTATTAACTGCAATAAAATTATCTTTTTTTGATGAATATTATTTTGCGCTTTTTTGCGCTGCTAAAAATTTTATCAGACGATTCTTTATTTTGTAATAATTTAGATTATTTTACCTAGTTAATATAATTTTCTATCTTT
>CBFIDI010000072.1:0-5230 GCA_965661355.1 Rickettsiales bacterium | reverse complement strand
CTCCTGATTTGACAAATTTTTACCATTAAATTCAAACTCTAAACCGCTGCTGGTTTCATCAAAAAGCCTAACCCATGCATCGCGCGCCGAAATATTTTTTTCAAGCGAAAATTTTTCTAACTCATGTCTAAGCTGGTGGTCTTTAAAAACCCTAATATCGCGCAAAAATGGCTGATATTTAGCTAAATCTTCAGATTCTTTTATTAAATCAGAAATTTCAACCTCGTCTATTTCATTGACTTCTAAGGTAAAAAAGACTAAATCTTTTTCTATTTGAGATATTTTTTCGCAACTATTTTGAAAAAACGCCACATTTTCTTTATTAGACAAGTCGCTGGCGTAATTAAGGTAAGAAAAACTTGATATTTTTGCTAGTCTTTCAGAAATTTCTTCATATTTTTTTATTGCCTCAAATAACTCCGCTGCATTTAAATCAATAACTTTATTTAAATATTTAAGTGAAAAATCAGCAGATTCTTTTCTTGACAAATCAAAATCTTCTTCTATTTTTTCATCATTTATTGACGAATAAAAATCTGTTAAATCCCACATAGGAGCGCTAATTGTTGAGTTCATTTTTTATTTTATTTTTTAATTTTAAGCCCTGTTTTTAAATTTTATTAAAATGGGCTATTATTTCAAAGTGATCGGTTGAATAAAACTGATCAATTGCCGTTAGAAAGTTAATTGTAAATCCACCTTCTATTAAAATCAACGAGTCTCTAATAAAAGTTTGGTAATTACAAGACACATAAATCACATTTTTCAATTTACTGTTAACAATTTCTTTTATTTGGGGCATTGCGCCGTTTCTGGGTGGATTAATAACAACAAAATCAAAATCTTTTAATTCTTGCCACGAAACCGGAAAATTGTACAAATCGCGTAATTCAAAATTTATTTTACTGCTTAAATTGTTTTTTTCGCTATTTTTCTTAATCAACTCAATCATGGCTTCATCACCTTCAAAAGCAGTAATTTTAACTGGTAATTTTGCCAACGAAAATGAATAAATTCCAAAACCAGAATAAATGTCGGCTATTTTTAATGTTTTTTTGTGATTTTTTGCAATATTTTCCCCAATTTGCAATATTATTTGCAATATGCTTTTTAAACCAAGCCTTGAAGCTTGAATAAATATCTTAGAGTCAAGTTCAAGCTCTAAAGTTGAATTTAAATAATTAGCTAATTTTATTTTAGGCGATTCATGATTTAAAATAATATTACCTGATTTTTTATGAAAATAAGATGAATTTAACTTGTTTACCTGCGAAAACTCTAATATTTTATTAATTTGATGGTTTTTTAAGGGCTTAAAGCTGTAAAAGCACAAATCTAGCACATTGTCAAATGCTACAATCTCAATATTTTTAAATATTTTACTTTCAAATTTTGTCAATAAAATTTGTAATTTAGCAATTAAATCAGAAATTTCTTTTTCACAAATGTAGCAATTCTCAATTTTTATTAATTTATTTGAATGTTTTTGAAAAAAGCCAATTTCATTTTTAGAATTTACTTGTAAATTTATTTTTCTTCTTTTGGCATTGCCAGAATTGTCTTCAAAAATAAAGTTTGGCGTTAAAATATTGTGTTTTTTAAGCTCTAAAACTAAGTTTTCAGATTTATTTTTTCGGTAATTAAAATCTGACAAATCAAGATATTTACACCCGCCACAATCTTTAAAATATTGACATTTAGTTGAAATTGGCTGTGTCATTTTTTAATTAATTTTTACTGTTTCATTACTAAGCACCGCATTTAAACACCGATTTATCTGATATTTTTTAATTAACTTTAGATCTCTTGTTGTTATTCGCTTTTATTAATTAATCTATCAAGCCTAAATCAATATTTAAAATGGAGCTTAATTATTATCTAAATTTTTAACTTATTTTTCTTTAAGAAATTACTTTGTAAAATAACTTTTAAACTACCAAAAAAATATGAAGAAATTAAATAAAACAGACCACCAAAAATCACCATTAACATCAATTCTAATCTAATCGAAAAGTCATCAGATGCGGCAAAATATCGTCTTGCAAAAAATAAAAACAACGCCATCAAAATTGAAGAGTAAATTATTCGTAAAAATTTTCTTAAAAATCCACAAACAAAATAGAAATTCTTTCTTTTGATTAAAATGCAAAAAATTATTGTTAAGTTTAAATAAGACGACAAAACCGACGAAAATACAATCCCAATGTAACCTAGGCCCGCAAAATAAAATGAAGAGTTAAAAATAATATTGGCAATCATGCAAATTATTGCTATTAACATTGGCGTTTTTGTGTCTAGACGAGCAAAAAAAGCGGGTTCAAGAACCTTAACCAAAACATAAGCCGGCAAGCCCAAAGCGTAAAATTTTAACGCCCGCGAAACCGCCCTACTTTCGCTTTGGCCAAACTCTCCGCGTTCAAATAAAACCGAAATAATTTCGTAAGACAATATGCTTAAAGCCAAAAAAGCCGGAACAACTAAAATAAGCGCTATTTCAATGGCTAAATTTTGCAATTTAATAGCAGAATCTTTATCTTTTAGCCTAATTTTTCTTGACATTTCTGGCAATAAAGCAATTCCAATTGCAATTCCAATCATGGCAAGAGGCAATTGGTTAACCCTGTCAGCGTAGTAAAGGAAAGACAAAGCTCCAAAAATCAGACTAGCAAAAATTGAATCAACCAGCAAATTAATTTGCATTACATTCGCGCCAATAACCCCCGGAAGAAGTTTTTTGAAAAACTTTTTGATATCTTTATTAGTAAATAAACTTAGCTTAAAATATTTAGGATAAAGAATAACTTTTTGCCTAAAAGTAAAATACATTAAGTAAGAAAATTGCAAAATTCCAGCTAAAAAAACTCCCCAAGAAAGTGCATAGGCGTAGTTTGGAACAATATCACCAAAAATAAAAAACGAGAAAATAAGGCTAATATTTAATATTATTGGCGAAGAAGCCGGAACCGCAAATCTAGACATTGAATTTAAAATTGAAGAACACAGCGAAACCAGAGAAATAAAGAAAAGATAAAAAATAGTAATTCTTGATAAATCAACTAACAAAGAAAATTTCTCAGCATTTTGTAAAAATCCGGGGAAGATAATTTTCATGAAAAATGGCATGAAAATCTGAAAAATTAAAGTAAAAACCAATAAAGCGTAAAGTAAAATCGAAAAAACATTTTGTACGAATAATTTGTCTTCATTTTTTTCTTGTTGATCATGTATTTTTTCGATGTAAATAGGTACAAACGCAGAGTTAAAAGCACCTTCGCCAAAAATTCTTCTGAAAAAATTAGGCAATCTAAATGCTGCAAAAAATACATCAGATAAAATTGAAACACCTAAAAAATGAGCAATTAAAATATCGCGAATAAAACCAAAAATACGAGACAGGCTAATAAAGAAAGATACTGTAAAAGCGCTTTTAATTAGCGACATTTGTATATTTTTGATTGAAATTAGATAATATATTCAAGAAAAATTAGAATATAAAGCAGGTCAAGCACAATTAAAATATGAACATTGTTCCATTTAGTAATTGGCTCTTGCAAAAGCATTTTTCGGGCGAAACTTTTGCCAAAATTCTTTCTTTTTTTCTTCTTAAGCTCTATTTTTTGCTCTTTTGTCAATTTTGGTTTTTTTGGCCTAGATTTAAATAAAGCAAAAATATGCCACGAAAAATAAGCAATAACCAAACTAGACAAAAATAAAGTTAAAATGTCATTTTTGAAAAATCTGATCAAAAAGTTAAATCCAAAATAAACCACTAAATAAGCAATTAAACCCCAATAAAGCATTATATTTCTTTGATTTTCTTGGCCTTTTAACGACTTTTTAAAAGAATCGTCTATTTTTTTTAAATATTTTGAAAAAAACTCAGAAATTTTTGACATTGTTCGAGGTAAAAAATTTTAATAATTATTCAATTTAGCAATTAAATTTACTTATTCTTGGTCTTTTTGAATTTGATATTTCGTTCCTTTCCAAGGCATTTCAAAGTCAAAATCTCTAAATTCTTGCTCCAGATCTACATCTTTGTAAACAACCTTTTTCTTTTCTTTGTCATATTCAACCTCTTTATAACCCGTCAAAGGAAAGTCTTTTCTTAAAGGGTGACCTTCAAAGCCATAATCAGTTAAAATTCTTCTTAAGTCTGGGTGGTTAATAAATTTAATGCCATACATGTCAAAAACTTCGCGCTCAAGCCAATTGGCAGTTGAAAAAACCCCGCTAACAGTTTCTAGTTTTTCCTCATCTTTTAACGCAACTTTAACAGTAATTCTGTTATTTAACTTCAGACTTAACAAATTATAAATAATCTCAAAGCGCGGAAATCTTATCCCCACTAAGTCGGCCCCAAAAAGATCAATCAATATTTTAAATGACAGTTTATCATCGTCGCGTAGAAATTTTAAAAATTTCACGATATTACCCTTATCAACATAAATAATTAGATTGTTATTTTTAATAGGCTTAATGATTTTAGCTTCAGCAAAATTTTCTTTAATATATTCAGCCTGAGATTCTAAATTTTTTAACAACTCGCAAATCATAATCTTTGGGTAAATTTATAATTTAATATTGGTGCAAAGGCCATTAATTTTAACGCCTAAACATTGTTCCAGTTCTTTTAATTTTTCTTTGCAATGTTAAAACACCATAAAGTAAAGCTTCGGCCGTAGGCGGGCACCCAGGAACATAAACATCAACAGGAACAATCCTATCGCAACCCCTAACCACAGAATAAGAATAATGATAATATCCGCCACCATTGGCGCAACTTCCCATCGAAATAACATATCTGGGCTCTGCCATTTGGTCATAGACCTTTCTCAAAGCTGGCGCCATTTTATTAGTTAAAGTTCCGGCCACAATCATAACATCTGA
This sequence comes from Rickettsiales bacterium, assembly GCA_965661355.1. Lineage (GTDB taxonomy): Bacteria > Pseudomonadota > Alphaproteobacteria > Rickettsiales > UBA1997 > CAMCFD01. Next base: position 340 of record CBFIDI010000072.1, on the reverse strand, counting down.
CTGACGAGGAGAAGGCCTAAAAATCGCACCAAACTTATCAAGGTCATAACGACTAGCGGCGGTGTGCATCATTTCTACAGCACAACAAGCAAGGCCAAAAGTCATTGGCCATAACGAGCCAGACCTAGCCCAATTTGCCAAATCATCAAGTTTAGCAGTTACAAAGCCGCGGTTACTAATTTCATCGCTAACCTGATTTAAAATCGCATCTTGGTTAAGCGGGCTTAATAATTTATTATTCATAAAATTTAGCTTTTAATTACTTAAATAACTTTAAAATTTAACTCAAATTCTTGCGCCTAATTTTATCTCCACTAAAATTATCTCCACTCAAGGGCGC
>CBFIDI010000071.1:0-5272 GCA_965661355.1 Rickettsiales bacterium | reverse complement strand
AAAATTTCACCAATATATTATTATCATAGCTTCTTATAATAATATATTACTCGTTTTTTTATAATAATAATTTATCTTGATGAAATTTTTTTAGCCCCTTTTTTTAGCCCTTAACGATAAATTATAAAGCTAAACTATCATTTTAACAACCAAACTTTAAACCTAAATAAAAAACTTATTTTGCTCATAAATTTATAAATAAGTATTTAAAGCAAAACTTTATTTTTAGGATTATTTTAAGATTTTTACCTAAAATTAAAAGTTATTTTATTTTTTAATCGTTAACATCGGCAAAATTAAAACAAAAATCGTAAATTTTATAACTAATACCAAATCCTATCTTTAAATTAACAAAGCTATGTGCGATAAACGGAAAATGTTTGATTTTTTATGATTTATTTAACAATAATGACATTTTTCATCTTTTAAGGTCGTAAATTATTATAAAAATCTAGAAATATATTGTGATAAAAATCGATTTTTTTTAATGACCATTTACTAAAAAATTTTGCCCTTAAAAATTTACCCTTATTTAGCTTTTAAAGATGTAAAAATAATATTAAATTATTATTTAAAGACCAAACTTTTTTTTGCGTAATTGTTTAAATTATATCTTGCGCAAAAAGCAAAAATCTGTTATAATAATAAAATTGCGAAATTTTTATAATTTTTAAAAAACAGAATTATGTTGAAGAAGTTAATTTTAAGTGATAATTACAGAGTTTTTTTTGCCCCTAATAGTGATGTTACTAGTACAGTTGAAAGCACAAATGCCTTTTTAGATCGCACCGAAGAACAACTAAATCAGGCTCTTGAAGCTTTAAATAAAGAACTAGAAAATCAAGTAGAAAAATTTTTAAAAAGTAAAAACACTAGTTTTGAACTTAATGAAAATTCGATAAAGTCAACAACCATCAATATTGGCCAAGAAAATATAAGCTTACGAAATTTTTTTGATAATGGCGATAATTTATTAATGGATAGTATTAATTCTGCTGCTTCTAGTTTAAATGCTTTCTTGCGTGCTCAAAGAACGAAATACAATGTCGCTAGCGCTGGTGGTGGTAAAAGTCGTGTTTTAACAGATTCAGCATCTACGCTTTCTTCACATGTTAAAGCCTTGATTAAACAAGCATTTTTTCAAAAAAAATATGATATTCTTCGGGGTCAGTTATTTCAATTGCAGCAAGATCAAGATAAAACCAATGGTTCAAGCGCGAACTCAAATGACGCTAAAATAAATTCATTAGAATCAAAATTAAAACAAGCTAATGAAGATCTAGAGAAAGCAAAAAAAGAATCTGCAGAATTAGAAGATAAACTTCAAAAAATAATTGATAAACAAAATCAAGAATTAGAGGGTTTAAGGCAAGGCAATGCTGAACTAAGGGGGCGGCTTGATGAATTACAGGGGCAGCTTAGTGTACTAGAAGACGGTCGTCATTCGAGAGGGTCGGTGTCAAGTGGCGCCTCTAATGAAGGAGGAAGAGGGTTTGCAGATGCTGCTCGTCAAGCAGTGTATAATGCTGCACTTCAAACAAGGCAAAAACTTGAAGAACAAGCAACGCTCAATCACGCTTTTATGGTTGATAGTCAAGCTACTAACGAAGAAACTTTACTCGCCAGATTTGTCAGAGTTTTAGCTGCCAGTACTAAAAACACCCCTGTTATAACAGATAGATTACCTCGCTTTATAACTAATGTTATAATTGAAGCTAACCGAGCACATTTTCAAAACTTGATTGATGAAGGAAGTCTTGGTGAAGATGACCTTAATAGTTATGAAAGCGATGTAGTGCAAGTTATATTAGCGACTGCAGATGAAGCTTTTTCAAGTCTTTCTTCAGGTGAGCCTACAAACTTTGTCAATGCTATTCGTAATATTACTTTTAAAATTGGAATTAAAGGCAATGATGCTGTAAACCCATTTAATGATCAAGAGGAATTGTTAACGGAAATAGCAAATCTTTATAATTCGGCTGAAGATTTTCACGATTATTCTTCTACATTAAAGGCGGAATCATTAGCAAGTTTGGGGGAAGACAAAGAGAAAGAATCTTTCAGTAAATATCTTGAAGACCTTCAAGGTGAAAGCCCTGAATTAAAGAAACTTGAAGCGGCAAGAAAAATAACTGATAATGAAAAAAATTTCCAAGATTTATTACATAAATTTTCTTTAATTGAGTTGCAAATTAAAGAAGTTGCGGCCGAAAAAAAGGCGGAGACGGCCGAAGAAAGTTTGGAAAAGGCTAGGTATGAAGTTTTAGATCTTGAGGGTAAAATTGAAAAATTGAATGCGGAAAATGAAAGTTCGCAGAGTGAAATAGCAAGATTGAACCAAAGTTTGGAAGTAGCACAAAGCGAAGTTACAAAAAAAGAAGCTGAAGCAACAGCAGCAAAAACAGAATTTGAAAGCACAATAAAAGATTTAAATACAGAAAAAGAAAATTTAAAAACAGAAAATCAACAACTAAAACAAAAAACCACATATTTAGAAGCGCAAGCTGAAAAACTTAAAAGTAAATTAGAAGAGGCGCGTAAACAGCAAACAGCGAGCCAACAAAGTGATGACGAAAAAGAGGGAAAAATAACGAAATTAGAGGGGGATTTAAAACAAGCTCTAGGTGAACTAAAACAAGAAAAAAAATTAAAAGAACAAATCGAAGACGAAAGAAATAAGCTTAAAATAACTTTAAAGCAATATAAAGAAGCGTTGAAACAGTTTGTTGAAAAACTTTGGAATGGATCTGATGCACCACAAGTTTTCACTAGTTTTATGAATGCTGGCGAAAGTGAATTTGTAGAGTTTACAGATGATATGAAGAAAGAGGTTGAAGGAAAGATAAATGAATTACGGAAACTGAAAGATGAAGCGCAGCAATCATTAAAAGAAGCACAAAATACAGAAGCAAGCCTGAAAGAACAAGTGGCAGCTTTAACAAATGAAGTTACAAGAACTAAAGAAAATTTAACGAGCGATCAGGAAGCATTGGATAAGGCGCAAAGGAAATTAACAGAGGCGCAAAGTAAATTAACAGAGGCGCAAAGTCAGTTAGACGCCACGCAAGAAAAATTAAAAGAAGCGCAAAATCAGTTAGACGCCGTAACCACTGCTTTAAGTAATTCGGGTATAAATTTTGATGGCGATGATAAAACCCCAGCGGCAAAAGTTCAATTTCTTGCTGAATTATTTAATGAGACATTAGAACAATTAACAACAACCGAAAAATCATTAGAACAATTAAAAACATCAACAACAAAAAAAGATAGAGAGATAGAAAAGCTTAAGGAAGAAAATGAAAAATTAAAAACGGAAAATGCAAGTCTTAAAAAGGAGAATGAAGGTCTTAAAGACAGGTTAGAGCAAAGTGAGAAAAGATTAAGTGAAGCTGAAGAGGGAATTAAATCTTTAAAAAGTGAAGTTAAAACTATTGGAGAAGAAAAAGATAGTTTAGCCAGAAAAAAAGAGGGGTTAGAACAGCAAATAGAAGATCTTAACGCTGAGCATGAACGACAACAGGAAGCTTTTCAAGAGCAAATAGAAGTTTTAGAGCAAGCAAAAAAGGAATTAGAACGGCAGCTAGCATCTTTAAAAACGGAGCTTAAAGATAATGGCACGGCACAACAAGACCAAATTACAGATTTGCAGGAGCTGTTACGCGAAAAAGATCAAGAGCTTAATGAATTACGAGCTGAGAAAAATAGTAAAGAGGAGCAGCACGCTCAGGCAATGCAACAATCTGTAGATGAAAATAGTAATCTTGGTAGTCAATTAGATGCTGCAAATGCACAGTTAGGAGAATTGAAGGGGCAATTAGCTGAGGCCAAAAGTGAATTAGAGCAAGAAAAAACTAAAAACAGTGTTTTGCAGGAGGAATTAGAGAGAGTGCAGCAAGAGCTTGAAACTTCTGAGGCGGAAAGGAATAAATTTAAGGCGGAAAAGGATGAAGTATTGCAGAGGGCTAAAAGTGCTGATGACGAAAATGGTGAACTTAGAGAAGAAAACAAATCACTTCAAGAGAGACTAAGTATTCTTGAAGAGGAAAGAGGAAAATTATATCAAGCTTTAGAAGAAAAGGATAATGCAATAAAAAATTCTCAGGGGGAAGTTGAGAAATTAGAAGCGGAATTAACAAGGCGGCAGGGAAGTCTTGACGCAAGTTTTAGTGATAACAGCGAAAAAGAAGGTGTTATTCGAGATTTGGAGCATGAGCTAGAAGAGACCAAACGGCAACTAGATCAAAAACAAACAGAAAAAGAAGCTTTGCAGAATAGAAAAGCAACTTTGGATAGTGAATTAAAAGCGGCGTTGCAGCAAGCTGCGGCGGCTGATGAAAGGGCTAATGAGGCTGAGGCGGAAAGGGATGAGGCGAGGAATGAGTTGCAGGGGCTTAGGGAAGAAAACCAACAACTTCGACAGCGACTACAGGGACTTACGGAGGAAAGAGATAATTTGCAACAAGATAGAGATACTTTGCAACAAGCTTTAGCGGTCAAGAATCAGGAATTAGAAAGTTCGAAGCTGAGAGTTACTAATCTAGAGTATCAATTAAAGTTGACGCAGAAAGGTGCCGATGTGAGCAAGCGACAAGCTCAAAATTTGTGGAATGAATTAGACGCGGCCCGACAGCAACTACAGCAAGAACAAGAAGAAAAGCTTCATTTGAGTCAACAACTAGAGAGGGCGCAGGAAGAGTTGCGGAGAATCACGGAAGAAAAGGAAGGGGAGTTGCGGGGGCTTAGGGAAGGAAACCAACAACTTCAAAAGAAAATACTTACTTATGCATTAACAGTGGGTAGATTAGAGGCTGAATTACAACAGAGAGGTCAATCTCTTGACAGTCGAAGTAAAGAAATTCAAGATTTGCGTACTAAATTAACTGAGGCCCAAGAGCAATTAAAGCAAAAAACATCAAAAAATGAAGAGTTGGATAGCGCCCTGAGAGACAAGGATGAAGAGTTGAAAAACAAGGATAATGAGTTGCGGAGCATCACGGAAGAAAATGCAGCGTTACGGACAGCCTTGGAACAAATTAAAGCGGCGTTTCGAGAACAGCCGAACAGAACTTATTTCAGAAGAAGAGGAAGTGAGAGAAGTGTGTCAAGCTCTAGTGATATGAGTGTGTCAAGCTCTAGTGATATGAGTGACGAAAATAGTGAGGAAGCGCAAGAAGCACGAACAAGAACACAACCCAGAAGTAAGAAGGCGCGTAGATTAACAAGAGATACAAGAGGTGATGATGGTCACAGAAGACAACACCAAGGCCATAGT
>CBFIDI010000070.1:0-5767 GCA_965661355.1 Rickettsiales bacterium | reverse complement strand
GTGAAATTTAAGATGAAAATATTGGCGTAATTATTGATTTTTTTACAAAGAAGAACATTTATTTTAGGTAAAAAATATTTGGCTAAAAATAATTTTAAAATTAACTTTACAAACATAAAAAATGTTAGAAATAATACAAAAATCAAACCTAAAATCCCTTAAAAAAGGTGATTTAATTGATTTAATTTCACCTTCTAGTCCAATTTCTAGGACTGAATTTAAAAAAATTGTTGATTTTTTAGCAAAATACGAACTAAAAGCACGATTTTTTTTGAAAGATCAGCTGGTTTTGGCAAAAAAACCCAATCATTTATTTTCACTTGACAGAAATTTACGCTTTAAGCAATTAAAAATGGCTTTGACAGCGCAAGATTCAAGTGCAATTTGGTGTGTTCGGGGCGGTTACGCAAGCTCGGATTTAATTGAAATTTTGATTACTGAAAAGAAAATCGCCCAAAATAAATTATTCATCGGCTTTAGCGACTTAACTTCGCTTGGTGGATTTTTAGCCAGAAAATGGGGCTGGAAAATAATTTACGGTTCAATTTTAACTCAATTAAGCCAAGGAAAAGTTACAAAAAAAAGCGAAAAATTACTTTTAGATTTCGTTTTTGGCAAAAGAAATGATTTGCAAAATTTAAATGGTGAAGTAACAGAAAATTCGCTGGCAAAGCGATTAACAGAAAATAATAAAAAGAATTTTGGCGTGATTTCTTACGAACTAGATTCGCTAAATAAAATTGCCAAAAACTCTAAAAATATTGAGGGAGAATTAGTCGGCGGATGTTGCGCTGTAATTTTTCAAACATTTTCAACTGTTGATGAAATTAATTTTCAAGATAAAATTTTATTACTTGAAGACATTTACGAAAATGGCGAAAGGTTGGATCGTTTTTTTGAACATTTTTTGCAGGTTTTTGTTAATAAAAAACAAATTCCAAAAGCAATTTTATTGGGTAATTTTACTCAATTTATTATTCATGAAAATAAGAAAAAACGCATTAGAATGGCAATTGAAAAATTGGTAAAAAATATTGAAGATCGCGGTTTAGAAATTGCGGTTTTTGAAGATAAAGAAAAATCAATTGGACACAGTGAAAATAACATGATGGTTATTATTGGTCATGATGGAATTATTGAAAATGGGCGATTTATTCAAATTGTTTAATTAAATTTTCGCAATTCAAGACCTTTTCTTAGGTTAAAAAGCGTATTTTAATATTATTTTTTTGTTTTAACTTCAATTTATTATTCGTAAACTTCAAGCAAAAATTTTAATTAATTTGACTCAATAATACCAGAAAAGCAAGTCGTGCAAAATTAATTTTTAATATTTCTTATCTGACTAATTTTAAGAATTTTATTACTTAATAAATCTTAACATCAAATTAAGAAAATGTTTGCTTTTTTATGTTTTTTTAAATATTCTGTAAGCTGTATTTTTATTGTTACTAATAAACCAAACCCAAGATGCTAGAAGTTACAACACGCGACGCGAAAACAAGCGAAGAAAAGAACATGAAAATCAACTTTGGTCCGCAACATCCGGCGGCTCATGGGGTTTTGCGTCTTATTCTTGAGATGGATGGCGAAGTAATTACGCATGCTGACCCTCATATTGGCCTTTTGCACCGCGGCACCGAAAAGCTTATTGAACATAAAACTTACCTTCAGGCTGTTCCTTATTTTGACCGCCTAGATTATGTTTCTCCTATGTGCCAAGAACATGCTTTTGCACTGGCCACAGAGCAACTTTTGGGCTGTGAAGTTCCTTTAAAGGCCAAATATATTCGTGTTTTATTTTCAGAAATTACACGAATTTTAAATCATTTAATGGCAATTACTACGCAAGGCATTGACATTGGCGCCATGACTCCACTTTTGTGGATGTTTGAAGAACGAGAAAAAATGATGGGCTTTTACGAAAAGGTTAGCGGCTCAAGAATGCATGCGGCCTATTTTAGACCAGGCGGAGTTCATCAAGACATGCCAGATGGGCTTAAGGAAGAAATCATGGATTTTGCCGAAAATTTCCCGAAAATTTTGGGAGACATGGAAAACCTGTTAACCGAAAATAGAATTTTCAAACAAAGAATGTGTGAAATTGGCATTGTTTCAAAGCAAGACGCTCTTGATTGGGGTTTTTCTGGACCAATGCTTCGTGGCTCTGGTGTTGCATGGGATTTGCGCAAATCTCAGCCTTACGAAGTTTACGACCAATTAGATTTTGACATTCCAATTGGTAAAAATGGCGACTCTTACGATCGCTACCTCATCAGAATTATCGAGATGCATGAATCAATCAAAATTATCAAGCAATGTCTTGAAAAAATGCCAGAAAAAGGCGAAGTAATTACCGGTGACGGCAAAATTGCACCACCAAGAAGGTCTGAAATGAAAGAATCGATGGAGGCAATAATTCATCACTTTAAGCTTTACACCGAAGGTTACCATGTTGATGAAGGCGAGACTTATGGATGTGTTGAGGCACCAAAAGGTGAATTTGGCGTTTATTTAATTTCTGATGGATCGAATAAGCCTCATCGCTGCAGAATTCGCGCCCCGGGCTTTGCACATTTGCAAGCAATGGATTTCATGCTTAAGGGTCATATGATGTCTGATGTTGTAACAATAATTTCAACCCAAGATATTGTTTTTGGTGAAATTGATCGATAGTAACTATTTAATATTAAAAATTATTAATTGTTTTAAAATCAGATTAATCAAAGATTATTAAAGCCTAAAAAATGCCAGTAACCCCAGAAGATCAAACCGACATTAGCAAACAAACCACAAGCGAAATATTATTAGCGCAACAAAAAGATTCTGTTAGCAACCACAATGATAAATCTGACCCACCTTCAAAGTCAGATTCACCTGTACCAAGACCATTATCAGCAGATGCGGCCGCTTCAAGTAGACAAGCCATGGCCAAAGCGTTAAAGCTTTTAATTCTCAACAAAAGAAAGTGCGATGGTAAAAGGCTAAAAAACAGAAAATATCAGCGCCCAACAATTGCTATTGTTGGTCTTGACCCAAAAATAGTAGCGCAACTAAACTTGTCTTTAATAAAAATAGCAAATGAAGAATATGATTTAAAGGACGATCAACAAATTCCTGATATTGTCGCAATTGGCGCAAGACCTAAAAGTACAGAAAGCGCTACAGAAGACCTGATTAATTACGCCAAAATATGCCGAGATTACGGCTGTGATATTTTAGCTGTGGTACCAAAAATGACAGCTGAATCTAGGACTTTGAAATTGATTAAAGAATTAGGTCCATTTCAAAATTCTTACATAATACACAATAGCGACCTAGAACAAGAAGAAGATAGAAAAGAATTTGCCCGAAAAATATTAGACAAATGCTGTCAATTCACCAAAGAAGATTCTGCGCCAAATAAATATGACTATGATGCAAAAGCATTATCTTTAACTTCTGAAACTTTAGATTTTATTACGCAAGACCAACAAGCAAGGCAACAAAGAACAGAAATATCGGACACAGATTACAAAAGATTTTTTCATAACTCAAAAATAAATACTATTATTGGTGGCGCCGGACCTTCTGCTAGCGCTTGTTTTTGCCTAAGAGCCGCAGATGAAAATATGTCATTTTTGCATATTTCGCTAAATGGCACCCCTGGAAAATATCGATTTGAAACAGATCAAGGCCCTTCTTATGTGCCTTATTACAAATCTTTAGTAAGTTGGCTTGAGCAAATTGGCGTTGACCAAAGAATTATAATACCCTGCAATACTGCGCATCAAAGACTAGACGAATATTTTGCCGAAGCCAAGCCGTCTTTAAAGAATGCAGTAATAGATTATCGTCACTCGTCAATTGAAAATTTTATCAAAAATGATAAAACAAGAATAATAATACTTGGCACAAATTCTACGGTTGGCGTTGATGCTGGCGGTTATTGTGGCATTTATCAGGAATATAAAGATAAGCATTTTAGCAATTCGAAATTAGAATTTGTAAAAACAAATAAAGAACAGCAGCAAAGAATAATGGACGCAATTTACCTGGTAAAAGCAGGTGAATACAAAAAAGCGCAAGAAATTATTTCTGGCGTTATTAAAGAAATAAAATCTATCGAAGAAAATAAAGATTGCTTCACATTTCTTGCCTGCACAGAATTACCAATATCTTACGGCCTTAAAGTAAGCCCTTTAACATATTCTGAAGAAATGTTGCTTGACCCATCGGTATTTGCCATTAAAAAGTCTCAGACCCAAATCGAACCCAGTCAAGACTTTAGAAACAGCGAAGTCACTAACCCAATATTGGCCAAACAAAAAGATCAGCGACCATCAAATTCAGCTCAGGAAGCAGTAGGAGGAAAATTAGAAATCAACCAAGACAGAGTTACTAGCGCTTAAATTTATGAGACAATCAAAGCAATAAATAGTTAAAAAGGAATATAAGCAATGTTAAAATCAATTTTCAGCATATCTTCATTAATAAAGAATTTCGTGGCAATTTATCGCTATGCTTTAATTTCAATATTAATAATAGGATCGATTACTATTTATATTTCAATATCGCAGCAGAAAAAAGAAATAGATTCGCAAATAGAAAATAAAGCTAATCAAATTGAGAAAATTACCAACTACGATACAGATTACATAAAATATCAATTACATTACACTTCGCAACAACTTTCAGAAATTTATGATGATAAACTGGCGATTAAAAATTTATTGTCAGATTTTACATCTTCAGTCAACAACCAAGCCACCACTGCACTTAGCTGGAATGCGTTTTCATGGATTGACAGCAAAAATAAAATGACAATTGACAGCGCATCAGGAATATTACCAAAGCCCGTCGATGTTTCGCACAGAGATTACCTTAAAATCACCAGAAAAAGTTACAACAAAATAACAATGGGCCAGCCAGTCTACGGCGCCTTATCGCACCGATACATAATTCCGGTTGGAATTGGAATTTTTTCAGATAGCGGGAATTACGCTGGAACATTAATTTTTGGCCTTGACATAGAAAAGCTTATTTCAAAATTAGAAAATTCAATTGCCGACAAAAATATTGGCTTCGCCCTTCTTTACAATGGCAATTTTATTTCTTATTCTGAAAATATGGACACGCAAAATACACAATATATTAAAAACAAAATCAAAAGTATATTTTTTGATAAATCTATCAATAGCAAAAAAATATCGAGCCAAAGCTTGATATATGGCGGCGTTAATTCTTACATTCAAAAAATAGATGGATATCCTATTTCGTATGTTTTGTTTTATAACCAAGATTCATATCATGGCAAATTAATAGATATATTATTCAAACAAATAGTTGCGATATTTTTGATCATGATATTTTGTATAATTTTATTTAAAAATATTTACGCAAAAATAGTTGACCCAGTTTCTAATTTGTCAATATTGGCAAAAAAAATATCTCAAAAAGATTTTAATTTTCAAATACAAAAACCAAGTGGCAAAGAACTAGAAGAGCTTTACAAAGCCCTAGAAATGCTTAAGGGTTTACTGTCGCGCGAAAAAGACCTTATAGACCAACTAAAAGAGGCAAATAATAAAATAGCCCAAGAAAATTTTAATAAAACCGAGTTTTTATCCGCTATTTCACATGATATCCGCAACCCGCTATCGGCAATTCTATCATATTGCAACATGATTAAAAATGAAGAAATAAGCAATGAAGAAAATGCCATTGACGAAATATATTTATGCGCCAATGAATCGCTACAATTTATTAACGACCTTATGGATATAAC
>CBFIDI010000069.1:0-6090 GCA_965661355.1 Rickettsiales bacterium | reverse complement strand
TAGCGCGGCCATGATAGCTGAACTTGGCTGTGAATACTCAATTGTTGGTCACAGTGAAAGAAGATCTGGTTACGATGAAAAAGATGAAATTATTGCGAAAAAAATAGAAATTCTTGCAAAAAATTCCATTGTTCCAATTTTGTGCGTTGGAGAAAATAAAGATGTTCGCGACCAAAATCTTCATCTTGAATTTATAGAAAAGCAAATTAGGCATGCTGTTATAAGTGGCATAAATTTACCTAGGTTAGTAATTGCCTATGAGCCAATATGGTCAATTGGAACGGGTGTTATTCCGGAAAATAAAGAAATTGAAGAAGTTGTGTTATTTATTAAAGACTTAATAAACAAAGATTTTGAGAAGCAAATTGCTGATTTAATGGTTGTTTATGGCGGATCTGTTTCGAAAAACAATTCTTTAGAAATTTTGTCATGTAAAAATATTGATGGATTGCTGGTTGGCAAGGCCAGTACTAGCGCTGAAGATTTTGCTGAAATAGTAAAAATTGCTCAAAAATAACATTGCCTAAATTTAATGGGGCAAAAATTTTAAGATGGCAATTTATATTTTAAACTTTTGTTAAATTACTAAGCTCTGAGTTTTTTTTAATTTAGCTTTTAAGAGTATTACTAACCTAATTATTTTAAAAATGACTGATTTTCGTATTGAAACTGATTCTATGGGTGAGATTAAAGTTCCGGCCGAGGTCTATTACGCGGCGCAAACGGCTCGATCTATTATGAATTTTCCGATTTGTAATGATAAAATGCAAGGCCACAGAATGCCAAAAGAGATGGTGAGGGCTATGTTGTTAGTTAAAAAAGCTGCGGCCTTAACTAATAAAGATTTGATGTCCAAAGACCCTGAGGCGACGCAATTCAAGAAGTTTTCGCCAGAAATTGCTGACCAAATTGCCGATGCGGTTGATGTTATTTTGGCGGACTTTGATAATTTTTACGAAAATAATTTTCCATTAGTTATTTGGCAAACTGGCTCGGGAACTCAAAGTAACATGAATACAAATGAAGTTATTGCTGGTGTTGCGAATGAAAAAGCAACAGGAAAGCGTGGTGGAAAAGACCCAATTCATCCCAATGATCATGTGAATTTGGGTCAATCTTCAAATGATTTCTTCCCTACGGCAATGCATGTTGCATCGGTGTTGACGGTTTATGAAAAATTATTGCCAACTTTAGTAAGATTTGCAAATGAACTTGAGAAAAAAGAAGTTGATTTTAAAGAAATAGTTAAGATAGGCAGAACTCATACTCAAGACGCAACGCCAGTTACTTTGGGGCAAGAGTTTTCGGGTTATAAAAAGCAAATTACGAATTCTTTTCGCTTTGTTTTAGATGGTATACGTGAAGTTTTTGGCCTTGCTCAAGGCGGAACGGCTGTTGGCACTGGTTTAAATTGTCACCCGCAATTTGCAGAAAGTTTTGCTGAAAAAATTAATGAAATTTCTGGTTTTTTTAAGATTCAAAATAAACTTTTGGAACTTGACAAAGATATTGCTGAAATTAAGTCATTTTATGGCGAAGGGTTTTTTACTCAGGAAAATAAATTTAATGCCTTAGCTTGCAATGACGAATTAGTAAATTTTTCTGGCTCTTTGAATGCGCTTTCATGCTCGGTTATGAAAATTGCGAACGATATTCGTTTTTTAGCTAGTGGACCGCGTTCTGGACTTGGCGAAATAATATTGCCCGCTAACGAACCCGGATCTTCAATTATGCCCGGAAAAGTTAATCCAACGCAATGTGAAGCTTTAACGATGATTTCTTGCCAAGTAATGGGTAACCATACTGCGGTTAGTATTGGCGGTTCCAATGGTCATTTTGAGCTTAATGTTTTTAGGCCAATGATTATAAAAAATATTTTGGAGTCGGTTAATTTGTTAAGCGATGGAATTAATAGCTTTATTGAAGGCTGTTTAATCGGAATTGAGACAAATAACGAAAGAATTACTCAACTTTTAGAGCAATCTTTGATGCTGGTAACGGCGCTTAACCCCTATATAGGCTATGATAATGCGGCCAAAATTGCAAAAATGGCGCATAAAAATGGCTCGACCTTAAAAGAGGCTGCGCTAAAGCTTGAATTGGTAAGTGAGGAAGATTTTGACAAATGGGTTGATCCAAAGAAAATGATTTAGGGTATAAAAAATTACTTAACTTATCGGAAAGTTGCAACAAGTATTATTTTTTACTGCTTAAAGCTTGTAAATTGCACTAAAAGAATAATCCTTGTGACTTTGTTTTAAGGTTTAATATTTTATTGTTTAAATCTGGCTTTATTGCTGTAATTACAAAGAAAAAGATCTAATGAGTTATTGTTTTCTTTGTAAATTTTAATGATTATAAAAATAGTGCAAATAATTTCTATGGCTAATAAATTCGACATAACAATAATTGGCGGCTCTTTTTCTGGAATGACTGCGGCTTTGTCTTTGGCTAAAATTTCGCCAGATTTAAAAATTGCGGTTATTGAAAAAATTGATATTAAAAACGAAAATAGGAAAAAAGACGGAAAAGGCTATGCGATTTCGAATAAATCTTTAAAACTTTTCAAAGAAATTGGAGTTTTTGACGAAGCAACAAAAGATTCTGGTGTAATTGAAAATATTAAAATTACCGATTATAAAAGTTCGGTTTTTGTCGATTTTTTAAGTAAAGAGGTTGGCGAGACTAATTTTGGCGCTTTAATTGAAAGTTACAAAGTTCATAATGCTTTAAGAGACGCCTTGTTAAAACAAAGCAATGTCACTCTTTTTTGTCCAAATTCTTATAAGGATATATTATTTGGTGAGAATTTCTCAGAAGTTGAGCTTGAAAGTGGCGAAAAAATAATTTCGAAACTTGTTCTGGCTTGCGACGGAAGGTTTTCTGATCTTAGAAAAAAATTTGAAATTGCAACTGATGAAAAAAATTATGGACAAAGTGCAATAGTTTTTAATATAAGGCATGAAAAAAGTCACAAAAATATTGCGTGGGAGAAATTCTTGCCAGGCGGCCCGTTGGCAATTTTACCACTGAAAGATAAAAACTCGTCATCAATTGTTTGGATTTCAAAATCTAGCTTAGCAAATGAAATTATAAATCTTGACAATAAAAATTTTATTCACCAACTTGAAAAAAAGCTAGAAAATGTTTTGGGTAAGGTTGAAAAAGTAGAAGAAAAATTCTCGCACCCCTTAATTATGGTGAAAGCTTCAAAATTTTATCACGAAAAAATGCTTTTGGTTGGCGACAGCGCATGTGGGGTTCATCCTATTGCGGGCCAAGGTTTAAATTTAGCTTTTGAATCAATTGTTATTTTGCGCGATTTAATTAGACAAAATTTTCATTGCGCCAACGAAATTAACTCTTGTAATTTAATAGAATCTTATAATAAGCAGGCTAGATTAAATGCTAGAAAAATGGTTGCGGTGACCGATTTACTTAACTCTTTATTTGAAAGTAAAAGTTTAACTTTTAAGTTAGCCCGAGATTTAGGACTTTTAGCTTTGCAAAAAGTTCCAAAGTTAAAGAAAATATTAATTAAAAATGCTGGCGGCTTTTAAAAGAATCTTTAAATGAAGATATATCAAATAATTTCAATTCTGTTATTGCCCCTAATTATTCTTTATATATTTTTTCGTGTTTTTCGAAAAAAAGAAGATAAAGCAAGATTTAAAGAAAGATTTGCATTTAGCGATAACAAAATCAACAATGAAGAAGTAATTTGGATTAACGCTGTAAGTGTTGGCGAGATGAATTCGGCACTGATTTTAGTTGATGAAATTTTACAGCAAAATAAAAAATGCAAAATATTATTCACTACAACCACATTAACTTCTGCTGATATTTTAGCGCAAAAAATCAAGAATTATGACAATAGGGTGGTTCATCATTTTTTGCCCGTAGATTCTTATATTATTGTCAATAAATTTTTGAATAAATGGCGGCCAAAATCAGCTATCTTTATTGAATCAGAAATTTGGCCAAATTTTCTTTATTTGTGTCATAAAAAAAACATACCAGCTTATTTTATTAATGCCAGAATGTCGATAAAATCTGGTAAAAGATGGAAAATAGCCAAAAAAATTGGCCTTGATATATTTTTTTACTTCGAAAAAATTACCGCACAATCTCAGGAGGATAGATCTAATTTAATGCAAATTACCAAAAAAGAAGTTTTGTTTTTTGGTAATTTAAAATCACAAGCAAAAATTTTAGAATATAACGAAAAGCAATTGCAAAAACTGAAAGATTTAACCAAGGACAGAAAAATATTTTTGGCCGCAAGTACCCATAAATCAGAAGAAGAAAAAATAATAAATGTGCATAATGCTTTAAAAAACGAATATAGTAATTTATTAACTATTATTATTGCGCGTCATCCAAAAAGGGCTGATGAAATTATTGAAATTATTGGCGATTTATCATTTTGCCAAAGGAGTAAAAAAGAAGAAATATCTGCAAAAAATGAAATTTATTTAGTTGATAGTTTAGGCGAGCTTGGTATATTTTATAAATTATGCGATTTTGCGTTTATCGGAGGTTCTTTGGTCAATGTTGGTGGGCATAATCCGTTCGAGGCAATAAATCTAGAATGCGTTGTTTTAAGCGGGAAAAATGTTTCAAATTTTAAACAAATTTACCAAGAATTATCAAAAAACGAAGGTTGCATTTTAATAGAAGACGAAAAACAGTTAATGCAAGAAGTTAAATCTTTGTTTAAAGACAAAAATCGCTTGAAAAAATTATCAGAAAACGCAAAATCGATAATTAAAGAAAACTCTAATATTGCCAAAAAAATCACCACTCTTATCGGTGAAGATAATATTTAAATTATTAATTTGAAGCGCCAGAGGCCTTGGGTTTTGTTAGTTTAAGACTGGTATTTTTAGTGAAAAATTACTAGAAAAATATAAAAGCTTATCAAGATATAAGGCTAGTTTTTATGATGATTTTTTGTTGAAAAAAATTAAGTATTTATGCGACCTTAAAGACGGCTCTTGCTATTGTATCAATTTATCTGTTGGTAATTTAACTAAAGCCATTGCCAAGAAAATTCAACAAAGCGTTGGTCATTCTTTGTTTTTGATAATATATTATTAATTAAATTAATCATTTTAACTTTAAAACTGGCCATTTATTCGTTAGTATTTCATCAAAAAATTACCTGTCAAAACCCATGCAACATCCTTGAAATTATTAATTTTTGAGCTCAGTGATGGGTTTGAAGTTAAAAATGGTATTTATTGCCAGTCTTTAACCAGTATTTAAAGATAATACTTGGTTGTTATATGATAATTAAAAATTATATTGAAAATAATTTTAGTAAATTTTACTCTGTTGGTTGAATAAAAAGCGAAAGTCAGTTATGTAATAAGGCAAGAAATAAGCCGGATTTTGTACTAAGCGATCATTCATCTAGGCTTATAATTACTTATAAGCTCAAGCAACCTACCCGAATAACTCATCTATCCAAGAAGATGGTCAAAAAGACACGCTATTCCTATTTGGTCTTGCTCTAAACAGGGTTTTTCGAGATTTATGTTACCATAAAAACCAGTGAGCTCTTACCTCGCTTTTTCACCCTTACCCCAAGATAGTTTTATTTTGACTTTATTGGCCGTTGTTTTTACCGAGGCGAGGCTTGATATTAAGGCGCAAAGTCAGAATAAAACTATCTTGGGGCGGTATATTTTCTGTGACACTTTCCCTTGTTTGGCCTTATATATTCAGGCTAAACAGCCGGCAATTAACCGGTGTTTTCTTGGAGTCAGAGTCCGGACTTTCCTCTTATTTTCATCTGAAATAATCAGAAAAATAAGCGATCGCATACTTGCCTTACTAATTTTTTATTATATAATAATTTGAAGGATTTTGTCAAGAAAAACAACAAATAATAAACAATGTGCAAAGATAACGATAATTCTGGCTCTGGCCAAGGTCAAGCTGAAAATGGGACACAAGAAAATAACAATACAGGCCTTAAGCAAGCTTTGGGTCAAGATGGAGAGCTGTCGAAAGAGGTTTTGGGTGTTATAGAAAAATTAAAAGCAGCGGAAATTGTCGCCAGTCAACAAGAGGCAAAAGGTAATA
>CBFIDI010000068.1:0-6158 GCA_965661355.1 Rickettsiales bacterium | reverse complement strand
ACCAAGAGATTTATTGTAAAAAAAATGAGTAATATCAACAATCTTAAGGAGTTTTGAAAATTATCTTTTAGTAAATAATCTAATCATTTGTAAAGTTTAAATAGCGTTATGCTATTTTTTATATCTAAAAGATAAATAAGAATAAAATATTGTAACCAAAAAATTATTAGAAAAATCAAGATATACTTCTATATTATTATGATGGTTTTTTGTTGAAATACTTGAATATTCTATATGAATTGAAAGATGAAGTAATATTTATAGATAGAATTTGGTATGCGCAAAAAATAAGTAGATGAATATTTTGACTTAAAAAATGCTTTTAAATAATAATTACAATAGTAAAATATTTAGCCCATCGCTAATTTTTCTATCAAATTCTTAAACCAGCTATTTTTAACTTCAAAACCACCTTTAATTTTTTCTTTTAATAGTAAATTTCTTGAAAATATTAACATGCCAATTATTGTACAATAGCTTGTTGAGTTAAGATCTTCGGGAATATTTTTTAAATTATTAGGATAGCCAATTCTGACATCTTTTTCATATATTTCTTCAGTTATTTTATCAATGCCGATTGTTTGGCAAACTCCACCTGTAAGGACAATTTTGTTGATTAAAAAGTCTGGAATTTGCGATTCTTCAATTACTTTTTTACTTCTATCAAGAATTTCTTCAATACGACATTGAATTATGTCGCGAAGGTCTTTTTTAGTTAAATTATTGAGTTTATTTTCTTCTTGACTGTTAAAATCAGTCATCTTCTCTTCTTCTTCAAGGTTGCTTAATAGGAGGCTGGAATTTAAATTCTTAATTTTTTCTGCCTTTAAGTAATCAATCCCTAGAATAGTCGCAATATCTTTTGTTATATGATTTCCACCAATTGGAACACTTGAAACATAAACTAATTTTCCCTCTAAAATCAAAGAAAAAGATGTTACATCGCCGCCAAAATCTATTAACAAAGTTCCAAGATTCATTTCATTTTCACTAAGGCATGCAAGGGCCGAGGCAAATGGTTCACTAATATAATTATTCACTGAAATTTGACATTTCTTTAAACAATTTTCAATATTTAAAGTTGTTGTTTTTGAAGTTGTTAAAGCGTGAAATTTTGCGAATAGTTTATTTCCAGACATATATCGTGGATTTTCAACTACAGAAGAATCGTCAATATTATATTGCAAGGGTATCAGGTGAATAGTCTCGCGGTTTTTTCTTCTAAAATCAGCCCTGACTTTTGATGCTAAATTAGCTATGTCAGAAGATTTAACCATGCTTGAACTGATTTTTACCGAGGACTCAAGCCTTGATGATTTTGTTTGATTTCCAGAAATGCTAACTACAAGCTTTTCAATATTGACCGAAGCCATTCTTTCAGCCTCTATTACAGTGCTAGTAATAGATTTTTGAGCCAGCCTCATATCAGAAATAGCGCCAGAACTTATACCCTTTGATTCTTTATGTGAATATCCTAAAAACCTAACATTGTTACCACTTATTGCGGCAATTACGCAAACTATTTTAGAAGACCCCATATCAATACAGGCTATGGTTTTACCTTTGTAACCTTTAGACATTATTAAAAATTAATATATTATGCTTATCAAAATTGTAAATTACTGCTTTGTTATAGTAATATGGTTGGACAAGTTCTAAAAAATTTCTATTATTTTAACTTTATAATAAAATTTAACCAATAAAGAAAATAATATTATTTTCACTCTTTATATTCAAGATATGTTTTATCTTTTATTCTTAGATCAATTATTTTTAAGTTATATGTAGCGCCATCAATATTAAACAACCTTACTAACTCTGACCAGGCTTCGTCAATGTAAGAAGAGGGTAATTTTACTAAAATTCCATTTTCAAATCTTATATTCCACCTTCTATTTGAAACCCAACTTGCAGAATATATTTTTGAACTAATTTCAGGATGTGTTGTTAAAATATTGAATAAAGAATTTATATTATAACTAGCATTCTTACCAGACAGCACGATTAAATGGCTAAAATTGTTAAAATCTTTGACTTTTACTTTATCTCCAAATTTGTCAATTATATATTTATTTTCCCTATCTTGCCAAAGCGCAAAGGGAACATATTCTTTAATTGCTATATTTAACTTGTCAGGAAGAATGCGAAAAATTGCTATTTCTTTTATCCAAGGTTGAGATTTTTTTATTTTTTGTGAAATATTTCTTAGTAATTCTTTTTGATTATTTAAGTTGCTTTTTTCAATTTCTTCTTTTGCAATATTTAATATTTGCAATTCTGAAGATCTTTTGGCTCCAATAACAGAAATATTAGTGAATTTAGCTTCATATGAAATAATTTGAAACAGATAGTCGGAAGATTTATTTTTAATATTTTGTACCAATTCTGGCTTAAGGCTATTTAAAACAAATATTACGGCTGTAAATAATATTATTACAGCAAATAATATTTTTACAAAATAAGGAATAAAAATATTATTAAAAAAAGAACGAGCTCGTCTTATATAAAGATTTTTAAAAATTAAATCTTTAATTTTTTCTTCAAGTTTAATTTTAACAGATTTTAATTTGCGCATTCTGCTGTTTCTATTAAATATTGAACAATATTATCAAATGAAATTTTTTTATAATTTGCTATTTTTGGCACCAACGAGTTTTTGGTAAATCCGGGCTGGGTGTTTATTTCTAAAAAATATAATTGATTATCCAATTCGCTTAATATCATTTCTACTCGACTTATTGCTTTACAGCCTAAAATTTTATGAATTTTTTGCGATATATCTAGCGCCTCCTGATATTTTGAAGCCTTAATTTGTGCTGGAATTATATATTCAGTCATTCCACCTTCATATTTGCACTGATAATCGTAAAATAAATTCTCAGGCCTTACCTCTAAAACACCTAGGGCTTCATCATTAATTACGGCAATTTGCAATTCTTTACCCTTAATATAATCTTCAATCATTATTTTGTCGCCAAATTTCCAATTATAATCTTTTAAATTGAATTTATTGTCACCAAGAAAAATTTCAACCCCAACACTAGAGCCATCATCAATAGGTTTAATTACATAATTTTTATTATACTTAGCCAACTTTTCTTGATTATTTTTATTATCGTTTTTAATTAAGCAATCATGTCTTGCTGTTTTTATATTATTAGCAGCGCATATTATTTTAGTAATAGATTTGTCCATGCAAATAGCTGATGAAAATTGATTAGAATGAGTATAAGGTATTTGTAATATGTCAAGCATGCCTTGAACCCTTCCATCTTCGCCAAATTTACCATGAAGAGCGTTAAATATTACATCTGGATCTTCTTCTTTTATATTATCTACAATATTTTTGTCAAAATATATTTTACATGCCTGATAACCAATGTTAACTAAAGAATTATATACCGCTTCACCGCTAAGCAAAGATATTTCTTTTTCAGAATTGCAACCACCCATTAAAACTGCAACTTTTTTTCTTTTGCTATTCGTCATTTGGTTCAATTACTTTAATTCTATCTTGTTGAGCAATATGTTTAATTTTCTCTTTTTCATTTTTACGATATTCCTCAATTTCTTTTGCAGCATTAACTTCTTCAAAAACATAATCGCATAATTCTTCGAATTTTAAATGACTTTTTATCGAAATATCTTTTAAATTTTGCAAAGATTCAATAATTTCTTTAGGAATATCAGCGCCATATTCTTTGGTAAGCCAATATCGTTGAAAATGCAATGGGTGAGAATCTTTCGCCGATTCACCGACATAAAACTTGACTGGGGCAATTTTACCATCTCTAAAACTGCAATTTAATATTAATTCTTTTGCCATAATATAAATTATAAAATTATTTTTTATATTCACTTGCTAATAAGGCGTAATTATCAGCAGAAACTTTTATATAATCAATTTCTTCTTGACTTAAATCACGAAAATATTTTGCTGGGTTTCCTGCCCATAATTGGCCAGATTTAATTGTTTTTCCTGGGGTTAGTACAGCTCCAGCAGCAAGCATAGAGTTTTTTTCTATTGTGGCTAAATCCATAACTATTGATCCCATTCCAACAAAGCTGTTATCTTCAATTGTGCAAGCATGAATTATTGCGCCATGGCCAATTGTAACATTGTCTCCAATTATTGTTGGACCACCTTCATCACTTGTTTTATTAGCTAGATGGTTAGCGCGAGTAACATGAACAACTGTATTATCTTGAATATTTGTGTTTTTTCCAATTTTAATATGCGAGACATCTCCTCTTATAACGCAACCATACCAAATTCCGCTATTTTCAGCAATTGTTACATCGCCAGAAATCACTGAATTTTCGGCGATAAAAGTAGAATTATCAATTTCAGGCATTTTATCTTTATATTTTATAATATTAGGCATTATTTATTTTTTTCATTAATATATTTATCATATAAATCATGGCGGTTTTCTTTAGTAATTTCAATAGATTTTTTTAAGCGCCATTTTTCAATTTCTTTATGATGGCCATTAGTTAATATTTCAGGAACTTCACGACCTTTCCAACTTTTTGGCCTTGTGTAGTGCGGATATTCTAATAAATATTTACTTTCACTTAAGCAAAAAGACTCTTCGCTTAAGGAATTTTTTTGCCCTAAAACGCCATCAATATTTCTTAAAATTGCATCAATAAAAACATATGCAGCAATTTCTCCACACGAAATAATGTAATCACCAATTGAAATTTCCTCAATATTATATTCATCAAGTAATCTTTGGTCTACACCTTCATATCTTCCGCAAATTATTGAAATTTCTTTATATTTCGAAAAATTTATTGCCAGCTCTTGATTTAAGGGTTTACCTCGGGGCGAAAGGTAATAAATTGTTGATTTATTTATATTTTCTCGTTCTATTGCATTTGAAATTACATCAGGCTTTAGCACCATTCCACTTCCGCCGCCATATGGCGTGTCGTCGACTGTTTTATGTTTGTCAGTGGCGTAATTTCTTATATTAAACGCTTTAAAACTCCACAAATTATTTTTTAACGCCGCGCCAGTAATTGACTTTTGTAGGGGCCCAGGGAATAATTCAGGAAATAATGTAAAAATGTTAAAATTCATTATTTTTCTTCACTTATTTAATAATTTGAATTATAATTGTAGCGTTTTAAATTGTAAGAACAAAATTTAAATTTAGATTTTTATATTCTTTAAAACATTAGTTTAATTATAAAGCGCACAATATCAAGATATATAATATAGTTTTAACTTGATAGTTGATCCCTGATGGCTACAAAATTTTACCAAGATAAATTATTGTAATAAATACAGAAATTTTGACGATTATTTTATTGATTAAGTTCTAATTATAAATGTGAAAAATATTATCAAAAAAATCATGTTTCAATAAAAAAACAAGGCCTAAAAGGGCGTTTTAATTAATAAAAGTTACAAAAAATTTGACTTTTTCTTTTTTTCAATTCAATATGTAAAAATAGATAAATTTTTAATTAAACTAACCTTAACATGGCAACTTCAAGACAAGAAAAGACATATAACAGAATAATAGAATATTATAATTTCGCTGACAAATTAATTGAAGAGGTAGAAAAGTCTTCTAGCGAACTTGCTCACGAGCAATTTGAAATTGTAGAAAAAGTAGTTGAAAGCCTTGAAAAATATGCCGATCAACTAACGACAGAATATATTGAATATGTTAAGGGTTCGGATAAGGACTCGGCATATCAAAAAATTAACGACGCACTTAATCAAATTTTAGCCCGAGCACAGTCTTGCAAAAGAGAATTAATTGAACTTTATGACAAAAGCAATATATAAAAATAATATAATTTCAGTTATATTATTATCTTTGATTTTTACTTTTTCTTGTCAATCGATTAAAACAAGAGTAGGAGATGATTTAATAAGTAACAGATATGATTTATATCGTAAGTCATATGGCGAAATTGACGATCCTGAATTTGACCCAGAATAAAGCTTTAAATGAATATAATAAAAAATATAACAACATATTTAGAGGCAGATCTAAAAAAAACCAATGAATTAATTTTGCAATATTCAATTGGTAAATCGCCTTTAATTGAGGAAATATCAAATTACTTAATTAATTTCTTCTGGTGGCAAAAGAATTAGACCTATTTTGCTTTTACTGACATCAAAAATGTTAAGT
>CBFIDI010000067.1:0-6186 GCA_965661355.1 Rickettsiales bacterium | reverse complement strand
GAATTGCTGTTATATCTGGATTCAGAAGCCCAATGGGAAAAGCCGGAGGGGCTTTGAAGAGTTTGTTTCAATTTTAATTATTGAGAAAAGAAGAAGTTTAAGAAAGTAGAATTTTTAGATTTTAACATTAATGTCGATAAAAAAGGCAACTTATTACTCTTGAAGAAAATAAAAATATTCTTCTTGAAATAAAAAGAATTTATTATATTTTTAACACTAAAAGCAATAGAAGGCGCGGATTTCACGCCCACAAAGATTTAACACAATTGATAATCTCAATCAATGAAAGTTGTAAAATATTACTTGACAATGGCAAAGAAAAAATAAATCTAGAATTAAATAAAAGGAATAAAGGGCTTATAATTGAAAAATTTATTTGGCACGAAATGTATGATTTTTCCAGTGATTGTATTTTAATGGTTTTAGCAAATGACTATTATGACGAATCTGATTATATAAGAAATTATGAAAATTTTTTAAAATTACTCACTTAAACTAATCAACATTCTTCACAAATCTTGCTGGGCTTCCCATTACCAATTGTTTTTCTGCAACATTTTTGGTAACGATTGAACCAGCGGCGACAACTGCAGAATCCTCGACAACAACGCCATGTAAAATATTAGAGCCAGCTCCGATTGCGACATTATTTTTTATTGTTGGACCCTTAAATTCTTCGATATTAAAATCTTGTCCTCGGCCAAATTTTTTATCATTTGTTGTTGCAACTAAGCAGCTTACAAAAACATTATCGCCAATTTCACAATTTCCAGTAATAACCGTTAGATCCATAACCTTGGTTCTTTTTCCGATCTTGACATTGTAATTAACAGTAGAATTTCGTCCAATGACAGAGAATTCACCAATTTCAACATTTTCACGAATTGACGCCCCGTCTCCAATCAAGCAATTTTTTTCAATTTTAACATCATAATAAATCACTGCATTTGGCCCTATCAAGCAATTTTCAAGGATTTCAGTTGTTTTGTCAAATCGCAATTTCCGCGTCAACGAGCCTGGGCTTTTTGGCTGCTTTCCAATATAGGAATTTGGAAAAATTTCACAATTATCTCGAATTTTTACCCCATCTTCAATCTTTGTTCCACTATGAATCACAACATTATTGCCAATTTCAACACCTTCTTCAATCAAGCAAAACGGTTCAATTCTAACATTCTTACCAATTTTATTTGTTTTTACAATTGAGTTTTCAAATTTCATATTTTATTTATTCCAATTATTACAATATTAGCACTTAATTTTACCTTTTAATATTCTAAAAAAATTAATTCTTTTTCTATTTGAGAATTTTAAGAATTTCATAATATAATTGCAATTTTTATTATTAAAATTATTATTTGTATTACTCAAAGTCAAATCAAATCCTAAAAAACGGTACGATAAGAACTCATTATCATCAAGAATTTCAATATTTCCTTTTTTATCATCTTCAAATAATTTAACACCCACAATTTGCTCAATATCTTTGAATCTGTGTTCAAAGCGATGATTTTCATTAATCGCTAGATTAGATCCCAAGATGATTTCTTGACGCCATTTTTCATCTTGCAATAATTTTTCGCATAATTTTCTTGCCTCAAAAGGATTTTCATAAGTTGGAATTTTAACATATTTCCCAAATTGCGCCTCTAAATCTTTTCTTGGATCGGAAATTAAAACAGAATTACAAGCCATAATGTCACGAACTCGCCACGAAAAAGCACTTCCAGCTTGTGAATGAGTAATATTAATTGAAATTTTACTTGAATTATAAATGTCTTCATTATCTTGAATTGAAGATATTTCTTTGTCAACATAAGAGCGCGCCAAATCCAAAGAAACACCGCATAAATCAGTCCAATTCTTGCTTCCAT
Source organism: Rickettsiales bacterium (assembly GCA_965661355.1). Taxonomy (GTDB): domain Bacteria; phylum Pseudomonadota; class Alphaproteobacteria; order Rickettsiales; family UBA1997; genus CAMCFD01. The sequence continues at coordinate 4,312 of CBFIDI010000067.1, read as the reverse complement.
ATAACTCAAGTCCAAGATCAGCAATCGCGCTTAAAGTTTGAATTCTTATATTACTTGAAATTATATTTAATAAATCAATATGAGAAATATTTTTAAGAAAATCTTTGTCAATTGAGTTTTTTTTAAGGTGAAATTCTGGATTACTTAGAATATCTTGCAAAAATGAATTATAAAAAAGATTGAATTTTGCCCTTTTTTCTTTATCAAAATCATTGAAAATTATTTTCTTAAAATTGGAATTATCGCGATCAAAATTCGTTCCAATAAAAGAAATGTTTTTATCTTGTTTGATTTTTTCAGATTTGTAATCGGTTGCAAAATGAATCAAATTCAAGCTTTTGTAATTTGTTCCAAAATATTCTTTGGTCATTTCAATTAACTCAACAGAAGCAACTCCAATATGATATCTTGAAAGATTTTCTTTAAAAGTGCCTTTGTCAAGAAAAACCGCGGGAGAGTCAACGCCATAAATTAAAATTGGACAAGAAACTAAATTGGGAATTTCTTCATATAAGGAATTATTACTGGAAATTATTAAATCTGGGTTAAATTCTGTGATTTTTTTATTTAATTTATTTTTATTTAATTTTTTATTTGAAACATTGTTTTTCCAGCAATTTCTTAAAATATTATTATTAACAATTATCAAAACTTCATTGCCGCTTCTTTTTAAGGCATTTGCAAACCCTTCAAAAAAACTTGGAATTTTACCACTTGGCAAACCCGAAGTTAAGGTTAAAATTATTTTTGACATTTATTTCATAAATTTAAATTTTTAATATTTTGAACCGAGTCGATTTTAATCTAGTTGTAATAATTTTTAAAAGCATCAAATTTTACAATTTTTTGGCTATTAAGTTATTTACGAATTTTGTCATATCTGTTTTTGACTGAGTTTTAAAATCAAGAGATAAAAATAGTCTTTCATCGCAAGAAAATCTTCGAACTTTACTTTTAAAATTCTCATATATTAAAATTATGGCATTTTATCAATAATTTTTCCGCCAATTGATTTCATATTATTATTTTTAATTTCTAAATTTTCTGCATCATTAATAATCTAATCTTATTTCATTTTTTTTCTAAACATTAAGCCAATTTCCATTAACTGGAATTGTTGAATTATCATATTTCTTTTTAACTCTTCCTTAGTGGTTTTTCATAAATTTATCAAATTGAGTCTCTGGATAGTTTTAAAAAATCTTCATAATTTTTTATATAATCATCTTTTTGATAAATATCAGAGGCGAAGACGAAAAGTGAAGCATTTTTATCTTTAAATTTAACATCGCGCCAAAGTCCGCTTGGAACATAAAGCCCCAAGTCAGAAGAATTTAAGTCGAATTTAAGTTTATTGTTACCGTCGTCAAGCGTAATTTCAATTTTACCACCAACGGCAACCATAAATTGTCTCAAGTTTTTATGAGCGTGCTGTCCACGAATTTGATTTTCTTGTGGAATATTTGTAATAAAATAAACTCTTTTTATATCAAAATCCAGAATTTTATCAATTTCAAAGAAAAATAAATCTCCTCTTTCATCTTTACAGCTTGGGATTTTAATTAATTGTGGTTTCAACAAATCTTTCATTATTATAAAATTTTCTTTAACTTTTTACCAAAATCTTTGATAAATCTTTTTACAAAAGGCTTTTTATTTTTAAGTTCATTTAGAGTCTCAAGTGGATTTTTTGCGACAATTTTATAAAAATCTTGATTTATATAAAAATTTTCTTCTTTTTTTAAAATTTCAACAACTTCTTTATTCTTCAAAATGTCAAAAAGAGTTGAAATTGCAAATTGTTGGTGATGCATTGTTTCATCATTTAAAGCCTCTTGCGCAAGATAAAAAGGAATTAATTTTGCATTTAACATTTTTTTAGAATTATAGAATATTTCATTAAGAAAAGTCTACATTTTTTATTTCTAAATATCTATTTAAAATTTTTTCATTGTCAAATACACTTCTAATTCTTGTTAAATCAGTGTTTGAGCTTAAATTATTATCACCCATTCTTCGATATCTTAAAAGTCTTTCTGGTAAAATATGTATTTTACAGTCTTTGACGCAAAGCCTGACCCACAAATCAAAATCTTGAATTTGCGCAAACCTTGAATCGAAACCGCCAATTTCTTTTAAAATTTCAGTTTTTACCATAAAAGTTGGAGCTGATAAGAAGTTTCCTTTATAAAAAAAATGGTTTAAAAATTGCGCCGTATTATAATTTTTATGAAGAAAATATTTATCAAATCTTCGCGTCTTTTTTTCAAGAAATTTTGAACTTTCATCAATGACTGAAATTTTTGAAAAAACACAATCATATTCCGAATTATTTTCAAGAAAATCAAATTCTTTTTGTAAAAAACTTTTTTCAACAATATCGTCTGTGGCAATTAAATGAACATATTTTCCTGTTGCTTTTGAAATTGCCAAATTCGCAATATCACAAAATCCAATATTTTCTTGAAGTAAAATTTTATGCGAAATTTTGTTACTTTCAAGATTTTTCATAACTTCTTGACTTTTATCTTTCGAGCAATCATCAGCCAAGATAATCTCAAAATCTTGAAAAGTTTGACTCAAAAAGAATTAAACTTTTCTTTGATAAATTTTTCGTGATTATATGAAATTATTATTACAGAAATTTTTGGCACTTTATTGTGATTGATTAATAAAATTATTACTTACAGAGTTTTGTAAAACATACCAGTTCCACAAAAATAACCTATTATCTTTTTTTGAATCTCTATGGTTAAACCACATTTTCTTAACCTCTTCAAAATTAATACCATCGATATAATTTTGCGAGATTTCTTGTGGAAATTCCATCATCCACTGTGAAACTGGAACTCCAAAACCTTTCTTCTTACGATATAAAACCTCTCTTGGAAGTCTTTTTTCAAGAACCTTCTTTAAGATATATTTTTGCACACCATTTTTCATTTTAAAATGATTTGGTAATTTCATACAAAAATCAGCAATAAAATTATTAAAATCTGATCCTTAAAAGCGTCTGCAAAAAATAATTTTGCATCGCTAAATCCGTCTTTAATGTTATTTTTTAAATTAATCATAGTTTTTTGAAAGAAAAATTTTTATGAATCACGAATCCAACAATCGCAATAAATATTGTTAAAACAAACTGAGACAATATAACTTTAATTTTAAAATAGTCAATCATTACAGTTAATAGAACTAAATTTAAAAAAAGTAATATCGCATAAGAAATATTACATCTTATATATTCTTTTAAAAAATTTCCCTTCGATTTAAAAACAAAAAATCTCAACAAGGAAAAAGAAATAAAAACAGAAATAAAGAAATTTAAAATTAAAATAAAAGAATAATGAAATTTATTTTGTAAAAAAATATATAAACAATAAAAAGAAACAAAGCTTATTAAAGTGTTAAAACCTCCAACTAGAATATATCTTATTTTTTCAGGAATTAAAAAAAATAATTCAAGTATTTTATTTGTCATATTTTTAACTATCAAACGGAGTTAATTATAGTATTTATTTATTGTCAATAAATTATCCCAGAACTTCTTCATTGATAAATTCAAGAACAAGTTCGAATTCTTTTTTGATGCGGTTTAAAATTTCGACTTTATCATCGTTTGAATCTTCGGGGTGAGTTTGGGCATATTCCAAAGAATTCGAAAGGTTGAAAGCGCCGATTGAAGCTGCCGCGCCTTTAAAGGCATGGGACGACATATACCAAGAATTATTATCGTTATTTTTAATAGCATCTTCCATTTTTACTAAATTTCTTTGTGCATTTTCTGTAAAAATCGCAAATAATTCTCGCTCAAACTCGCGGTCATCTTCAATTACGCTTCTTAAAAAATTTACATCAATCGCATTTTTACTTGTCATAAATCCTCTCTTAACTTAAGTCATAAACTTAAAATCACCTTCTGTCAACAATTAAACCAATTATTGAAGAATCAATTTTCACCTTAAATTCTCTAAAAATTTCATTGCTAACAGTAAGTTCAAAATTTCTTCTTCCAACTTCAACATAAACCATGCCATTATCATTAACAAAGTTTGGAAATACAGCAATTGTTAAAGCGCGCGATTTTTTTAAAATATTCATTGAATATTTCACGTTTTTTTGTTGATTTTTTGCAACATAAATAACTCTGAAATTCCCGTATCCGAAGTTTGATCGAAATCATCATTAATTCTTCTTGTTGATTTTTCATCAACCAGCAAAAAGATTTACAAAGAAATATCACCATATTCTTCACCAATAATTCCGTGGTCTGGATATTTTTGTTTAATTTCCTTGCGAATCAATGCTTCAA
>CBFIDI010000066.1:0-6196 GCA_965661355.1 Rickettsiales bacterium | reverse complement strand
TTCTGGCGGCTTAACACTTGGCAATTTATCTTGTAAAATATGACCAAATGGTTTGCGCGATTTTATTAACGAATACCAATCTTTTACCACGGAAAAATGCTGCCAATTTATATCGCCAAAATAATCAAGAACCGAAATTTGCGCCGCCGCCGAGAAATCAGCAACACAGACCGTCTCTCCGGCCAAATATTTTCTAGTTTCCAGCAAATATTCAATATAACCCATATGAACCGATAAATTCTTTCTGGTGACCCTTAATATATTTGAATTAGGCGATTTTAAGCCTGGTAAATAGCGGTTAAAATATCTTTCATTTAAAACATGCTTCGAAACTTCGCTATAAAATTTACGATCAAACCAATTTTGAATTCTTCGACTTTCCGCTCGTTTTTCAGTATTATCGCCAATTATATTTGGACTGTTTGGATATTTTTCTTCAATATATTCAATAATAACATCACTTCCGCAAACCGCAACCGAACTAGAGGCATCAAACAAAACAGGAACTTCACCCGTCGGATTCATGGCAATTAACTCTTTTTTGCGCTCCCAGAAATTTTCATTCACAAGCTCAAAATCTATTCCCTTTGCCGACAAACACGCCCTTACCTTGCGCGAAAACGGGCACATTAAATGATGGTGCAATCTATACATAAATCATAATTTTTTAATTCTTCAAGAAAAATAAATCCCACGACTCTAATTATGTTGGGTTTTTTGAAAAATGCAATTAAAATTGTAGCAATATATTAAAGACAAAAATATCAAAATCTAAGTTTATATAATATTAGAAGATGTCGAGAGTGGAACTTTGAATTTACCAGAAATATTTGTAATTACAAAACACAGAACTTAAATGATTTACCAATTTCTATTTTTAAAGGCCACATAAGAACCTCGTCAGTTTTAGTAAAAATCATCATAAAAACCTAGCAATATATCGTGCAATAATTTAATTTTACAATTAATAATTGAGAGATTAAAAAATTTGATCAATAAAATAATTGTAAAAAAGCGGGTAACATCAGTAATATTACATAAATTTTGACGATGATTTTTTTGATTAAATTCTAAAGAATAATTAACTAATTACATAGCTTAAATATCTATAATAATATTTCTATTCTTTAAAGCTATATAAAAAATATTTTAGCAAAATATTGTTAAGAAATTGAAATTACATCTAAAACTAAACACCTAGATTTTTATGATAATTTTTAACCTCAAAGTCAAATTTTTTTAAGTCGCAGCCGATCTATCCCTGCCATCTATTCCTAGTGTTTTAGCATCAGCTCCACCAGGGCTTTTTGTTGGTACATAACCCGAAACTTCATTCAAAAAATCTTCTATATTGAATTTGTCAACGGCTCTTCCATCTTTTTTCATCCTCTCAACCCCTTCTTTCATTTTATTAGCTTCCATGCTTATCATCTGAGCCTCTATATCTTTACATTGCTCAAATTTATTATCTCTTAGATCATCTTCGTTAATTGCTAAATTTTTCGCCCTAGCCATTTGTAATATTATATCCGATTCAACCAATTTGTCGCCCTTATCTTTATAATCACTTATCTTCGACTCATCTAATTCGTCATATTGTTCTATTATCCGATCAAATCCAACCTCACCAATTAAATCTTCATCAATAGCTCTAAAAGTTAAGAATTTATCCATATATTGATCATATTTAACCTTATCTTTCTCACGAATATTAGCCAAATGACTTCTTAACATATCTTCATCTAAATAATCGCCAATCAATATTCCGCCCGTTACTAATTCTTGATACATGTCTTTATCTAAAATATCAGACAGCAAATTGCGGCCGTCACCAGAAAATTGCACTAAATTACCAATAAACTTTGTTAATCCTTCATTTTTGTAACATTTGTGCAATATTTCATATTTATTTTTTACAAAATTCTCAAAATTAGAATCTTGAACTCTATCATCTTTAAGGGCGCTTGTTATTAAATCTTGCAATGCTTTTTCGTGACCTTGAAATTCTTTGTTATATTTCTCTCTAAACTTAGACTCGGGCAGAACTCTTGCGGCGCTATAAGTGCCGGCTACAACCAACGGAACTAAGGCCGAACCCAAAACTGGAAACACAACATCGCCCAAAATAACCTGACCAATATTACTGGTGATTAAATAATCAGCCAAGTCAACAACATCGCCAACTATTGGCATTCCGGTTAAAAGCCAATGAACCGCTGTATCAAGACCCATATATTTTATCATGTCACTAAAGGGCCCAAATGAATGCATAATAGCAACCACACCTTCTGCAATTCCGCCAGAGCCAAAAACAAAAGATGCGCCACCTAAAATTGGCCCAATTAACGAAATGCCCATAAAAGGAGTTAATATTAACGCCGCCTGAATAACTCTAAACTTAAAAGCGTCATCACTTTCTTTGGCCTTGTCTTTAGCCGATTCATACACCTCTTTGTTAAGCTCTTTTACCGCCTCAGAAATAGTTGACCCATTACCAAATCTGCCAGATGAAATTTTATGCTCGTCTTGCTTAATCTCATCTTCAATTAACGAAATTAAATTCTCGAAAGAATTTTGGTCAATTAATCCGCTTGGATCATGGCTGGCGCTATTTAAAATTTCTTTAAACTTATTCATAAATTGCGTTTTACCACCAGACTCAGGACCGAATTTATTAATTAAATTTGTTAAATAATGATTTCTTTTTTGTACATATTTTTTAAACTCCGACCTTTCTGCTGGATCAGAATGACTATAAATTCCTTTACCAAAATAATTAAATGCACGATATACTCCGTTTACAGCATTTAAAGACATAGTTTCAGCCCAAGCAGAATTTTCTCCGACCCGCGTTTGGTAAATATTTTTTTCACCAGAAGTTAAATCACGCCCATTTTTTAAAAAATTTTCAAGCCTTGCGGTATTTAGCTTCAGCTTTTCAGAAGATTCGCCTCTAGCCAGATGAAGCAATCTAAAATATTCATCATTAGCCGGGTAAAGATGAGAAACCTCGCCATCAAAATTTTGAATTTTATCTAGCTTTTTACGCAAACCACTAGCTCCCTGAAGATAAACAGGAAGACCCCTACCGGTTTCTTTTGTTGTTTGCCAACCTATTCCTTTTGGTACATTGCTTGAAAGGGGCATTTTTTTTGCACCCTCGTCCAAAAAAGTATTGGCGCCAGAATCTCCAGCAGACCTTGTATCGTCGCCATAATCAACATTTTGCCTGCTTCTTTTTGCCTCTTTGCTTTGTTTTATAACTCGGCTAAGCTCTTGTTGCGAAGTTGATAGATCTTCTAAGATTAAACGAAAATCATTTATAAATTCCTGATCGCCATCTTGACCTAACGAAGGTCGATTCCTAAATAAGTCTTTTAAATATCTAGCACGATCTTGATCGAAAGATTGATCTATAATCTCAATTATAGATTGCGATCTGTTCTTAACTAAACCCATATGCTTTATGTTTTTTTATTAACCTAATGGCCCTATTATAGCGCAAAATGAAGTATAACACAAGTATTTTTTAACATTTCTGCAATTATTTTGTTTTTTCCTTCAAAAACCAACTTTTTTAGTAGGGTTAGCAATAATTTGACAAAAATTCGTACTTTACAACAATATTCGTCTTTAAATACTAATTTATACCATTTTAACTTTATAATTAATAATTAAGGGGTTAAAAAACCTCATCAAAAGAGTCATTTTAAAAATGTAGCTTTCTTGATTATATTTTAAACCCCTAAATACTTATTTAAAATTGACAATTATTGCAAAAAAACAATTGATATATGAAAACAATATCCCAGATTTATATCTTTTAAAATTAGCGCCTATAATTATCTGATTTAATTTACATTGCCCTTGACATTTCACGCAACAATTATTAGATTGTAACTAGGTTTTAATTAAATATAAGGTGAATTATGATAAAAATTTTAACAAAAAATATTGTAACAGCGACATTACTTTCTACTCTTTTATTTTCTTGTCAAACACAAAAGAAAAAAAGCCAAAGTGAACAAGAAGAATTTAATATTGAAGAGCAGATTGTAACCGAAGAGGGTAATTTTGAAGTTATACAAGACGAATCTCAGGCTCAGCAAATTAACGAACAAGTTGAAACAGTTGAAGTGCAAGACAGAGTATTTTACGATTTTGATTCATCGAAATTAGACTCTAAATCAAAAGAAATTTTGAACTTACAGGCTAAGTGGTTAAACAGTAGCCCTAATATTAAAATTACCATCGAAGGTCATACCGATGTTAGAGGAACCCGAGAATATAACATTGCCCTTGGTGAAAAAAGAGCGGTATCTGCTAAAGATTATTTAGTATCACAAGGTATTTCGCCTTCAAGAATCAAGACTATTTCTTACGGCAAAGAAAAGCCAGAGTTTTTTGGTAATTCTGCCGAAGTTCATGCCAAAAACAGAAGATCTGTTGTCACGGTAAGGTAAATTAGATATAAAATCTTCAAGCCTAGATCAATTAAAAGCTTAGGGCTTGAAGATTTATTATTTATGATATATTATTTATGATAGATTAATTTTCTAGCGGCAAATTCTTTCAAGAAGTTCACGGGCATTTTTTCTAGTTTTATCAGCGGCATCAATTGACATTTCAAGTGACATTTTGAGCAACTTATTATAATTTTGGGCAAGATCCATCATTTTAGATACATCTTGCTCTAAGGAAACATCGTAATATTCTCTGCCTTCGTAGTCATATATTATGCTTTGGAATTTTAGCTTGCTATTTTCTATTCTGCAATAAACCGAAATTGGACTACGGCACGAAGCGCGCAGAATTTTCAAAAAATTTCTTTCTGCAGAAACGCAAATTTCGCTTTCAACATTATTTATTTTGGCAAAAACTCTTGCTGTTTTGCTATTTTTTTTAGCCTGAACCAAAATACAACCCTGACCGACACTAGGAAGCATTTTTTCAATATTTATCGCTCTTTTATATTCAATTTCGTGACCTATTCTTTTAAGACCGCAAACAGCTAAAATAGTAGCATCAACTTGTTTCTTAGCAAGTTTTTCAAGCCTTGTGTCAACATTACCTCGAAATGTCACAACTTGTAAATCGGGTCTGGTTTTTAATAAAATTGATTTCCTGCGCGCCGAAGAAGTTCCAACTACGGAGTTTTGCGGAAGATCTTCAATTGAATTACAATTTTGTGATATAAAATAATCACGAACATCTTCGCGAAAGCTAAAGGCGCAAATATCGGTATTTTGATGTAAAATTGGCGGAACATCTTTGGCCGAATGTACGGCAACATCAATTTTACCTTCCGCTAGCTGCTCTTCAAGCTCTTTAATAAAAAGACCTTTACCACCAATATCGGCCAAGCTAATGTCTTTTATTTTATCGCCAGAAGTTTTAATTTTTATTATTTCTATTTGGCTATTACTAATCTGGGGATTTGCCTCAAGAACAAGATCTTTCATTTTATTGGCCTGAGCAAGTGCTAATTTGCTAGATCGGGTACCTATCTTGATTTTTTTCGTTTCTTCTTCTAGTTTGAACATTATGTAATTTTATAAAGCAGGTCTAACACAAATTTCATATTTAAGAAATAATTTATCCGTTTTAATTTTACTAAATTCATCACCCAAAGACAATATAAAGTTTCTAGCTCGTTTTTGTTAATAAATTTTAGTAAAGCTATAGTCTAAATTAGCGTTTAAAATGAGATTTGGTATAAGCTATATTATGCTATTTTAGCTTCAAAAATATATTTAGAGCTTTTTATTTTTAACTAAAGATCTAAAAAAATCTATACATAAACTAATGTAGCCAGATTATTTCTAAATTTGGACCTCAAAATATTTTGTGTAAAGTGGAGTTTTGAAGTTAAAATATTATTAAAACAGATAAATTAAACAAGAACTTTTACAAAATATGCTAGAGTAATTTTTAAATTTACCAAATTAAGAACTTGCGCAAGAACCAAGATACCTAGCCTTGTCTGGCCTTGAATTTAGGGTTTAACTTGTTGATTACAAAAAGACGACCTTTTCTGCGGACTATTTTACAGTTTTTATCGCGATTTTTAGCTGATTTTAAAGAATTAAATATTTTCATAGCTTTAAATTATGTTGACCAACCTAAAATATAGAATTTATGTTATATTTGTTAAAAATGGCTCCTTGGGAGGGATTCGAACCCCCGACCAATTGAT
>CBFIDI010000065.1:0-6275 GCA_965661355.1 Rickettsiales bacterium | reverse complement strand
CTAAATTAATGTTTAAAGATAGGACTTGGTATAATATCAAAGATTATGTCATGTTTTTGATTAATCAGCTTAATTTAAAGTAAGATCTATAGCATTATTATATTAAGTTTCGGTAATGAATTAGACTTTAAAGATGGTGGTCAGAATAATATTCTGGTGCCTAATTATTTTTTAGCTCATGTTCTTTTCTTCCTATTATATCGCGACCAAGGCGCATCATGGTTTCTTTTAGGGCGCTGTCTTTAATTTTTTCTAGGCTCTTTAACAAAGCCTCTTCTTTATGTTTGTCAAGCTTTATCTCTTCTTTTGCTTCATGGGCTATGTCTTTAATTTCTTGTTTAATAATTATTCTGTCGATTGCTTTATAGCCATAAAGCGCAGAAATTTTGTCAAGCAAGCTGTCACTGTTATTTTGTAAAAAAAAGCCAACCGCAGAATTATAAACCGCAATTGTCAGTTTTGCCGATTTTTTTTCACCATTTTTTTTAGGGCTTTTATCAAAATTAACAGATTTAGGCTCGCATAATTTACAATATTTTTGGCCAACAATTTTATGCCAATTTTTAGTCAAGTTGTTAATAATTAAAAAGTTATTTTTATCTGAATTAAAGAGAGGTCTTAGTAAATTTGTTATTTTACCTTCAATATGCTGAGCGCCATAATATTTTTTTGTTTCTTGATTTGGTTTATTTGTTTTAAAATTTTTCATTTTTTCTTATCTAAAATATAATATGAATTTACATGTTAAGTTTAACTTGTAAATAATACTAATTCCATCATTTAATTATTTTTCAAGATATAAGATTTTTACTTAAGATTTAAATTAAAAAATGAAATTTAAAACAATGTTTCGATAATTAAATCAGGTATTTCTTTTTGATAAAGTAAAAAACTTAAAATTTTCGTGACTTGAGTTGTATTTTAGCTTATTTATCTTTTTTATTTTAAATAAAATTCTATATTTTTTTTGAACTTTCTTAGTCTTGATTTATAGTGGTATTATAAAAATTTTTATTAAGTAAATCTTTCGTGATTTTTAGAGATTTGTTTTTTTGTTGATGTCGAGATTTCTAGTTAAAAAGATTTTTAAGCTTTACATTTTTTAGCTTTAAAATTGCTAAATCTGGTTTTTTGATTTATAAATTGCAATCTTTCTTCAATTGTTTGATTTTGTTGTATTCATCTTTATCATATTTTAACTCCCATTTTTCTTTAACTCTAGTCCAAATTGTAACATATTCGCAAATAAATTTTCTATTTTTAGGCAGCCAATTTGCAGGATCGCGATCGCCTTTGGATCGATTTGCGCCTTTGGCAACCGCAATTAAAGTTTCTGAATTTTTTAAATCATTTGCATATTCTTGTTTTTTGGCCTCGTTCCATTTATAGCCGCCACTTCGATGAACTTCTTTTAAGGGTATAAAATGATCGATATCTAAATCACCCGGATTGGTAAAATATTTATCGGTATAAAGATCGTGCCACTTGCCACTTAAAACTCGACAGCCTTTTTCGTCTAGAGTGACTTTGATTAAGCTTTCGGCAATTAAAACTTCTTGGCGCGTATCTTGACAATCTTTATCTTCATCGACCCAGTGTTTGTAATCTTTTCTTGAATAGTCAGGAATTTCTTCGGTTTGCTTGTCAGAAATTTGATAAAGCGTTAAACTTAAAATTGCCACTATAATTGCAGAAGCAATAGAAATTTTTGATTTTGATTTTTGTAGAGCTAATTTTTTCATAACTTTTTAAAATTTTATGATTTTACTCTTAATATCCGGCGGTAAAGATTGATATATTTAATAAATAACTTTATGTAATAGGTGATTTATTGCGAAAATTATTGTCCAAATCTAAACATAAAGCCAGTGAGTATATTTATTTATTGATTGAATTTCGGGAATAAACGGCTAATTATAAAGTTAAAATGACATAAGTCAATTCTCAACTTAAGTTTATCGGCTAAAAAATAGTCATAGCGTTGACATGGTCTATTTTTGCTAATGAATTTATCATAAATTAATATTTATATATGACTTAAATTAAAGTTAAAATCTGAATTAAAAAATTTAATAATTAATAGAAAGATAGTTGAATTTATTGTAGAGCCACTTAAAAATTCTATATTGCTTGAGGCCCAGTGATTTGCGGCAAATTTTTTGCTTACAATTTTATTTGAATTGGCGTAACTTTTCTGTAATATCTTTCATATCTTTGTTGTGACTTTACAAAAAACGCTAAAGTCTTGCAAATTAAGTGAATTATATTAAAATATCGTTTTAACCACTGAATATTAACCTTTAAAATACACCAAAATGTACAAAATTAAATTTGTTAAAACTTCTATAATTACCCTTCTTTTAGCTTCTTCTTTAAGTTCTTGCACTTCTTTTAAAAGTAGTTTTTTTAACAATTCTAACGACAGTAAAATTGTCGGCGAATATAAATATGGTAAAATTACCGAAAACGAGGCTCAAACAGAATTAGACAAAATAATCGCTAATACGCCTAAGTTAAAAGGTTTAAAGTTTGCTGATCTTCCGCAAGATCAACAGCAGGCCATTATTAAAGAATATGCGGTTAATCAAGTTCTTTATCGTAAAGCAAAAAAGCAAAATCTTGACGATGACTCGGACTATAGTAAAGCTTTGAAAATTTTTAAAACCGAGATTTTAAAGCAAAAGCTTTTGACAAAAATTGCTAAAGATGCTACAAGTAAAGAAAAATTAAAGCAAAAATATGATGAATTGGTAAAAAATCTTGAAAATAAGCAAGATTACAAAGTTAGCTACATTGTACTTGAAGATAAAAATAGCGCTGACAATATTTACAAAAGAATTGCTAAAAAACCTTCATCTTTTGGTTATTATGCCAAAACAAAATCTATTGACAAGGAAACCGCTAAAAATAAAGGCGATCTAGGCTTTGTTCTTGAAGATTCTTTGCCAAGCGACGTTGTTAAGATCATAAAAAGCCTAAAGAAAAACGATATTTCAAAGCCTATTAAACTTGACGATAAGTGGGTTATTGTAAAATATACTCAAACAAGGCCCGCTGAAATAGTTCCATATTCAGATGCCAAAGAAAATCTTAGAAAAATTTTAGGAAGAAAGGTTCAAAAAGAATATGTTGAAGAAATAATAGAGCAGGCTAATATAAAATTTGTTGATTAATTTTAGCTGGAAAATTCTTTTGGGAAAATATTTAAAAAATTTGAAGTCCTTAATTCATTTTAAGGACTTCTTTTTTTTGCCATTATTATAAATGAGAATTTTCTAAACTTGAATATCAGAAATATCATTTTTCGTCTTTGAAGTCGCATAAAAACTTAAGATATTTAAAATAAGCTATAAAAAACAAAGCATAAAAGTTATTTTATAAATGAAATTTGCTCTAATGTTATTGTCACTTTATAAAATATTATTGGTTAAAAAATAGAAAATGAGTAATGTTTTTGATATAGCGCTAAAGTTTTGCTTTTAATTACCAGTCTATTTTTGATAATAAATATATTAATTAGACTCTTATCTAATATTTAATATTTAATGTTGTAAGTCAATATTACCTGGAATAAGAGCTAATATATAAAATATTATCACAATAATTTATAATTGATTCTTGTGTTTAATGACCTCATCTAAAGAAGAATTTTTTTGCTGTCTAAAATTCTTTTTTACGAAAATCATGAAATGACATGAAGGTTAAAAGTGGAATATAGATTAAAGATTGTAGTAAGATTATTTTTAGCTGGTAAAAATCTTGAAACTGATTTATTAGCCACGAGCTTTGCGTAAAAAGATCTAGTCTTGGAATTGCTATCGATATTATTTTTAACAAAATTTGCAACATCGAGCTTTTGGCTTGAGCAATGGTTTGTGGAATTTCGATTGCTAAAACGAACACGCCCATCATTCTTGAAATAATGTAAAATGCCAGCGATGAAAAAATTGCAATAAAGCTTTTATTCAACATTAAAGAGGTTAAAATTGCAAAAGAAATCAGAATGCAAGCTTCAAGAATTAAACTTAAAGACCAGGCCAAAAGGCCAAGCCAGTTAAACTGAAAAAAACAAATAATTAGCGCAAAACAGGCTAAAAATATCATTAGAAAACAGCAAATAAAGCCAAAATAATAAGATAATATAAATTTTTCGCGTGAAATAGACTTCGAAATTATCACTTCTATTTCTTTATTATCGATACTTTTTGTAATTGTTAAGCAAGTGAAAATGATGAAACCAACAATAATTATAAGGCGTAAATAACCAGCAAAAAAAACAACAGAGCTTTGCTGTTGCTCGTTAATCATGGTGCTTCCAAGTAAAATTGCAAGAAAAAAAGCGCCAATAATTAAAGAGAAAATTGCAAAATAAATTTTATCTCTTAAGGAGTTTAAAATAATAAATTTTATTATTGCCTTCATTGTCGGTAATAAGTTTATTTTAGTTTAATATTTAGAAAAACTTTCTTTTATTAAGGTCAAATCTTTCTTGAATATCTTTATCGACTTTGCCTGGCTGGGTTCGACTATTTACAATTGTTGCTTTGATAAAAATTACAGTTTCAACAACCTCGACATCTTTTGAGACCGATTTAAACAAG
Source organism: Rickettsiales bacterium (assembly GCA_965661355.1). Taxonomy (GTDB): domain Bacteria; phylum Pseudomonadota; class Alphaproteobacteria; order Rickettsiales; family UBA1997; genus CAMCFD01. Next base: position 1,674 of record CBFIDI010000065.1, on the reverse strand, counting down.
TTTCCTAAAATAGGAATATCTTGCAAAAACGGTACGCCCTGATCAACATTAATAGTGTTTTCTTGCATTAGGCCACCAATTACCAAAACATTGCCACTTTGAACCTTAGCAATAGTGTCTATTTCTCTTGTTTGAATAATTGGAACAAGGTTTCTGATTACTTCGCCATTCACAACTGGACTGGCGGGGTCTTCAACTTCACCACTTTTTGCACTAATTTTTGGTCTAATGTTAAGTGTAACTTCGCCCGAGTCAGAATCAATTGAAGGCGTGATAAAAAGCTCTACCCCGACATCTTGCTCAACTTTGGTTGATGTAATGGTTTCGGCTAAGGCAATTGCATTGTTGGCGCCACCTGTGTTAGTTGAGGTATTTTGTATTTCAAAGTAAATTAATTTATTTAAAAATTTTAATACTGCCTCTTTATTGTTAATTGCGTGTATTCTGGGACTGGAAATTGTTTTGGTTAATCCGAATTTTTTCAAAGCACTAACGGAAACGCCTAAATTATTACTGGCTAAAACGGCCGTAAATGGCGCCTCTGCGTCAAATCCGGTGCCTACACCAAGGTTAATTGATTGTCCGCCTGAATTGGTTGTTGCGTCAAGAAAGTTCCAATTAATGCCGGTTCTATATTCATCGTCTAGCCTAACTTCTACAACTTTTGCTTCAATCAAAACTTGAGCAGATGCCTTGCGAGCAACATCGCTTAAATATTTTTTTATTTCATGATGTTGCCTTTGTGTAGCAAAAACCGTCATTATTCCTGCGGTCTTATTAATTGTTACGCTGCTGCCGGCAACCTCAATTGGGTTGCTTGAAGAGTCAACAAGCGCCTTTTCATTTTTAATGATAGAATTAACATTTGCCTGTACTTCCGACCAAAGATTTCTGCCTTTGTCTAAATAATCAACAAAATAATTTTTGCTATAGGGCGAGTCTCGGCCAAATCTCAAAACTCCATTTTCGTAACTATATCTTAAATTAGCCAAGGTTGCAATTCTTTGCACAACTTCGCCAAATGGTCTTTTGTAAGCGCTTAATACAATTGATCCAGTAATTTTTGGGTCAATTTCAACATCAATATTGGTCGATCTACCAAGTTCTATTAAAATATCTTTAATGGGAACTTCATCAGTAACCGAAAAAGAAATAATTTTCTGACCGTTAAGAATATCTTGCCTTGAAACAGGACTAGGAGGTCTTAATTTTGATTTTGAAATTTCAGGAATTGCAGATTCTGTCTTATTATTTTTGCTCTTTTCATCTTCAGTTCTTCTTATTAAAATGTCTTTAGTGTCTTCTTTTGACAAGCCGGATATTTTATCAAAAGGGTCAATTTTACCATTATTACAAGATGTCACAGTTAAAAATAGTGACATAGTAGTCAATAATGTTGCTAAAAATATTGGTTTTTTCATTAACTTAATTTTGCTAATAGTTTTTTATTTCATTTTACTTAATAATGTTAAAGTGCAAATATTATTTTATCAAACATTATTTTCGTTAATTTAAATTAGTTAATTTCATTTTTTTTAATAAGCCATTTCTGATAATTATTATGGCATTTTTTTATCTTTGACAGATTTATAAAGGTAAAATATATTAACAAAGAGCTATTAAAAAAATTAAAACCCTATACAAGATATATTTCTAAGCCTTTATTAATAATTT
>CBFIDI010000064.1:0-6494 GCA_965661355.1 Rickettsiales bacterium | reverse complement strand
CTAATATTGCAGCATTTCTAACGAAGAATTTTTTGTCAACAATTTCATTGCCATTTTCAACGCCATCGTCTTTTTTTAAAGATTCGTTAATAAAGTAAATATCAATTAAATTTTTCGAGACCTGACCAATTACTAAATCACAAAATGACTCTAATTCTATTTTAAGTCCTTTTTTGCCATAAGATTTGCCATAGGTTTCCTTTATTACTTCAAGCGCATAAAATGGCGCAGGATAATTTCCCCCGGTTTTTTGTAACAAACTTTTTTTAGCAAAGTAAAAAATTAGATATTTTTTTAAAAGAATATTTTCATTGAAAAATCTTGACCTTGCATTTCTTTTTCTTTTTAATAAATAGCAGTTTTTATCTTTATTTTTCAATATTTCTGAAACAAAATGGCTCATTTTTTCTTCCAGAAACTCTTCGCGCACAATGTCGTCAACAAGACCTATTTTATAAGATTTATCTGAACTAACTGGCTTGCCAGCTAGTATTATATTTAAAGATTCCTGCAAGCCAATTAACGATGGTAAGCGTTGAGTTCCGCCAAAACCCGGAATTATTCCCAAATTAACCTCGGGTAAACCAAGTTTTGTTTTATCATTTAAAACCGCAACTCTATAATCGCAAGCCAGAGCAAGCTCTAAACCACCGCCCATACATGCGCCATTAATTAAAGCAATAGTCGGAATTTTCAGTTCAGAAATTCTATCTAAAACATTTTGGCCATACGAAACCTTGTTTTTAGCGTCTTCTTCATTATTCAAGTCTTTAATTTCATTGATATCAGCACCTGCAATAAATATATTTGCCTTACCAGAAGAAATAAGCAAAACCCTTATAGCTTTGTTGCCATCAATAACATTAACCGCCTTTTCTAATTCATATAAAACTTCGGCCGAAAGCTTATTGATTTTTTGGCCTTTTGAGTCAAAAATTAAGTTTGCTACTCCGTTTTTATCAATTGTAAACTCTAAATTGCCTGACATAATATATAAAAATTGAATTTGAACTAAAATATCTCGATAAAATCACCTCTTTGACCATTTATAGCAAATTTTTTGCTATATGTCAATTATATTTGACATATATTTTAGCGGTTTCGTGCTTAATTTATAACACTTAAACTTTATAATTCATTGTTAAACACCAAAAGCACCAGCCAATAAATTATTTGTAAAAATGAGCAATATATAATATGTAAGGAAGTTTTAACAATGATTTTATTGATTAAATTTGATGAATAAATAATCAATTATAATTATTAAACAGTGAGCAAATAAACCTCTATGAGGTAATAAGGTTTTTTATATTAAAAATATATTTCTAGATTTTTATGATGAGTTTTTGTGACGCGATTTTACTGAAAAATATGAAATTTTTATGTGACTTTAAGAATGATAATTAAATATTGGCCACTATCACCAAATTTTACTTCCCAAAGTCACAAATCTATAAGTCAAAAATTTTAACTCTTAAGGCGTTAAATAACATCAAAATAAATCTTAAGCGCAACAATATTATTGCGAACTTAAAAACTTCTCAGCCTCTAAAGCAGCCATACAACCTGTTCCAGCAGCAGTAACCGCTTGCCTGTATATTTTGTCTTGTATATCCCCTGCGGCGTAAACTCCTTCAATATTTGTTGAAGAGGTTCCAGCTTTTGTATTGATATAGCCTTCAGAGTCTATTTCTAGGCCAGTTTCTTTGAATATATCAGAATTAGGCTTGTGGCCAATTGCGATAAAAATACCCTCAACAGAAACTTCTTTTTGAGATCCGTCTTTACTGCTTTTTAACTTCGCAGAAGTTACGGCTTTTACTGGCTTAGATTGACCAACTACTTCATCTAATTGATGATTCCAAATTACTTCAATTTTTTCATGGGCGAATAATCTTTCTTGCAATATTTTTTCAGCCCTTAATTCTTCACGACGATGAACTAAATATACTTTTTTAGCGTGATTCGTGAGATACAAAGCCTCTTCTACTGCTGTATTTCCGCCACCAACAACCATTACATCTTTATTCTTAAAGAAAAAACCGTCACAAGTTGCGCAACCAGAAACGCCAAAACCCTGAAATTCTTTTTCAGAATCAAGACCAAGCCACTTAGCCTGGGCTCCAGTTGAAATAATTGCTGTTTTCGCCTCTATTTCTTCGCCACCATCGGTAAATGCCTTAAAAGGATGAGCCGAAAAGTCAACCTTAGAAATATGATCAAAAATCATCTTTGTGCCAACATTTTCTGCCTGCTTCAACATTTGCTCCATAAGCCATGGACCTTGAATAACATCAGCATATCCGGGATAATTTTCGACATCTGTGGTAATTGTTAATTGACCACCCGGTTGAGTTCCGCTAACTAGAATTGGTTCTAGATTTGCCCTTGCCGCATAAATTGCAGCCGTGTAACCAGCTGGACCCGAGCCAATAATAAGAACTTTAGTTTTGTGTTTTTTAGAATTTTTTTCAGTCATAATAATTATTTTAATTTTTAATTAAGCCATATACATTCCGCCATTGACATGTAAGGTTTGGCCCGTGATATATTTAGACTCGTCACTTGCAAGAAAAGCTACAGCGCCAGATATATCTTGCGCTTCACCCATTTTTTGCATTGGAATGGAAGATAAAATACCCTGTTTTTGTTTGTCGTTTAAATCACTTGTCATAGCGGTTTCAATAAAGCCTGGGGCTACGCAATTGATTGTAATTCCGCGATTAGCAACTTCTGCTGCAAAAGATTTTGACATACCAACCATTCCGGCTTTTGAGGCAACATAATTTGACTGACCTGAATTACCGGTAAATCCAACAACAGAAGCTATATTAATAATGCGACCATATTTTCTTCTGATCATTTTTTTGATCGCATTTCTATTAAGAATAAATGTAGATTTTAAATTAACATTTATTACCTCGTCAAAATCTTCATCTTTAATTCTAAGGGCAAGATTATCTTTGGTTATTCCGGCATTGCAAACTAATATATCTATTTGAGAGTCAGCAATTTCTTCGCTTTTCTCGAACAAAAAACCAACTTCTTTAGCGTCTGAAAGATTGCAGGTTAGATATTTACATTTATCTTGACCAATTTCTTCTTGCAGCTCTTTTAGTTTTTCTTCGCGAGTGCCGCTAATAATTACACTAGCGCCAAGATTTACTAGTTTTTTAGCAATTTCAGAACCAATTCCTCCGCTGGCACCAGTTATTAATGCGGTTTTTCCGGTTAAGTCTAACATTTTTTTGGGTTTTTATTAATATTATTTAAATTTTTTGTACTTCATCGTCGCTTAGATATTCTTTGTTAAGCAATTGATTTTAATAGATCAAATTATATTAAAAATAATTAAATTGTCAAAGGCAAAAACTTTATTACTCTACAATATCAATTAAGCGCTCCATATTTTTTATATCTTCTTCAGAATATCCTTTTTCTTTATATTGTCCATATTTTTTAGCCTTTTCTTGATAAATACCATAGGGAGCCATCTTTTTTTCTTCTAAAATTTGATTAATTTTGTTATTTTTTATATCTTTTTTGACTTTTTCTGACTTAATTTTTTTTCCCAAATATCTTTCTTGAGAAGCGTCAAATAACTTTGAAACCAAGGGGTTCAAGGCTTTGCCAAAGGGGGAAATTGCAACCCTAAATTTAGATTTATAAAGCCAATCTGGAAGTTTTTTACTTAACGACGCATTGCCTGAAATTGAATATATTTTCATATTTAAGTTTAAAGATAAAGAATAAACCAAGCCAAATATTAAGAATGTTTTTAAAATTCCATATACAACGCCAAGAATTTGATCAGTTACCGCGGGTATTTTTTCTTTTATGGCAAGTGATATTTTTCTGGTGACTAAGCTTGATATAATAAAAATTACAATAAAAATTATTACCGAACTTATAATATTAGCAACAATTTTATCGCTTGAATATTGCGATATTATAGATGATAGAATTGGAGACAAGAAATATACTATACAAACTGAAATTATCCAACCAATTAAGGAAAATATTTCTTTGGTAAAACCTCTTAAAAAGGCAATAAATACAATTATTGCAAAAGAGATTATAAATATTAAGTCAAACATATTAAGCGTTGCGGACATTATTTTTTACTTTTATTAATAAAATAATCTGATAAAAGGCAAGCTTTTAATTATATTTTTCGGGGTTTTTAAATTATTTTCTTTATCGCAGAATATATCGCAAATATTTTCTTTTAACTGGCAAGATAATTCCGATAAATTCTCGACATTTTGTTTTATTTGCGATTTTGCCTTTTCAAATTTCATTATATTTTCAATTTCATTATCGATGGCTTGCGAGGTTTTTTGTAAGTCTGTGGTTACATCGTCAACAAATATCTTTGAAGATTTAGCAATTAACTTAGACAAGACTAGTCTTTTTGTATAAAAGTTATAGTCGGTTGATTTATCACCTATTAGGTACCAAATTTGATCTGAAAATCTATATAAATTTTTAAAAGCCAAAGAAAATGGCTTAGGTCCATAATTGGATTTTGTAAAATTTTTAATATCAAAATAAAAACTCAATATTCTACTTGTTGCCAATTTATGATCTGTTTGATATTTAAAAATCTCTAACACCGAAAATTTTATTTTTTGCCTAATTTTAAGATCCGAGAAGTTTTGATGACTTTCAATTTTTTGTGCTAAATTTTGAATTATTTGATTAAAGTAAAATTCTAAAGCACTTAAGACACCCTCTTCAAAAATCAACTCTTTATGTTCCGGTTTAAGATTTGACTCTAAGATTGATTTTTCTAAAACTTCCTCTCCAACACCTTCGAAGGCTATATTATCGAGAAACTTTTCAAGAATTAATTGCTTGTTTTCAAGACTGTCTATTGTCACAACGGTTCAATTTTTATTTTATGTTACAGATAAAATCTAGCTAAATGCTAGTTAATATAGAAATTTACATATTTGTCTAGTTTTACTTAATTTTCGACTCTTTTAATAAAAAAATATATTATTAATGCTTAATTTAAAACAAAAACACACTAATTTTTATCCCAAAAAATTTTATTTTTTTACTTTCAGCAAAGGTTCCTAAAAAAATATTTTTTCTTTAATTATTATATAAAATACACTACACTAAATGCAATTAATAATTAGCTTTATTTAATATTAAAAATATTTTATTGTGTTTTTAACTAATTTATGAAAAAATTATCTTACAGACATGAAAATAAATAGCCAAGCGACAATTTTATAACTTAAATTTTATAATAAATTAATATTTAAAACAAATATTAATTAACTTGGTTTTAAAAATATAATTACCTGAATTTTATTAATAATTTTATAATTTATAATATGACAATAAGCGATAAGTTACTTCCTGTTCATAATAGATTTGACATTTCATTTGAGCGCGGCGAAGGCGTTTATTTATATGACAAAAACGATGAAAAATATCTTGATTTTGGCGCCGGAATTGCCGTTAATTCTCTTGGTCATTGCCACCCAAAATTAGTTGACGCACTTAGTAAGCAGGCTAAAAAATTATGGCATATTTCTAATATTTATTGCGGTAACGAACTAAATGAATTTGCCGAAAAACTAATTTCTAATTGCTGTAGTGACTATGCTTTCTTTTGCAATTCTGGTGCCGAAGCCGTTGAATGCGCCATAAAAATGATAAGAAGATATTATTTTATTAAAAATAAACCAGAGAAATATCGCATTATAACTTTTCAGGGCGCTTTTCATGGACGCACAATAGCAACAATTTCAGCCGCCGGCAAAAAAAAATATATCGACGGCTTCAGACCAATTCTTGACGGCTTTGACAATGTTGAATATGGCAATATAGAGGCTGTAAAAGAAGCTATTACCGAATATAGCGCCGGAGTTCTAATTGAGCCAATTCAGGGTGAAGAAGGAGTAATTAACCCAGGCAAAGAATTTTTGCAAGAATTAAGAAGGCTTTGCGATGAAAATGATTTATTATTGGCTTTTGACGAGGTTCAGTGCGGAATGGGCAGAACTGGAAATTTGCACGCCCATAAATTTTTTGATGTTGAGCCTGATATTATAGCAATGGCCAAGGCTATTGGCGGTGGATTTCCGCTGGGGGCTTGTTTATCAAAAAAAGAAGTGGGTGAAACTATGGGCTATGGCAGTCACGGAACTACCTTTGGTGGCAACCCTTTGGCAATGGCAGTTGCAAATTCAGTACTAGATGAAATGCTAAGAGAGGGGTTTTTGCAAAATGTCAAAGATATGAGTGCGTTAATTTTTAAAAAACTAGAACATTTAAAGGAATTATACCCAAATGTTATTGCTGAAATTAGAGGCGCAGGATTAATGATAGGAATAAAATTCAATGATAATTATGAAAATTTAACAATAGTTAAAGACTTACTTAAAAACAAACTTTTAACAGTTGCCGCTGGGCAAAATGTTGTAAGACTTTTGCCGCCGCTAATTATAAATGAAGATAATGTAAATGAGGCCTGT
>CBFIDI010000063.1:0-6619 GCA_965661355.1 Rickettsiales bacterium | reverse complement strand
TAAATTTGTCCACGCCGCTAGTGGTTACGACCCTAGAACCTTTAAAATAGACCAAAATGTAGTGCGCCTTTTGTCAGCTTCAAATGTTTATAGTGATTTTAGAAGAAGGATCAATGCTAAAAGTCTAGGTGCAGATTCTACTATTGAAGTAAGGATTAAATCTGTACAATTTCCAAACCAAAATACTGCGCAAATTAGGGTTGTTAGACAAGTTAACCGCGATGGCTACGAGCCAGTGGAAAAAAACGAAATAATAACTATGAATTTTTTATTTGCAAATCTTGATCTGACCCTCGAAGAAAGACTTGTTAATCCTCTTGGTTTTCAGGTTAGTAGATATTTAGTAGCCGAAGAAATATATAATTATTAACTAAAATGGTTGAAGTAAGAAGTAACATTGCTAAATATTTTTTAACTGCTTTTATCGCTAATTTAATATGCTGCTTGTTTTTTACTTCTAACTTAAGGGCCCAGGCGGTTCCAATTACTACTGACTCAAGAATAAAAACCTTGGTTTATAATTCAAATGAAGTTTACGAGCTTAAATTTTACTATGGATATCAATCATTTATAGAGTTTTCGGAAGGCGAAGAAATTGAAATGATATCAATAGGCGAGTCTTTTGCTTGGAAAATAACCCCAGCGCAAAAAAGATTGTTCATAAGGCCGTTAGAAATTGCGGCTCATACTAACATGACTGTTATCACTAACAAAAGAACTTATCATTTTGATATCAAATCTGGCGAATATGACGGTCGCGAAGATGAGGAGCTTGTATATACTGTTCGTTTTTACTATCCGCAAATTGGACAGCCTTTGCCAATTCCGCCGCAATTAGCCGCGCCAACTCCACCAAAATATGATCAATCTCGCCTTCGTCCTCCGCCATCAAATGGTCGTGGCCCAGCCTTGCGTGGCTCGCCAATGTTAAGACCCGAAACTAAAACCTTATCTCCGTCATTAGATATAAACGATTCCAAAACTGATGCTAATGTTATGGCCATTGATGGTAACCCAGAAGGTTTGCCTCTCAATTTTGATTATAGCCTTGCTGGATCTTCCAGAGAATTAGTTCCGCTTAAAGTTTACGATAATAGTCGCGAAACATTTTTTCAATTTCCTAAAGATAACATTTCTGTACCAACAATAAGTTCGGTTGGCCCTTTTGGCAATGAAAATCCGGTTAAATATATTATACAAGACGGGTATGTAATAGTGCCAACAGTAGAAAGGCAATTCACCCTTAGAGAAGGCGGAAGATTAATTTGCGTTTTTAATAATGTATTGATAAACTAACATTTTTAATGTTGCAAAATATCTTATAATTCAAGAATATTACTTAAAATATATTATTTTAAATTAAAAAATGATGAAAAAATTTTTACTAAGAACTTTAACTATAATTTCAATAATTACAATTTTTATGACAAATTCACAAGCGCAAAATAAATGGACGGCACGAGATCTTGAAAATTATATATTTCTAGATTTAAAATATGGCAGAGTAGTAATAGAGTTATTTCCAAACTTAGCACCAAAACATGTTGCCAGAATAAAAAAACTAGCCCGCGAATCTTTTTATGACGGCATAGTTTTTCACCGTGTAATTGACGGCTTTATGGCGCAAACTGGCGACCCCACAGGAACCGGAGCTGGTGGAAGTGATCTTTCGGATTTACCAGCGGAATTTTCTGACGAGCCCCATCTTCGCGGAGTTTTATCAATGGCAAGGGCTTCTAGTCCAAATTCAGCAAATAGCCAATTCTTTATCGTAACCTCAGATTCAAGATTTCTTGATGGTCAATATACAGTGTGGGGTAGGGTAGTTGAAGGCATGGAATATGTTGACCAAATTAAGAAAGGTGGTGGATCTAACGGAATGGTTAGCAATCCAGATAAAATTATTAAAATTCGCGTTGCTTCTGATGTAGAAGGGGAATAAAGTATTTTTATTCTAACTTCAGACTTGAAAAAAATTTATACATAAATCAGATTATGTGCCAAGTGCCATCTTTAAATATTAATTGAAGGTAAGCAATTTTATTAAAAATATTTTGTCTTTATTTATCTTTAAAGGTGGAAAGTGGAATTATATAAATCCTATCGTTAAATACAATTTCCTGATCGTAAAAAACTAGACATCTACAATTGTTGAGCCGTGTTTTGATAATAGGGTTTATTGATCAGATATATTTAGATCTTGACTAATATTTAAATATGATTTTTTGTGTAAAATTAAGAAAATATATAAAAATTTAATAAAAATAAAAACTCACTACTGATAAAAACACTAATATCTTGAAATAGAATCCATATTCACAAATATATTTTTTAAAATATCATAGTTCCAGCGCCTTTTTCAGTAAAGACTTCCATTAGCAAAATATTGTTGACTCCGCCATTTAAAATATGGGCGTAATCCACATCATTCTCAAGTGCGTGAATACAAGTTTCTATTTTTGGTATCATGCCGCCATTAATTATTCCGTCTTTTATCATTTTTTTGGCCGTGGCTATATTTAAATGACTTACAAGTTCGTTGTTTTCAAGCATAACACCGTCAACATCGGACAATATTATTAGCTTTGAAGCACCAAGCGCAGAAGCGATATGGCCAGCCGCAGTATCGGCATTAATATTGAAGGTTTCGCCATTTTCACCAACTCCAAGTGGTGCAATAACCGGAATTATGTCAGTTTCATCAAAAAGGGACAAAACTTCAGTATCAATTTCATAAGGCTCGCCTACAAAGCCATAATTTACAATTTTTTCGATATTAGAATCTGGATCTCTTTTGGTTTTGGTAATTCTTTTTGCTTTTATTAAGTCTGCATCTTTGCCTGAAATTCCCATTGCTCTGCCGCCAGCCTCGTTTATTTGACTTACAATCATTTTATTTATTGAGCCCGAAAGAACCATCTCAACAATTTTCAATCCCTCAGCATTGGTGACTCTAAGACCGTCGATAAAAGATGATTTTATTTGCATTTTTTCAAGCATCGCTCCAATTTGCGGCCCGCCACCATGAACAATTATTGGGTTAATTCCAACCTGTTTAAGTAAAACGATATTTTTGGCAAAATTTTGCATATTTTCTTCGTTACCCATGGCACTTCCACCAAATTTTATAACAAAAGTTTCACCAGCAAATTTGCGCATAAAAGGCATTGCTTCGCACAAGATTTCTGCTTTATTAATCCAGTTTTTATTACTTTCTTTATCTTGCAAAGAAAGATCTTTGACAGGAGTGATATCTTGGTTGTTATTTTCTATATCGTCCATTGTAATTTATTTTAACAAATTAAATTTAAGAGTTTTTTACGCAAATTTATCTATATTTTATATTTAAGTTAAAACCAAGTTAATAGATAAATTTTTAAACAAGGCGTTAAAAAAATATACCAAATTATAACAATTATATCTTTAAAATATTAATTACTCAATTCATCAAGGTAAGTTTAGCTGTGTATTGCAAACATTTTTTTGACAATAAATTTAGATCCTAAGTTTAACGGATAAATTGGTGATTTAAAGTTGCGGACCAGACATTATATCTCGTTTCTTAGGTAATTGTCAAGTGAAAAGCATTTTACGCCATTTAAAAATAGCTTAATTTCATCAATAATGTCAACTTCTTCTAAATTTTGTCCGTTATCGCTATATTTGTTAACGATTATTGCTTCAATCTCTAAATTTCTCGATTTTATTGCCTCGGTCGCACACAAAACATTGCTTATGGCTCCTAAATAGACGCCAGAAATTAAAATTATCGGAATTTGTAGCTTTTCTGCTAAATCTAAAAAATTTGCTTTGTCGCAAACTGGGCTCATGACGCCGCCGGCGCCTTCTATTAAAATATTATAATTATTTTTATCAGCTAATTCAATATTTTGACGACAAAAATATGTTATTTCATCAAAATTTAAGATTTTTCCTTCCATCTTTGCAGCTTTAATGGGTGAAAATGGATATTTAAGGCGAAATGGAGATATTTTATCAAAATTTTCGATATTTTTTTTAAGATCCAAGCTTTTTAAAATTAGCGCGCTATCATTCTTGTCGTCGTCAAATTCAAAGCCGCTAATAACCGGTTTTATCGCCATTACTTTTTCGTTATTAGAGCGTAATTTTTTTATTAATTGACAAACAAAGTAGGTTTTGCCAATGTCGGTTGAAGTTGCATAAATAAGTCTTGCTTTAGCCATGAAATAATTTTTTACATTTATTTAATATTTGAAAAGCTTCCGTAAATTGGACCAAAAACCGCAGTAACAACCCATAATATCATTGCGCCCATAATCATTGTTAATGCTGGTTGAATCATACTAACAAGTCTGTCAATAGAATCGTTTATTTCGCGATCATAAAAATATTTTATATTTTCCAAAGACTGGTCCATATTTCCGCTTTCTTCGCCAACTTTAAACATTCTTATGACTAAACTCGGAAAATATTTACTTTTAGATATAGATCCGCCAAGGCTTTTGCCTTCCGAAACTTGGTGCCTAATATATAAAATATTTCTTTTAATGGCCTCGTTCTTCACAACTTTTGAAGATGATTCAAGAGATTCAATAACTCCTAATCCGCTTTTAAATGTCATAGAGAAAAATTGGCAAAATCTTGCGGCGTCTAATTTAACTAAAATTGGTCCTATAATAGGAATTCTTAACTTTATTGCATCAAGATTTACGCCGACCTCAGGAATTTTGCCTAATATTTTAAAAATAACATAAATAGAAGGTATGCAAATTAAAATTATCATCCAATAATTTTGCACAAACCCCGAGAGCGCAATTAGAGATTTTGTCGCCCGTGGCATTTCTATTTCTTGAACCGCTAAAAATCCTGTAACTTTTGGCACCACAAACCCCATCATAACGCCAATTATCAAGGTCATTAGAAATATTGCAAAGCTAGGTCCCACGGCGGCTTTTTTTACTTTTGCTTTAAAATCTATGCTCCATTTTAAATCTTCAACAATGCTAGAAAAAGCTTGCGCTAAATTACCGGTTTTTTCGCCGCTGGCAATAAGGCCAATATATACAGAGTTGAATATTTTCTTGTGATTAGACATCGCCTCAGAAAACAAACTACCATTTTTAATAGATTCATAAATTTCTTGCATCATAGATTTCACCGCAGCAGAATCTGAGCTATCTTTTAAATCAGAAATAGAGTCAATAATTGAAACGCCAGCTCTGTCAAGTTGTTCAAGGTGAATAAAAGTTGTGATTAAGTCTTTGGTTTTAACCCTGTTGTCGGTTAAAGTAATAAATTTCTTACTTTCGGCGCTATGTGAAATTAAATCTAGGCCATCAGCCTTTAAAATTGCCGAAAGTTCTGAAGGTCCAGAAACGGTAATGCTTCCCTTAATATATTTTCCTTCTGAGTTAACCGCTTTGTAGCTATATTTTTCCATCTTTAAAAATTGTATTATTGACGCGCTTTAAGCATTTTTTTTATAATCATCTGTTTTTTCATTCTTGACAAATGGTCAACAAAAGTTATGCCGTTCAAGTGATCCATTTCATGTTGAACGCAAATGGCTAAAATATCGTCCATTTCTTCGCACTTTTCGTTGCCATAATAATCTGTATATTTTACCTTCACCTTTTTTGGCCTTACCACATCTGCTAAAGCTCCTGGAAAAGACAAGCAACCTTCCTTGAAGCTACTCTTTTCTTCAGAAAGTTCAATAATTTCAGGGTTTATTAAGTATAATGGCTTGCTATTTTTAACTTTTGACTTTGTGTTGTCAGGTGTTTTTTCGTAATTGATATCCATAACTAAAATTCTGTCAAGCCTTCCAACCTGAACCGCAGCAAGACCAATTCCGCTTTCGTGATACATGGTTTCTAACATGTCATCTAAAAATAACCTCAAATTATCATCTATTTTTTCAACTGGTTTTGAAATTTTTTCAAGGAGCGGGTCCGGAGATAAAACCAAAGGTAAAATTTTTGCCATAATTTGTAACTAATTTATTAAATTTAATTAATTGCTAAAATTTATTTAGCACAGCTTCCTATGAAATATTATAAAAAATATTAATCATTTATGTTAATTTTAAAAGCCCAAAATTTAAAATCAATGTCGATAAAATAATAGTTCAACCTTACAAATAAACAATCTAATTTATAATTTTTGTATTTCTTATATTCGTAAAAATAGAGGAAATTTTTGCGAAATCTTAATATTCAGTCAAAAAATAAATAAATTTCTTGAGCGCTGCCAAAATTTGCCAATATTAAAGTCAAATATAAATTTATATAATTTAAATTTCGTTATTTTCTATCATGTAACACAATTTTTCAAGAGCTTGCGGATAAATTTCATGCTCTTTTTGCAATATTTTTTGTGCCAGCTTTTCTTTATCATCATTTTTGTCAATTATCACTTTTGCTTGTTTTAAAATTGGCCCAGAATCCATCTCGTAAGTCACTAAGTGAACAGTGCAGCCTGATTCTTTGGCTTTTGCATCAATTGCATCTTGAACTGCGTTTGCGCCTTTAAAATTAGGTAAAAGAGAAGGGTGAATATTAATTGCTCTGTTGCTCCATTTTTTAGTAAATTCTTCAGATAAAAGTCTCATAAAGCCGGCTAAGCAAACTATTTC
>CBFIDI010000062.1:0-6758 GCA_965661355.1 Rickettsiales bacterium | reverse complement strand
TAACGAAAAGTCAAGTTTCGCTAAAGCAAAATAAAATAACCTCATCACTTGATTATGTTGGGTTCAAGAAAGCTGAAATTGTAATTGAAGCAGTTGTAGAAAATATTTCTGTCAAAAAAGATATATTAGCGCAAGTTGAAAAGCAAGTTAACGAAAGTTGTATAATTGCCAGCAACACATCTTCACTTTCAATTGATGAAATGGCTTCTTCTTTAAAAAAACCAGAAAGATTTGCCGGAATGCATTTTTTTAATCCGGTCAATAGAATGCCGTTGGTTGAAATTGTACGCGGCAAAAAAACATCAGATGAAACAGTGGTAAAGCTCTGTAGAATTGCTAAAAAATTAGGAAAAACGCCAATTGTAGTCAAAGATGTTGCAGGATTTTTGGTTAACCGTGTTTTGCTCCCTATGATGAACGAAGCTTCTTACTTGTTGCAGGAGGGTAATTCGGTAGAAAAAATAGACGAAATAATAGAAAATTTTGCCATGCCAATGGGTCCCTTTGTGTTGGCTGATGTTGTCGGTATTGATGTTGGTTGTAAAGTTGCAATGTCTTTAAATGAAGCATATGGCGATCGCATGAAGGTTTCGCATATTTTATCTGAAATTCATAATAATCATAAAGATATATTGGGTAAAAAATCAGGTTCGGGTTTTTATGAATATGGCCTTGGGAAAAAGAAGCTAGCAACCAATGATAAAATTAATGACATATTAACGAAGATTCGCAAAGATAATTCGCTAACTCAATATTACTCAAGTGAAGAAGATATACAAGATAGGTGTATTTTAACAATGTGCAACGAGGCCGCAAAATGTTTAGAAGAGGGCGTGGTTAAAAACGCTCAATATCTAGACATGGCAATGGTAATGGGAGCTGGCTTTCCGGCTTTTAGAGGTGGTTTGTTGAAATATATGGATAATCGCGGAATTTCACAAATTGTCAAAAAGTTACAAAAATATGAAAAGAATATTGGCGAAAGATTTAAGGTCAGTAAACTTTTGCTAGAAATGTCTGAAAAAGATCAGAAATTCTATTCTTAATATTATGATTCGGTAAATTAATTTTGCAAAAAATCTGCTATAAATAAAAACATGAAGGCTAAAAATTGCTTTGTTATATTTGAACTAAAAATTACTTCAAAATTGGTTTATATTTAAAAGTAGAGTCAACTTCTTCTTGCAAAAAAGAGAAGTTCTTATTCATTCTGGCGCTTATCATTTCGCTTAATATTTTTGCTGATCCACAAGAAAAGCTCCAGCCTAAATGTCCGTGGCCCGAATTAATAAATAAGTTTTGATATTTTTTGACTTGGCCAATCATTGGGATCGATCTAGTTCTGTATGGCCTGAGCCCCGTCCAGCTTTTATAATTATTAATATTGCCATAGTCAGAAAAAGTATCTTTAATTTTTGCTTCTAAAAAGCTGGTTAATTTTTTGTTATCCGAAAATAAGTTACTTGTTATTTCCATAGTTCCTGCCGCTCTGAATGTTTTGTTTAGTCTGCTGTAGACAATTTTATTTTCAGGGTCGGTTAATGATAATTTTGGTGCAAAAAAGCCAGATTCAATTGGAATTGAAAGACTATGACCCTTAACCGGAATTATTTTTGGGTCAAGGCCAATTCCGCTCAATAAATTATTACCATAAGATCCCATGGCGTAAATATAAATATCAGCGTCATGAACCATGTCAAAACTGTTAATGCCAGTAATTTTTTTACGATTAGTTAGAATATTTCTGATTTTGGTATTATAGCAAAAGCTAACGCCATATTTTTCTTGGCATATTTTTGCCAATTCTTTTGTGAATATCTCGGCATTTCCACTAGAGTCATTTTGATGATGAATTGAGCCGCTAAGGATATTTTGGTCATGTAATTTAACTAATGTCGGCTCTAAATTTACAGTCTCGTTTTTGTCGTAAAATTTAATTTTGTCTCCCATCATAATTTGAAACTCAGCCTGTCTAATAGCTTTTTCAAATAGTTTGGTATTTCTAAAAAAATGCAAAATACCTTTCGAGCAATGTTCAAAATTAATTTTTTCTTCGTTGATAATATAAGATAATGCGCCTTTGCTTTCTTGGCCTAACATAAATAACTTTTCGCAAATTAATTTAACTTTTGCATCGCTGCAATTTCTCAGTAAGTTAAAAAGTAAGGAAATATTTTGTTTGGTAATTTTATCTTCAACTTTAACAAAAGAATTTGGTTTTAATAGGGCTTTAAGTAGAATATTTAGAGATGATTTGGATGAAAAGGGCTCTATATGAGAAAAGCTCAGCTGGCCACCATTGGCACCTGAACATCCCATTGCGGGCATAGGGTTTTTTTCAATTACCGTAACTTTATGGCCCATTTTTGCAAGAAAATATGCGCTGCTAACGCCTATGACTCCCGCGCCCATAATAACAATTTTCATAAATACTGAGTTAAAATCTTGTTATTTTTGCTTCATTATTATATCCTTAAAATAGATTATAATAAACTTTTTAAAAATAACAAATATTTTTATAGCTTTGTCAAAAAATAAAAAGATTTTCAACGTACCAAGCAATTATTCTTTTTTAGATTCCCTAACAAAATTTATTACAGAGAAATTTCAAGAAGAATCACCTTGTGCAACAATAATTTTACCCAATAAAAGATCTTGTGTAGAGCTCAGAAATATTTTTAAAGAAAAAAATATTAGCAGAAGCACGCCAAACATAATATCGGTTTCTGACATTTCGATTAAGGAATTTAAATATTTACTTAAACAAAATTCGAAAATTTTGGATATTATAGCGCAAATAGAGAAAAAAAGTTTTTTAAGCGATATTGCATATTTATTTTTAATTGCCAAAGAAATAAAAAATTATAGCCATCTTAAAAAGATCACTTTTTCTGAAAGTATAAGTCTTGCATCTTCTCTTAAATCATTATTTGACGACGCCGATAAATATAAAATGGATATAGAAAGAATTTACGAAATTGATGATTCTAATATGTCAAAACATCGTCAATTTGGCATTGAATTTATCAAAAATTGCTATATTACAATTCATAATAAAACTATAAAAGAATTAAAATATTCAAGTAGCTCTTTGCAAAATTTTACAATTTTAGCTTTGGCAGAGTTAATCAAAGAATTTGGTTTACAAAAAAATATTGTCATAGCAGGCCTTTCTAGCGCGGTTGAATATATTAAGATTTTAATAGAATCTGTGTTTAACGATGAAAAAGGAGATTTAATA
The DNA here is from genome assembly GCA_965661355.1 of Rickettsiales bacterium. Taxonomy (GTDB): domain Bacteria; phylum Pseudomonadota; class Alphaproteobacteria; order Rickettsiales; family UBA1997; genus CAMCFD01. Next base: position 3,517 of record CBFIDI010000062.1, on the reverse strand, counting down.
ATTTCTGGATTTAGTAAAGAATTTGCTACTAAAAATCAAAAAGAAGCGCAATATTTACTTACAGATATGCTGGATTTTTTAAAATATAATCATTTATCGGTAGAAAATATTGAATATTTTGAATTTAAAAATTGCGATGAAAGAAGGCTTGAATTTGCAAAATATCTAACTATTTCTAGTGATAAAAGTTATTTATGGTACGAAAAACAATTTGATAATGAATTTTTAAGGCAAGATTTGCAAAAAAACTTTACTTTGATAGAGTCTAGAAATGAAGTTTTAGAAGTAAAATCAATTATTAAATCGGCCATAAAACATGCAAAAAGCAATAAAAAAGTAGGAATAATAGTAAATTCAGAGAAATTTTCGCAAATTTTAAAAAGCGAATTAAATTCTTTGCAAGTTGGTTATTCAGATTTTCGCAGTTTAAAAATAAAAAACTCGCAATTTTTAAATTTATTTTTTTTAATAACTGAGCTAATAGTAAATGGTTATGACTCGTATATTTTACTGTCAATTTTTAAGCATCCTTATTTCTCGGCGCAAGATTTTGACATAAATATAATTGAAGAGTTTGAAGAGAAAATATTAAGAAAATCGCGCTCAAGTGATGATTTTAACGGAATTTTACAAAGATCTCATATTGTTGAAAACAAAGAAATATCTAAATTTTTCGACTTATTTTATCAAAAATTTCAATCGACAAATTTTAAATCACAAGATATTGAAATTAAAGATTTCTTAGAAAAGATAAAAAGATTTATCTGTGAAATATCAAATTCAAGTTTTGAGCTATTAATAGATTTAGATCAGGCCAAAAAAGAAATCAATTCAGTCTTTACAGAGCTTGAAAAATATCAAAATTTCTATTTAACAAAAGTTGAAATTGCCGATTTTTTCACAAAAATATTCTCACAGCAGAGTTATTTTGTTAAATCTAGTCCAAAAAGTTTAATTCAAATAATGTCGCCCATAGAGGCGCGACTTTTAAATTTCGATTTATTGATTTTAACATCTCTAAATCACGGCAACTTCCCTGAAATATCTGATCATGGCTGGATTGGCGAGAAAATAAAAGCGCAATTAGGAATTGATCTTTCAAATATAAAATATGGTCAAAATTGTTATGATTTATGTAATTATTTTGCGCAAAGAAAAATAATTATTAGTCGCTCGCTTCAAGAAGAAAATTCTTTAACGCTTGAAAGCAGCTTTATTTCTAGGTTGAAATTATTGTTAAAAAAAATTGATTATCAAGAAAATGTTACAAAAGGCAAAAATAATTTAAAATATAATTTATCCGAAACTTTACAGGAGCAAGATCCAGAATTTGCAAAAATTAAACCAGAAGACAATTTAAAGCGCTTTTCGGTTTCGGACATAGTTAAATTAATTTCAGATCCTTATCAAGTTTACGCTAAAAAAATATTAAAATTAGAGAAAATAGAAAAAATAGATTATAAAGCAAGTCATCGAGAATTTGGAAATTTTGTACACAAAGCTTTAGAAGAATATGTTAAAAATAAAGCTAAAAATTTTGATGAATTTGAGAAAGAAGCATTTCAAATTTTTAGATTATACTTTACCGATGAAGATGCAAAAAATATTTGGTGGCCCAGATTTATCAATATTTTGCACGATTTTACCAAAGAGAATGATAAGCTTGATTATCAAGAAAACTTCACAGAAATAAAAGCTGTTGTCAATATTTTTGAAAGCGAAATTATTGCAAAAATAGATAGAATTTCGATAGATAAAAATAACGCAATCGATATTTTTGATTATAAAACTGGTCACATTCCTGAAAAAAAGAATGTTCTAGGTGCAAAAGAGCCGCAATTAGCCCTTTATGCTTTGTTGATAGTTTTTGGCGAAGTTTTTGATCAAAATCTAGCTAATTTGATAAGAAATAATCAGAATATATCCTTAAATTACTGGAAATTATCTTCATTTAGCGACTCTAAAATACAAAAAATTTGCGCAAATAATATAACAAATGAAGTTATTGAGGCGGCAAAAAACGGTCTTGGTGAAATTATTTCTTATTACAAACAGGAAGATTCGACTTTTAAAATAGCCAAAAACCAAAGTAAAAAGCACGACTTTTTGCACCTAGAGCGTATTATTTTATGAAATATAAAATTATAATTGAATATGATGGTACAAATTATCTGGGCTGGCAAAAGCAAGTTGATCGACCATTGAAGGCAATTGAAGATATTTTGCAAAATGCAATTTTTAAATTAACCACTGAAAAAGTAAAGATTAATTGCTGTGGAAGAACCGACTCTGGCGTTCACGCCTTGGGTCAAGTTGCTGATTTTGATTTAAAAAAACAATTCCAGCCATTTAGAATTTTAATGGGTTTAAATTATTTTTTATCAGAAGAGCAAATTTCTATTTTATCATGTCATTTTGAAAACTCATCTTTTCATAGTAGATATAGTGCAAAACAGCGCCATTATCAATATTTAATTTTGAATCGCCGCGCACCACCAGCAATAAATAAAAATCGCGTTTTTCATATGCCGACAAAGTTAAATATTGCTAAAATGCAAGAAGGTGCAAATTATTTAATTGGCCAACATGATTTTTCTTCTTTTCGCGATGCTAAATGTCAAGCTGGCCATGCGGTAAGGTCGTTAAGTAAAATAAATTTATCACAAGATAACGAAATGATAAAAGTAGACATTAGTGCAAAATCATTTTTGCATCATATGGTAAGAAATATTATTGGAACTTTGGTTTTGGTTGGTCAAGAAAAAATAACGCCACAAAATATTGACAAGATTTTAAAAGCGAAAAACAGAGTCTGTTCTGGTCCTAACGCCCCTGCATGCGGGCTTTATTTTTTAGGCGCCGATTATTGATAATTGCTTTGCAGAATTTAGTTCATTTTATTAAAAAAGCAATTTTTTGCCCCCGTATGACATGCCGGACCAGATTGCTTAACCTTTAAGAGTAAGCAGTCATAATCACAATCGGCTATAATTTCAACAATTTCTTGAATATTTCCCGAGCTTTCACCTTTTTGCCAAATTTTTTGTCGCGACCTCGAAAAATAAGTCGCTAATCCGCTTTCAAGACTTTTGCAAATAGATTCTTCATTCATCCAAGCTTGCATTAAAACTTCGTTGGTTTTATAATCTTGTGCAATAGCAGCGATAAGGCCTTTTTCGTTAAATTTTAGTTGCTTTATGTTAAATTTCATGATAAATATCTAGTTTTAAGTTATAAAATGTCTAGAAATGGGCTTAAAAAGGCAAAATAAATCATAACAGGTAATTTTTAAATTAAAATGATTATTTGCACCAGAAAAATAGAATTCGACGCCGCTCACAGAATTAAAAATCACGAAAGTAAATGCAAAATGCTTCATGGCCATCGCTATGTGCTAGAGGCAAGTTTTTGCGCTGATGAACTGGATAAATTAGGAAGAATAATAGATTTTGGCGTTATAAAAGAGGTTTTGGGCGACTGGATCGACAGAAATTTTGATCATAACACAATTCTTCAG
>CBFIDI010000061.1:4107-6822 GCA_965661355.1 Rickettsiales bacterium | reverse complement strand
AAGTGACGGCGAAGATGTATTTGTTGCTGGAATTATGCAACATGTTGAAGAAGCAGGAATTCACTCTGGAGATTCTGCATGTTCAATTCCACCTTATTCTATCAGTCAAGATATGATAGAAATAATAAAAAAAGCAACAACAAAACTAGCTTTGGCCCTTAATGTCAAAGGCTTGATGAATGTGCAATATGCAATAAAAGATAACGAGCTTTATATAATTGAAGTTAACCCCCGAGCCTCTAGAACCGTTCCTTTTGTGGCTAAAGCTACGAAAATTCCGATAGCAAAAATTGCCTCGCTTTTGATGACTGGCAAAAAAATAAAAGATCTTAATTTAAAAGAGGCAAAACTCGATTTTTTTGCAGTTAAAGAAGTTGTATTTCCTTTTGCAAGATTCAATAATGCTGACATAATATTGGGCCCAGAAATGAAATCGACTGGCGAAGTTATGGGGATTGATAAAAATTTCGAGCTAGCTTTTGCCAAAGCCCAACTAGCATCTGGGGCAAAGCTTCCGACTTCAGGATTAGCTTTTGTTTCGGTAAAAGATTCTGACAAAAACGAAACACTTCATATTGCAAAAAAACTGATTGAAATTGGCTTTAAAATTGTCGCAACCCGTGGAACTGCAAAATTTCTATCAGAAAATAATATTGCTGTCACAATAGTCAATAAAATTACAGAAGAAAAACCTCATATTGTTGATATGATTGAAAAAGATGAAATAAGCTTAATTGTCAACACAACTCAGGGCGCTCAGGCTACAAAAGACAGCTTTTCAATTAGAAGAACCGCTTTCATGAAGCAAATTACCCATGCAACAACAATTTCTGGAGCAAAAGCTTTGGTTGATGGAATTTTAGCCTACAAAAATAACGGCTGCAAATTTGATGTTTACGCTTTGCAAGATTTGTAATTTTTATTTATGTTAAATATTGCTTCTTTAATTAATGCCAATTTAAGAATAATCAATCAATTTTTCAACAAATAAAAGTCACTAGCGACGCAGTCACTTTTCAATAAGTAATACCAAGCCCCATCTTTAAATATTAATTAAGGTCTAAATAATTTGATTAATAAATTTATTAGCAAAAACTTATCCATAGCAAACACTATGTTGAGTTTTTGGTGATGGATTTAGCAATTAAATTACGGGCGGATAAATTGGCGCTTGAAGATGGGACTTAGTATAAGATTGATGATTAAGTAGGTTAAAAGACTTAGCTGTAATAATTATTGAAAAAAATAAAGATTATTCGCCGATATATTACAATAAATGGTTAGTTATAAGTTGAAAATACTGTATAGCCAATGAATTTTGGCATTAACAACCGATGAGTAGCTTAAAGCCAATGAAGTTTAAAGATATAAATAACTCAAGAAAAAATTAAAAATATTTTCAAATAGAGCTTAAAATATTTTTAATTTTTTCTTGCAAATCTTCTTTTTTCACATTTCCATCTAAAATAAAATCAGCTTTTTTAACCCTTTCCTCATCTAGAATTTGGTTTTTAACAATATTTTCAAATTTATCTTCAAGACTTTTAATTATTTCTTTATTTTTATTATCGTCTATTTTTTTTAGTTCACGCTTGACAAATCTTTGTTTTCTAACTTTTAATTCAACAATTACCGCAATTAAATAATCATATTCATAGCCGCCTTTTTCTAATAATAACGGAATATTTAAAATTATCGCTTTTTGATTATCTTTTTTTGATTTTTCTAGAAGTTCTTCGTATTTTTTCCTTACTTTCGGGTGAATTATGTTTTCTAAAATTTTAATTTTCTCTTTATTTTGAAAAACTTGCAAACCTAGATTTTTGCGATTAACCTTAGAATTAATAATTACATTTTCAAAGTTTTTAGCAATTTCTTTTATTGCATTTTTATCATTTTCAAGAATTTCATGAACTATTTTATCGGCGTCAAATTCTTTTACACCAAATTCTTTAAATATATTTGAAATAAAGTTTTTACCCGAGGCAACTCCGCCGCTTAAAGCGATTATTTTCATTTTAAGTTCTTCATTATTTTTAACTTCACCCACTCTTTGTTACAATAGTTTTGTCGGCTAATGAAATTGTAATTTTATATTAACTCTACTGGAATATTTATTGATAAAGTCTCGAGAATTTTTCGTAAATCTTTTTTAAGCTTATCAAGATCTTTTTGCGATCCCGCTTCACATCTTGCAACCAAAGCAGCTTGAGTATTAGAGGCGCGAATTAACCACCAACCAAATTCAGAATTAACGCGAATTCCATCAACATCATCAAATTCAAGCCCCTCTTTTTTTAGACTATCTTTTAAATCATCAATTACCTTAAACTTTATCTCTTCTGCAATTTCAATTCTGGTTTCCGGAGTGGAAAAAGTTACTGGCAACTCTTTTCTTAAATCTGAAAGTTTTCTACCAGACTTAACTAAAATATTAATAATTCTTACTGCGGCGTAAAGGGCGTCGTCGTAGCCATGGTTTTTTTTATCCATATATTGGTCGGCAAAAAATATATGACCCGACATTTCCCCGGCCAAGGGCGCGCTTTCTTCCTTCATCTTAGACTTAATAAACGAATGTCCAGTTTTCCACATTAATGGTTTACCACCAGATTTTTTAATTTGTTCAAACAATATATTGCTAGCCTTAACATCAGCAATAATAGTTTGCCCAGAATTTTTCGCTAAAATTTCACGCGCATAGAAAATCAAGAG
>CBFIDI010000061.1:0-4097 GCA_965661355.1 Rickettsiales bacterium | reverse complement strand
AGCTGATCTCCCCACAAAACCTCACCTTCATCGTCCACAACGCCAATTCTGTCGCCGTCACCATCAAATGCAATTCCTATGTCGCACTTTTCTTCACTAATTTTTCTTTTAATATCAACTAAATTTTTTTCAACCGTTGGGTCGGGATGGTGGTTTGGAAAATTTCCGTCAATTGTAGGATAAAGCAAAAAATGTTTTGCATTTAACTTTTGCGATAATTTTTTTGTTGCCGACCCAGCGGCTCCATTTCCGCAGTCCCACGCAATTTTTATTGTTGAAAAACTTTCGGCTTCATCAATTTCATTAAGCAAGCTACTTGAACCTTTTGATATAACAGAGTCATTCACTAATTTTTCAACATAATAATCTTCAGTTTCAATTTCACTTAATGTCCCCTCTTCACTTACAAAATCTTCCTCTTCGGTAATTTTTCTTAGCCCAGAAATATCGTCACCAAAAAATGGACGATTTTTTAACGCAATTTTAAACCCATTATGATTTTTTGGATTATGCGAGCCAGTAACCATAATTCCGGCGTCGCAATCAAGATGATAAACTGAAAAATAAAGCATTGGCGTCGGGCCCACTCCAACAAAAAAAACATCAAGCCCCGACTCTTTCAACCCCTCAATTAATCTTTCTTTAAGAGCCGGCGAACTTAGTCGACCATCGCAAGCAACCGCTATTTTCTTTTTTCCATTTTTTCTTAAATAGCTAGCAAAAGATTTTCCAACAAAAAAAGCATCGTCATCAAAAAGAGTTTCGTTATATATTCCACGGATATCGTATGCGCGCAAGATTGATGGGTGAAAATTATGAGACATAAAACTTATCTTTATTTATATTGCACCAATTAAATAATAAAAATTGGAATTGAGCGCTATTTTATCAGATATTTTGTTAAAGGCAAGGCCGTAGACCGAAAATTATGTCAAGGCCAATTTTTGACTACCAATTTGGGATTGATATAATTTTGATAAGTTAAAATGGTATTTAAATTTTTTCTAACATATTTCAATAGAATGTAATTTTCGTTTGAAATTAATTTTCTAATTGCAAAAATAATTAGACCCTTAGAGATGCCGCAACCAATTTAAATTGAGACCTAGACGCAATATATTAAATCTTTCCTTGGCTTGGCGAAGAGGCAATTGCGTAGTTTTTCTTGGGCATTCTTCCAGCTAAAAATGCTTCGCGTCCAGATTCAACCGCTAACTTCATAGCATGCGCCATTTTAACTGGATTTCTAGCATGGGCAATTGCGCTATTCATCAAAACCCCATCACAACCAATTTCCATCGCCAAAGATGCATCAGATGCAGTTCCAACACCAGCATCAACTAAAACTGGAACTCGTGACTGCTCAACAATAAACTCGATATTTAAGCGGTTTTGAATGCCAAGACCCGAGCCAATTGGCGCGCCAAGAGGCATAATGGCACAACAACCAATATCTTCAAGCTCGCTAGCGACAATTGGATCGTCAGAAGTGTAGACCATGACCTGAAAGCCATCTTTAATCAGAAGCTCGGCAGCTTTTAGTGTTTCTATAACTTTTGGATATAATGTTTTTTCATCTGACAGAACCTCAAGCTTAACTAAGTTCCAACCACCAGCGGCGCGCGCTAATTTTAAAGTTCTGATTGCGTCCTCAGCAGTGAAGCAACCAGCAGTATTTGGTAAATATGTGAATTTCTTTGGATCAACATAATCTTGAAGCATTTTTTCGCCATTTTTCTCGATATTGACGCGCCGAACAGCAACAGTTACTATGTCAGCGCCGCTAGCCTCAATTGCAGCTTTAGTTTCATCAAAATCTTTATATTTCCCCGTCCCAACAAGAAGTCTTGAAGAAAATTCTTGACCAGCAACAGTTAATTTATCTTGGTTTTTCATATTTTTATTTTTTATCTAAATTACCTCATTTTATTTGGCTTAAATTGGCTAAATAAAATATTATTTCACTATATATTTTATAAGCCTAAAAATCAATTATGTTATTTTCGAAAATTTACACAATGCTAAATTTTTAATAATAGAATTAGCCTCCTGTAAAAAAAATATGCAAAAAACCTTATAAAAGTTTACACGAAATAGTCAATATTAATTCTTTCGCCGTTTAAAATACTATTCAAAAACTTGCTCAACCGATTCAACCTCGGGTATATAATGTTTAAACATCGATTCTATACCTTCTTTTAGTGTAATTGTCGAACTTGGACAGCCAGAGCACGCACCTTTAAGTTCAAGCTTTACAATTCCATCTTCAAAGCCACGAAAAACCACATCGCCACCGTCCATAGCAACAGCAGGCTTAACTTTTATATCCAAAAGCTCTTTAATTTGCTGTACAACTTCGCTGTCTTGCGAGTTGTCTTGCTCTTGAGCTTCGTCATTTTTTAATACCTCTTTTCCAGATACAAAAAAATCGACAATTTCCGCCATTATTTCAGTTTTTATTTCTCTCCAATCTATATCGCCAGATTTAGTAACAGTAATGAAGTCTCGGCCCAAAAAAACAGAATCTACGCCGCTAATTTTAAACAATTCATGCGCCAGCGGTGATTTTTCTTTAGCATCATCTATATTTTTAAATTCATGGGCGTCATTTTTGCTTACTATGGCGCCATCTGGAATAAATTTTAAACTTGACGGATTTGGAGTGTCTTCGGTTTGTATAAACATAATTTTTTATTGATTTATTCATATAAATTTATGCTACAAAAATCAAGAATAATAGTCAAGTATTATAGTTGGTTTTTCAAAAATACAAATCCCTAACTAACCACAACAAAAAAGCCTGATTCGACTTAAAAAATAAAAAGAGTTATTTTTATGAACCTATATCAAAAAGTCCAAATAAAGACAAAATATTGTTAGTGAAAAATTATTTAATAATCAAAATTCTATCCAAGATTTATTACTAAATTTTTTTCTGGCTTTTTTCTTAAATGATGAATATTTATATCTATTTTAAGGTTCACAAATGGCGCAACGCAATTTAAACTTTATAATTGATCCGCCGTAATTGAATTGCTAAATCTATAACAAAAAATTCAACAAAACACTGGCCTTAACTTGTTTTTGACAATGATTAATTGATCAAATTATCTAGACCATAAATTAATATCTAAAAATAAAACTTGGTGTAAAATAGCTGTTTGCATTTATTTTTTTATCCACCAATAATCAAATCCTAAAGAATATTTTGGAGATTTTTTTGGTCGCGTAATTTTACTATCATGTAAAATTCGATAAGAATCATTGTACCATTGCGGAATTGTGTAATAATTTTTTAGCATAATTTCATCAAATTCCTGACAAAGCTTTGTTAGCTCTGATTCACTTTTAGTCTTGGCAATTTTTTCAATTAAATTGTCAATTTTTTTATTTTTTAAGCCAGAATAATTTTGCGACCCTTTAATGTCAGCTTGACCAGAATGCCAATATCTTACTAATTCACTACCCGGAATTAAATTTTGCGAAAAAACCATAACCGTAACATCGTAATCAAAATTTCTAAGACGAGATTGAAATTGATTTTCTTCTTCATATTTTATTTTAGCATCAATTCCTAGCTTTTTTAAATTGTCAGCAAAAGGGGAGATTATCATCTCAAACGACTTATTTGCAATTAGAAATTCTATTTCTAAAGGTTTTTGAGTTTTGGGGTTGATTAATTTTTGGTTTTTTATTTCATAGCCCGCATCATATAAAATATTTTGCGCTTTTATTAAATTTTTACGGCCAAAACCATCGTTTTCAGACACAGGAAGCTTAAAAGGATTTTTATTATTATAATTAAATGAAAATTTAGAATTGGCAAAGTAACTATTGGTTCTTTTGTAAGATCCGTAGAAAATATGTTTTTTAAGCCACTGAAAATTAAAAGCATGAGTTAAGGCTTTTCGCAATTGTAAATCTTGAAATTTCTCTTTTCGTAAATTAATAACAAAAGTCTGCATTGGCGCGGGAATTGAATGCTTTATTTCTTGTTTTATAATTTTACCATTTTTTACTCGGTCAACATTATAAGAATTTTCCCAATTTCGCGCTATATTTTCTTGACGAACATCAAATTCGCCAGATTTAAAGGC
>CBFIDI010000060.1:0-7074 GCA_965661355.1 Rickettsiales bacterium | reverse complement strand
ACCAGCTTAGACATGAGTTAGAAAAATTTTCGCTTGAAAAAAATATTTCGGCGCGCGATGCGTGGGTTAGGCTTTTTGATGAAACCAGCAGCGGTTTAGAGTTTGAATTTAATGGTAAAAATTTGTCAAATCAGGAGATTTTTGACTTATTGGGTTCGAGAATTGAAGAAAATCGTAAAAAAGCAGCAAAGTCAATTGGTAAGGTTTTTAAAGAAAATGCCAAAATTTTTGCTTTTATTACTAATATTTTAGCTAAAAATAAACAAATTGAAGATTCTTGGCGAGGCTTTAAAAGGCCAATTTCGGCGCGCAATAAATCAAATTTTGTTGAAGATGAAGTTGTTGATGTTCTGGTAAAAAAAGTAAAAGAAAATTATTCAGAAATTTCGCACAAATATTACGCTAAAAAAGCTAAAATGTTAGGTAAAGAAAAGCTTGAATATTGGGACAGAAACGCACCAATTTCGCAAGGTGAAAAAGATTTGATTTCGTGGCAAAAAGCAAAAAATTTAGTGCTTGAAGCTTACCATGAATTTGACCCCAAAATGGCAGAAATTGGCGCAATGTTTTTTGAAAATAATTGGATTGATGCCGGCGTCAGAAAAGGTAAAGATTCTGGTGCTTTTTCGCATCCTTGCGTACCAAGTGTTCACCCTTACATCATGATGAATTACCAAGGAAAAGTGCGTTGCGTAATGACTTTGGCCCATGAATTAGGCCATGGAATTCATCAATATTTAGCAGCAAAACAAGGTTTTTTCATGTCGGACACGCCGCTTACATTGGCCGAAACGGCTTCGGTTTTTGGCGAGCAATTGGTTTTTCAAAAAATATTGCGCGACGAAACAGACGAGGCAAAAAAGAAAATAATAATTGCCAATAAGGTCGAAGACATGATTAACACCGCTGTTAGGCAAATTGCCTTTTTAGATTTCGAAACAAAAATTCATGACGAGCGCAAAAATGGCGAAATTAGTTTAGAAAAAATTTGTGAATTTTGGATGGAATCGCAACAAGAAAGTTTAGGCGAGATTTTTAATTTTGACGAAGAGTACAAATATTTTTGGTCTTACATTCCGCATTTCATTCACAGCCCGTTTTATGTTTATTCTTACGCCTTTGGCGATTGTTTGGTTAATTCACTTTACAGTGTTTACAAAAGTAACGAAGTAGAAAATTTTGAAGAAAAATATCGTCAAATGCTTGAACTAGGCGGAGCTAAACATCATCATGAAATGCTAGAGCCTTTTGGCCTTGACGCCAAAGATCCAAAATTTTGGCAGAACGGACTTAATGTAATTAAAAAATACGTTGAAATGGTTTAGATTTCTTTAGTTTTAAAAAAATATTGCCTAAATTTCAAAGGGGGTGGGGTGTTTGAAACCTAGCCCCCTTTTTTTGTTATTTATTAAAAATATTAATAAATTTCAGCTAAATTGGCCTCAACTAATTCTTGATTTAAATAAACGCCATTTTCAAAATAATATTGGTGGCTAGGCCTTGATTTCTCTTCGTTTAAATAAAAAATGTCACCAATAAAGCGCCCGTAAATGTCAACTTTGTTGGTTTTAATTAAAATTTCATCGATTTTGGCGGCCAAATCTCTTAAATAATAAAAAGCTTTTTTGCCATTTTTCTTGTCGAGTTCGGCGGCGTTAATTTGCGCAAGCCTAACTCTTTGTTCTTTTTTTACTTGAAAACCTAGATCGATTTCTAAAATTAATGTGTCGCCGTCAACGACATTTAAAATTTTTGCTTTGTAAAGGTAATTTGGCGAAGTGGGGCGTTTTATTGTTTGTTTTGAAGCTAATGCAGGGTTTAATTCTGAGTTTAAAGCCAAATTTTGCGCCGCAATTTCTTGGGTCAGTTTTTGAGTGCTCCAATTTTCGGCTTCAGATTTTTTTTCTAATTTTTCTCGTAAATTGTCATTTTTTACAGCGATTAAGTTTTTGTAGTGACTCCAACTAAGATTACTTTTTGGGTTAATTCCATTTGGGTAGGTCTCGAAAAATTTTGTAGCTCGCCTTAAAGTCGAAATTTCAATTGCTAAATCTTTTGACAAATCATTTAATATTAAGTTTTGGTAATTACCATTTTTTGTTAATTTTTTAAGGAAAATTTTTTTGCCAACAAGCCAGTAAGTTTGAGTAACAATGTTGTTGGCAATTTTCTTTGCTTCTTGCTGTTTGCTTTCAATAATATTTCTTAACTCTTCAAGAAGTTTTTGGTATTGGTTTTGGGTTAAAATTTCTTTTGACATTATTTTTAATTTTTTGTTATTTTCAACTTTTCGGGCTTCGCATGGCCTCAAAAGTTTAGTCTAATTCTAAATTTTCATTAAAAAAAGTCAAGTTAATTACCAAAAATTCAGCATCAATTATTCTTTGCAATTAAAGTAAAATTGACTCAGTAAAGACCTTGCAAAATAAGCAAAAAACTTTAAAATTAGGCTTAAATTTAACTCAAAACACAAAAAATCATGATTTCACGCTACACAAGGCCAGAAATGGCAAAAATTTGGACAGACAAAAACCGTTTCAGAATTTGGTTCGAAATTGAAGCCTTTGCATTAGAAGCTTTTGAAGAAAGTGGCTTAATTGAAAAAGGAATTTCGGCCGATGTTTTTGCAAAAGTAGGTGACAAAAAATTTGACTTTGATGTTGATAAAATTTTAGAAATTGAAAAAACCACAAAACATGATGTAATTGCATTTTTGACTTATTTAGCTGAAATTATTGGTGAAAATTCGCGTTTTGTTCACATGGGAATGACAAGCTCAGACATTTTAGACACTGCGCTTGCTAAGCAACTTGATGAAGCAAGTGAAATTTTAATTGACGATCTTGAAAGGCTTTTGGGGGCTTTAAAAAAACGCTCTTACGAGCACAAAAACACAATTTGCATTGGCAGAAGCCATGGAATTCACGCCGAACCAACTACTTTTGGCCTTAAAATGGCGCGTTTTTACGCTGAATTTAATCGTGGTCTCGACCGCTTAAAGGCTGCGCGTAAAGAGGTTGCGGTTGCTGCTATTTCTGGTGCGGTCGGAACACACGCAAATGTTTCGCTTCAGGTTCAAGACCATGTTGCTAAAAAACTAGGTTTGCACTCAGAAGAAATTTCTTCGCAGGTAATTCCGCGCGATCGCCACGCTGCATTTTTTTGCGCGCTAGGAATTATTGCCTCGTCGATTGAAAATATTTCAACTGAAATTCGTCATTTGCAACGAACAGAGGTTTACGAAGCTGAAGAATTTTTTGCTAAAGGCCAAAAAGGCAGTTCGGCAATGCCCCATAAAAGAAATCCTATTTTAACTGAAAATATGTGCGGTCTTGCAAGAATTGTGCGCGCAGCAGTTACGCCAGCGCTTGAAAATGTTGCACTTTGGCACGAGCGTGACATTTCTCATTCGTCGGTTGAAAGAATGTTTGCGCCCGACGCTACAGTAACCCTAGATTTTGCCCTTAATCGCCTGATTAATGTGGTTGAAAATTTAACGATTTACCCTAAAAATATGCAAAAAAACATTGATCGAATGGGTGGTTTACATTGCTCTCAGCGTGTTTTACTTGCTTTAATTGAAGAGGCAAAAATTAGCCGCGAAGATTCTTACAAAATAGTTCAAAAAAATGCCATGAAAGTTTGGACTGAAAATGCCGATTTTAAGAGCTTGCTAAAAAATGACGATCAAGTTTCGTCAAAATTGTCGCCCGAAAAAATAGATTCGCTGTTCGACGATTCTTACCACTTAAAGTCAGTTGATGAAATTTTTGCACGAGTTTTTAAATAAAAATTATTCTTTTAATCAGTTGTTAGATGGAAAGTTAAAGAGCTAATTTTTAAGAATTAAGGTAAAAAAAATTTGCTTTAATGCAAAAATAATTAAGTTAAAAAATGAATAAAAAAATATTAGTTACCGGTGCGCTTGGTCAAATTGGATCGGAGTTAGTTTTGGCTCTGAAAGAAAAACACGGCTCTAATAATGTTGTTGCTTCTGATTTAAAAGATAATTCTGAATTTTCTCCTTACGAAAAATTGGATATTCTTGATCAGTCAAAATTAACAGAAGTAATAAAAAAGCACAAAATAAATACAATTTACCATTTGGCTGCAATTTTGTCTGCTGTTGGTGAAATAAACCCGCAACTTTGCTTCAATGTTAATATTGTCGGACTTTACAATATTTTAGAAGCTTCAAGATTAAACAATGTTAAGCAAATTATTTGCCCCAGTTCAATTGCTGCTTTTGGCCCAGAAACGCCAAAGAAAAATGTTCCTCAGCAAACAATTTTATTGCCTAAAACTATTTACGGGGTTACTAAAGTTTCGGGCGAGTTAATTTGTGATTATTACGTTAAAAAATACGGAATTGACATTCGCGGAGTTCGCTATCCGGGTTTAATAAGTTACAAAGCCTTGCCAGGCGGGGGCACAACCGATTACGCCGTAGAAATATTTTACGAAGCCCTAAAAAATAAAAAATATGAATGCTTTTTAAAGGCCGACACAATTTTACCCATGATGTTCATGGATGATGCAATTCGAGGCACAATGGAATTGGCCGATGCTGATTTTGATAAATTAACAAATTATTGCGATTTCAATTTTGCAGCCATAAGCTTTTCTTGTCAACAGCTTGCGGACGAAATCAAAAAACATATCCCCGAGTTTGAAATTAGTTACAAACCAGACTACCGTCAAGAAATAGCAGATTCGTGGCCATCGTCAATCGACGATTCTCAGGCGCAAAAACAGTGGGGTTGGAAGCATGAATTCAATTTAGAAAAAATGGTCAAGGTCATGATCGAAGGAGTTTTGGGTAAAATAAAATAGCTTTGCTTTTTGTGACTTTTTAAAGAAATGTTAAGCGAAGTTAATTACTAAAAATAAAGCGCAAAAATCTTTGGTTAAATTATTTTCTGAATTTTATTGATTGATAACTTGAATAATTGAGTCTAAGTTTTTAGCGGCTTTACATGTTTTAAGGTTTAGCTAAAGGCAAAATATTTTTGGCAAAAAATCATCAAAAAGTCGAAGAAACAGTCAAGTTTCGCGCCCAGATTTTAATGATGATTTTCTGTTAATTAACATGAAGTTTTTAGGCGGGGCTCAAAGATTAAAAATCACTAGTGCGCCAATAATCGATTTTAACAATATTTTATTTAATGTAAAATAAGATTTATTAAATAGTTTTAAATTAAGAACGGCAAGCTGATGCGAAAAATTTATTTAAATGCGTTAGAGTTAAAAGATAGAAAAAAGGGCCGAGTGGAAAAAGAATTTACCGCGGTTATTTGTTCTTAGGCCTTTGTTCGCCGCGCTAAATATCGCTCTGGCGTCGGTAAGAATAATAATTTTTATTAATAAATTGATGATTAAAGACGGTGTAAAAAAATAAATGAAAATGATGAAATTGCAATTATTTAAAATTAATCGCATTTAATAATTTATTTAAGAATTTAATGTGAAGAGATTAAAAAAATGCTTTGATTTAACAAAGTAAAAGAAGCTTGATAATTTTAAAATTATTGGTGGAGATAAGCGGGTTCGAACCGCTGACCCCCTGCTTGCAAAGCAGGTGCTCTACCAACTGAGCTATATCCCCACGAAAAAAATGCGTTGAATTTAAATTGTTTTTATTCGTAAAATGTAAGTGAAATTTACTTTAAAAACAATTGTACAAAAACCGCCAAAAATAATAGAGAAAAACAATTAAATTTGTCCAGTTTTTTAATCGATTTTATTTTAATACATATTTAAAAAAATGTCAATTACTTGTTTAATTTTATGTTAAAGAGACATTGGGTTGTAATTTTTGTGGTTAATAAAATTTTTATTAATATGTGTTTTTAACTGAATAAATTAAATAATGGCAAAAAAAATAGCAAATATTAACAAATTTTAGATTGCAGTTTAATTTAAATGCTCCGCAAAATAACTCAGATATTTATAATTTTAAGTTAAAATAAGTTAAAAATATCAAAAATTACTAATTACAAATTAAATTCATTTATTTAATATTAAGCAATAGATTAAAAAAGACAAATCCAAAAATATTAAAATTAGATGCAAACAAAAAAACACAAAAAGGCATTTAGCCTAATTGAGCTTTCGATAGTAATATTAATAATTTCAATTTTGGCCGCTGGTGCAATTTCGGTTTCAACGGTTGCTCTAACCAACGCCAAAACAAAAGTTACGCATGAAAGATTAAATGCAATTTACAAGGCAATAGGAAGTTTTGTCGCGCGCAATTATCGCTTACCTTGTCCGGCATCTTTAATGTTAACAAGATCAGACCCCGGTTACGGCTCCGAGTCTGGCTCTGGCGATTGCCGCAACCCCACGGAAGGATATTATTTATCGAACCAAAACCCTCAAATTATTTATGGCATGGTTCCAGTTGCTGCTTTGGGGCTTTCTGATGAAATGGCAGAAGACGGTTTTGGCTCTAAAATAGGCTATGTGATCAATAGTAATTTAACTATTGCCGAATATCCAAATGAAGCTAATAATGGAAATTTTAGCTTTTACAATCCGCCAAGCGAAGAAATGATAAAAATCTACCAACTTCCTTCGACAAATATAGTTGAAAATGTCGCTTTTACTTTAATAAGTCATGGCGCCAATAAATATGGGGGTTTTAACTCATTTTCATCTTCGCAAAATTCTATTGCAAATGCTGACTTGTATGAGAGAAGTAACGCCCTAGAAAATGTGGCACCGGGCATTCATCACTCTGAGTTTGGCATGAATCCTGATGGCTTACCGGGCGTTGCCTTGACCTCGCTTAATTCAAACAGTGATGTTTTTGATGATATTTTGCTTTTTAAAACTAAAAATCAATTAATAACCGATTTTGACCTTGGTTTTTTAATGCCCTGCACAGATCAAACTGTCAATTGGGAAGATGGCTACAATAATGCTTATGCGGGCGAAACTAAAAGAAGTGAAATGATTTGTCCGGACGGCTTCACAATTCCAACAAAAAAATGCGGACCACTAGCTTCGACTTGGATAAATCAAACAATTTGCCCTTTTTAGATTAAATTATTGGCAATGTTGCTATTAAAT
>CBFIDI010000059.1:0-7112 GCA_965661355.1 Rickettsiales bacterium | reverse complement strand
AAATTACTCATTTTTCACAATAATTATAGTTAAAATGATTTAATAACGGTTTTTTATAAAGAAATTATTAAAATAATCGCAAATCTACTGCTGTATATTCCTAGTTTACTTATAATAATTTTTTGTTAAAAAGATGAAATATTTGTACCGATTTATTTAAAAATGTAAAATATTATGATAGCAATCTCGACTTTTGAATCTCGATTTTTATTAATAAAGTTAATTAATAAAAATCTAGAAATTGCAAAATTATGTTGAATTTTTGATGGAATATATAGTAATTAAGATAAGCGGATAAATTGACTTTTAAAGTCGTTATTAATTATGATATCTGGCGTTTGTTAAATTTAGCGAAAAGGTTAAAGGGTATTATACGAGCCAATATAATTTGGATTATAGTCTGTCGAAAACTAAAAAATTATTTAATATAATAACATTTAGAAAATCTAACAGATATAGATATAAATTCACTTAATTTCGTCAATAAACTTTATTTTCCAGTCATAATGCGATCAACAAGCTGTTTAATAGTGGGTATAAATTCACCTTTTTGATAAAATGGATCTTTTGCAAATCTGTAGGCGGCGTGACCAGCAAACATTAATTGATTTTCGATATCAATTCCTTGCCTAACTTCTTGCAGAGTTTTTTGAATGCAAAAACTTCTAGGGTCAGCTTTTTTACCAGTTGTATAATTTTCTTCTGGTCTGTCGGTCCAGTTACTAAAGCGACATTGACTTAAGCAGCCCATGCAATTTATTTGATCGGTAATAATTTGTTGAGCTTTTGACTTATCGACAAACATCAATGTTTCGTCAGGAGTTTTCATACCCTCGGTGTGACCAGAGTTTTTCCAATTGTCAACAAGTTCTTTGTCCTGCGCTTTAACATAAACAGACCTTCCGCGATTTCCAAAAGGAATTGCGGTGTTAAATTCTTCATCTTGCTTAGCTCTATATTCAACTTGCCTAATTTCGCGACCCTGCAATTCTTTAATAAATTCATTTTCAATAGCTGAAGAGTAAAAGCCAGTGGGGCTAAAGCGGTTAAGATATACCTCGCCTTCTGATAAATTCATTAATTTATCTTTCCATTCTTTTGGAACCGGATATTCTTGGGTATAAATCGGCCTTGTGCCAAACTGAAAGACAATTGGACCAATGTCAGGATTGTCAAGCCACTCTTCAAAATCTTCAATACTCCAAACTCCACCAGCCATTATGATAGGAACATCGTTTAGGCCAACTGAATTCATGAATTTTCTAATCTCTACAATTCTAGGATAGGGGTCTTGAAAAAGATTCGGATCTTCGGCGTTAGAAAGGCCGTTATGTCCGCCAGCTTTCCATGGGCATTCATAGACTATTCCGCCAAGAAGGTCTTTTGCCTTATAATAATTTCTTTTCCACAAAGCTCTAAATGCGCGCATTGAAGAGACGATGGGGTAATAATAAACCTTATATTTTGTGGCTATTTCAGAAAGCTTATAAGGCATTCCGGCGCCGCATGTAATTCCGTGTATAAGGCCTTTTGCACCTTCCAGAACTCCATTTAAAACACTTTGAGCTCCGCCCATTTCCCATAAAACATTCATATGAATTCTGCCGTTTTCACCGGCAATGTCGCGAGCGATTTGCGCTTGTGAAATTCCACCTTTAATGCTGTAATTAACTAATTCTTCATGTCTTTCGCGGCGAGTATTTGTTTTATATTCAAGTGGAATATATTGGCCATTGGTGTCAAGTAAATCTGCATTAACTCCAGAAAATGTACCAACGGCGCCAGCCTTAGCGAAATTACCAGCGGTTTTGCCAGTGGTAATTCCGACGCCTTTTCCACCCTCGACAATTGGAAGACATTCTTTGCCTGAAATTATGACTTTTTTAATTTTATCTGCTATTGTGTTGCTGCTCATATAAAATATGTTAAATTTTCACCTTACTTATTAAAGTCTAAATTATATAAAATTTATAGAATTTGTCAATAAATTAAATAAATTTTTTTGTTCTTATATTCTTCATATTGTATTTTGTAAATTTTGCAAATTTTCCTTTATATCTTGCTTGAAATAACTAGATTAAGTTAGGTTTATTAGTAAAAATATTTTATCATCATTTATTTTTAGGTTTTTATTGGGTTTTATACTAATTGGTTTGGTATTTAGTTTTTTGATAATATAAATCTCCATCTTTAAAGAGTGTATAAATAATTATAAAAATTTAGGATTTTATCTTTGGTTAGGATTTTGGATTTTTTATTTTTTTTGATATAAATTCAAGGATAAAATCTATTACAAAGCCACTTTAACTTGATAATTGGCAATTTATATGTTAATTATTTAATTGCCAAAACTATCGTCAAAACTTTTTAATATCAGATGATATCAGTCATTTTTTATAATAAATTATAAAGTTCAAGGGATAAAATTTAACTAAAAAAGACAAATATAGCAAAGTTTAAAAGTAATAATACGATTTTGACAAATTTGCTTTATATATAGGTTCAATTTTTAAATATTAGGATTGGTACTTTGTAAATTGACACAAAAAAATAGATAATTTTACTTAGATAAAATTATTCACCTTGATCTAACAGTAAAAAGTCGGCTAAAGTTGCGGCCATCATGGCCTCGCCCACGGGAACGGCGCGCAACCCTACGCAAGGATCGTGCCTTCCTTTGGTAATAATTTCGGTGTTATTGCCATTAATATCAATGGTTTTTCGTGGAATTAAAATTGAACTTGTGGGCTTAACGGCGAATCTGATAATTAAATCTTGCCCCGAGGTTATTCCGCCCAAAGTTCCACCTGAATGGTTTGACGAAAATTTAACTTCGTCATTTTCAACCCACATTTCATCGGCCAATTGCGACCCTTTTTTACTTGCCGCTTCAAGTCCGATGCCAATTTCTACTGATTTTACGGCGTTAATTGACATCATTGCCTGAGCCAGTCTAGAGTCAATTTTGTCGTAAATTGGCTCGCCAAGGCCAGCCGGAACATTTTTGGCTATAATTTCAATAACCGCACCCACAGAATCGCCATTTTTGCGAATTTCGGATAAATAATCTTCAAATATTGGCAAAGTGTCTTTATCGGGGCAGAAAAATGGATTATTGTTGATTTCGGATAAATCAATTTTACTGCGATCAATTTTTTTATCACCAATTTGAGTAATATAGCCGTAAATTTCTATTCCGGCTTCTTTGGTAATTTTTTTTGCAATTGCCCCGGCCGCAACTCTCATGGCGGTTTCGCGCGCTGATGATCTTCCGCCGCCGCGATAATCACGAATTCCATATTTCATGAAATAAGCATAATCGGCATGGTTTGGGCGAAATTTATCTTTTATGTCGCCATAATCTTTACTTCTTTGATCTTGGTTGTGAATTAAAAGTGCAATTGGTGTGCCGGTGGTTTTACCTTCAAAAACGCCAGATAAAATTTCTACCTTATCATCTTCTTTTCTTTGGGTTGTAAATTTTGATTGCCCCGGCTTTCTTCTGTCTAATTCTTTTTGGATTTCATCTTCGCTTATCTCGATCATTGATGGACAGCCGTCAATAACGCATCCAATAGCCTTTCCGTGGCTTTCGCCAAAGGTGGTAAAGCTAAATTTTGTACCAAATTTATTACTCATTTATTCCTTAAATTATTAGCTATTATTATTTGTTGGTTAAAGCTATTTTGCAAAAATTACCATTAAGATGTCTTTGTTTTAGAAAGAAAGCAAAATATAACAATTATTTTTTATTGTTTTGGTTATTATTTAAGATTAACACGGGGTTTACCGTAAAAACCAAGTGGTCGCCATTTTCATAAACTTTAAGTTGGCCAGAGGTAATATTGCCAATATCGCCTTTAGCTACGGCGTCAAACATTGTTATTTCTTCTTCGTTGATATGCGATGCTCGTTTAGCTTCGATATCATAAATTTTACTGTCGGTATGTTTAAAGCGAATTTTTGGGTTGATCATTATTTTTTCTGTTTTATATTTTTTTTGATCTTTTTTATAACCGGAAACTAATTTATATTTTTCATCTTTTCGGTTAATAGCAAAGAAAATATAAGTTAAAACCCCAGAAATAATTAAAAAGTAAGATAGAATCAATAAAATTTTTTGGACTTTTAGATGCAGATTTAACCTTTTTAATGTTCTTAAAGTTCTTTGATCCATTTATTTTTGATAGTTTAAAGTTACAGACGCGCTTTGAACTTCTGTAAAAATCTTTGGTTTGTCAATTTCAAGTTGGCATTCTTCAATTTTGTCGTTTTTTGTTATTAAATCAAGTATTTCTTGTGCCATTTTTTCAATTAGGCCAAATTTTTTATTTTCAACCAGGCTTTTTATATTGTTAATTATTTTGCTATAATCTATTGTATCATCTATAGAATTTGTGTATCTTGCTTTATCAAAATTAGTCTTAATGGTTATGTTAATGATAACCTCGCGTTTTTTTTCTTGCTCAGATTCGTAGATTCCCAATATTGTATAAAGTGTTAAGTTTTTTATTTTAATTACCATGAAAAATAATAAAATTATAGATATAAAAAATTACCAAAAAAATAATTTAAAAAATTTTTTAAAGGAGAAAAAAATGATATTTGTAATTATTCTTTTGTCGGTTATTGTTGCGATTA
Source organism: Rickettsiales bacterium (assembly GCA_965661355.1). GTDB lineage: Bacteria > Pseudomonadota > Alphaproteobacteria > Rickettsiales > UBA1997 > CAMCFD01. The sequence continues at coordinate 2,471 of CBFIDI010000059.1, read as the reverse complement.
CGATTTGGAATCAATATATTAAAAGACAATCTATATTAGATGTAAAAATTCCGCAATCTGAAAATTTATTTTACAATAATCAAAATGCAATTGCAACCTCGGCCACTGATATTGCCGCGCAACTAGATGAAAATGCCGGAAAGCCAATATTATTATATATTTATACCACTTGGTGCACCGTTTGCACAAAAAATTTCTGGGTAATTAATGAAGTTGCGCGAGAATTTCAAAATAGTGACTTGAAAATAATATCAGTCGCAATTGACAAAGATATTTCTGCTAATAAATTAACTGATTATCTTGGCGCTAAAGGAAAATATTATTTTAAGCCTAGATATCTGGAATTTAGAGCTGGGTTTTTTGAAGAGCTTGCTAACAGGGGAATTAAATATAAAAATGTGATACCTTTCACTGCTTTAATTGGTGAAGATGGGCAAGTTAAATTTTCGTATAATGGTAGTAAAAAGCTTGATTATTTAAGATATAGAATTATTAAAGAAATATTTACTAAAGAATAATTTATTAAAAGTTAACATTTGTTGGTTAAAAAATTTAACTTAAAATGATTAAACGACGCTAAATATAATATCCCAAGAATATAGCGAAGAGCTTGACATTGATGCAAGAGATCAAATAAACACAGATTCTACTTGGTATGATGAAAATTACGAATATCAAGCCAATCAAGAAATAGAAAACGAACATTATAATGAAGTTCGATAAAAGAAATTATAATGCATTTTCATGGTTAAATGTTAATTTATTCGTCATAATTTAATTACTAAACCCAATGCTAAAGGCGTAAAATAGGTATTGGCTGTGGCTGTATTTTTTATAATAAATTTATTAATTAAATTATTAGCATTTAAACATGAGGCTTAATATAAGAAAAAGAAGTGATTTTGGTAGGTGTTGCATTTTACAAAACTTGTCAAAAAGTGCTTAACCCCAAATATCAGTAAATATATTATAACAAATTAGCTTTAGTTACTTACCACAATAATTAAAGAGTTTTGGCTATGTCTCTCTTCCTTTGAGAGCTTAAATTTTATTGACATATCCGATTTTTACATTCCTCTTCTTTTTATTCTGATTAAACAACAAAGCTCTTTTAATAGTATTGAACAGCATTTAGTTGCAAGTGAAGATTATATATTTAACAGTTACTTTTTATTATTTTTTAGCCTTTCTGCAAAGGCAGATTACGCTGAAGAAATAAAAGAAGATTACCTTGGAGCTTATAAAGTTAAACTAGATCTTGAAAATAACCATGGACATTTTTGTCGTTATATATATTCAGTTTTTGAAGGGGTATTTAGAAAAATAAACAGGAAAGAAAGGGGTAGATGTTATAGAAATGTTTGTATTTTTGCAATTAATGTTTATGAGGCAGGAATTAAAGAGAGAGAGATAAATATTATCAAAAATATGGCTTTTGGTTATTATATAAAAATGATCCTTTTGAAATTATTGGGATAGATATTGGTCCTGAAGCTACAATGGAAAAAGATAAAGAAGAAATTAAAAAAACAAAGATATATACATTGATGAATCAAAAAGAGTTAGAAATAAAAAAGAATTCTAATAGTTTGTTTGCAGTAGAATCTAGCAGCAATAAAGCACCAAAAGACAAATCCTATATAAAAGTTACAGGATGTAGGGTTAATGAATTTAAAATCATTAGAAGTAAAAATTAATAAACCATGAGCAATACAAGTCTAATATTTCAAAAACAATCAAACTCTAGAATAAGTAGTAATTATGGAATTAGAACTGACCCAGTAACTGGAGAGGTTGGAGTTTTTCATAAGGGGACTGATTTTGCGGTTCCTGTTGGTACGCCAATTTATGCTCTCAAAAGTGGAGAAGTTACTAGGTCTAGTTATGAAAGTGGTTTTGGCGAGAGAATTAGCGTTAGATATGATGACGATATCAAATACGACTCCTTCTATGGCCACTTAAAAACAAGGCTGGTTGACAAAAATTACTATGTTGAAGCTGGTCAATTAATTGGTTACTCAGGTAATACAGGTAAATCTTCAGGGCCACATTTACATTATGAAGAAGCCTATTCACCGCTTTAATTGGCGAAGATGGACAAGTTAAATTTTCGTATAATGGCAGTAAAAAGCTTGATTATTTAAGATATAGAATTATTAAAGAAGTATTTGCTAAAGTTGAGGCGCTCATTTGTTATGATGATAAAATTGATAAATCATGAATTGATTGAATTAGTAAAATTTAGAAACAAATAAAGCAAAAAGATTGATTTTTGGCAAAAAAGTAATTAAATTCAGTTGTTTAATATAATTTCTTACCAAAGTTAATATGAAAATAGTGTTTTTTAATGATAAAAAATTAGCTGCAGATTTAAAGAATAAAAAAATTATCTAGACCCTTATAGATTATGAAAAAATTAATAATAATTTTAACAAATGTTTTTCTTTTAACAATATCAACTTCATCTTGTG
>CBFIDI010000058.1:0-7218 GCA_965661355.1 Rickettsiales bacterium | reverse complement strand
ATAAATTCTAAATTATTTCTATTAATTTTTTTTAGAATTTTCTTTACGACCGTCATCGATTTTACTTTTATCAATCTCTTTATCTTTTTCATCATCTTTCATGCCTTCTTTTAAACCTTTGACCGATTTTCCGACATCTCTCATCACATTTGGTAACTTTCCTGCGCCAAAAAATATTAATATTATAGCTAAAATTAGAACTAACTGCCAAATTCCCAAAGACATAATTTACCTTTATTTTAAAATTTCCATCAATTCACTCCATTCGCGCCTACTTAAACGGGAATTCTCTTGATCAACCTTTTCGCCCTTGATCATTTTTTTTACCGCATCAATTGCAGCTCCAGAAAGTTCTTTCGAACTTTGACGATGCTTCACGAAGGCCTCAAAAGAATATGGAACCCATTTTTTTACCATATCAAGCATAATATTTGCATAAGCTCTAATTTCAAATTGCGCATGAGAATCCGCTCTTAGATTTAAAAAATGGAACAAATTATGCAAGTCAATTTTCCAGTACCATTGAGTATAGCAATTTAGCGTTAAATTCATTCTTGCTAATTCGCGCGCAAGTCCTTCTTTATTTTCATCAACAATTTCACCTTTTTCATCTTGATTAATCATATCAAGGTAGTTTGAATAATTTTTAGCCGAATCTTCTTTTAAAATTTGCAATATTTTTTTCGATTCTTCAGAATTTAAAACCCTTCCTTCATCGCGACCTTGGTGGTTTATTTTTGATTGCGCCGCTAAGGCGTCAGCTTTTGGAATATAAAATTCATCTTCAACCAAAGAATAGCGGGCCGAATATTCATTAACCGAGGCCGTTCTGTGGCGAATCCATTGTCGAGCAATAAAAATTGGAACTTTAATGTGAAATTTAATTTCACACATTTCAAACGGAGTAGTATGGCGATGGGCCATTAAATAATTAATTAAACCTTTATCGGCGCTAACTTTTTTAGTTCCGGCGCCATAAGAAACACGAGCCGCCTGAACAACCGAAGAATCATTTCCCATATAATCAACAACGCGTACAAATCCATGGTCCAAGACCTCGAACGGCTTATACAAAACCTCTTCCAATTCTGGCGAAACTGGACGAATTGTTTGGTTTTTCTGTTGCCTTAAGGTCTGAATTTCTTCTAATTGCTCTTTTTTAATTGTCATTTTTTATGAGTTTAATTCAGTTTATCTAGTAACTAGCAAGTTTCTCTTGGCCGCAATTTTAAATCATTATTAATAGAGTTGCAACTTTAAAATTTATAAAGTATGAATCTATATATGCAAGGCGACCACACGATAAAAATATAAATTATATAAATCTCGTATCAAATCTTATTCTTAAAGTAATTTTCAAGAATAAAATTATACTAAACCACATAGATTTTAGCTAAAAAATTATTAAAAAATCAGAATCACACTCAATTTTGACAAAAATATAATTTTTTGATTAATAAATTTATAACAACTATCGTTGAGTTTTTAGCGCCGCACTAAAAATCGTGTTTTTATCAAAACTTACTGCAAATCGGTAAATTATCACTTTATATTATAGCTTAAGAAGAAATATAAGTCAGTTTATATATAAATTTTTCACCAGAAATTAAGCATTAAAACAACAAAAGGCAAAAGTTGTTTTATCAATAGGATTTTTATAGCGCCATTTGCATATTTATAAAGTATAATAAATTACAATTGATTTTATCTAAAAAAATGATATTATCGCTTTTATGATTGATGAAAAACTAAAACAACAAATTATAAAAGCGCCTAACCAGAGCGGAATTTATCGTTTTATTGATGAAAAAGACGAAATTCTTTATATTGGAAAGGCAAAAAATTTGCGCAAACGACTTGCAAGCTACACAAAGTCGGATAGTCTTTGTAACAGAATTCGGCGCATGACTTTTTTGGCCACAAGAATTGAAATAACTCAAACCAGCTCTGATCTTGAAGCAATTCTACTTGAGCATAATTTAATCAAGAAACATTATCCTAAATTTAATATTTTACTTAAAGACGGAAAAAGATTTGCCACAATTTCAATTGATAAAAAACATGATTTTGGCGCTATTTTTAAATCGCGTAGCCTTGATAAAAAAAATACATATTCTTTTGGTCCTTTTGCCTCGGCCACTGATGTTAATCGAGTTTTGGATATTTTAAGAAAAAGTTTTTTACTTAGAAGTTGCTCAGATTCAGAATTTTTTCGACGCAAAAAGCCGTGCTTAGAATATCAAATTAAAAAATGTTCAGCGCCTTGCGTCGGTTATATTTCGAAAAATGATTATAGAAATCAAATTAAGGAAGCAGTTGAATTTTTAAGCTCAAAATCTTCAAATATTCAAAAAGAATTAGCTGTAAAAATGCAAAAATTTAGCAAAAATCTTGAATATGAAAAAGCAGCGCAAATTCGCGACAAAATTCAATCACTTTCGTCAATTCAGGCAAGTCAAAATATTAATTCGGGCGAAATTGACAATGCAGATTTTGTCAATTTAATTAAAGAAAAAAATCTTTATTGTGTTTATATTTCATTTTTCAGAGGAGGCAATAACTACGGCGCCAAACCTTATTTTTACGAAATTCAAGAAGGTTTAAGTGATGAAGAATTTTTATCAGATTTTTTGGGTCAATTTTATCAAAATGAAAAGCCGCCAAAGGTAGTTTTTTCAAATCACGAACTTGCTAATCACGATTTAATGACAAAGTTTTTGAGTGAAATTGCAAAAGAAAAAGTTGAGATAAAAATTCCAAAATTAGGCGAAAAATTAAAATTAATGCAAAGCCAAGCCAAAATTGCCGCGCGACTTTTGTCAGAAAAAATCGTCAAAAATTTAAGCGACAAAAAATTATTGCTCGAAGTTAAAGAAGCCTTTGGCCTTGAAAAAATACCTGAAATAATCGAAATTTATGATAATAGCCACACCTCGACTCAAAACGCAGTTGGAGCTTTTGTTGTCGCCGGAATTGACGGCTTTGTAAAAAGCCAATATCGCAAATTCAACATTCGTTTTGATGGCGCAAATTTAAAAACACAGCCACTTAAAGATTGCCAACAAACAAAGCAAAATCGCGATGACACTTATATGATGAAAGAAGTTTTGTTGCGGCGCTTTAAAAATTTTGCTGAAGATGAAAATGATTACAAAAACACAGAACGCAAACAAAAAGAATCTTGGGCCCAAAAAAATAGACTTCCAGATTTAATTATTATCGATGGCGGACTTGGCCAACTTGGAGCTGCAAAAGAAGTTTTTAGCAAGCTAAATATTCAAATTCCATTAATTTGCATGGCCAAGGGCGAACATAGAAACGCGGGCGAGGAAACTTATTTTAAACTAGATAAATCGACCGCTAATGTTAAAAAGGGTACCGCTTTAGCATATTATCTTCAAAGATTGCGCGACGAAGCACATCGCTTTGCAATTACATCTCATCGCGCCAAAAGATCTAAAAACACAATCAAATCAAGCCTTGATGAAGTTTCTGGAATTGGTCCAAACAGAAAGAAGGCACTTTTAAACTATTTTGGATCGGTTGAGAAAATTAAACAAGCCTCGCCCGAAGATCTGTCACGGGCCGAAGGAATTAGCGCAAAAATTGCTGAAAAGATTTACGAAGAATTAAAAAAATAAATTCTAAAATATCTTCATAAACCCAACCCAGTTTGTAAAGTTTTTTGCTTGTCAAAAAATTCATTAATAGCGTCAACTACATTATCGTAACCCATAGTAATATTAACTTTAGCCCTAAAATCAGCAGAATCAATAAGTCCTGAACTATACCAACCAATATGTTTTCTGGCCAACGGAATAGCTGTTTTTTCGCCATAATGCTCGACCATTTCTTTAAAATGCCTCAATATAATATCGCGCCTTTCTTGGGTACTTGGCGGATTATAAACCTTACCTTTTAACTCGGACGAAATTTGTTGAATAAGCCAAGGTTTACCATAACATCCTCTGCCAATCATTACGCCATCTGCACCAGAAAGGTCAAGTGCCTTTTTCGCATCTTCACTCGTTTTTATGTCGCCATTTACAATCACCGGAATCTTCAAAACATTTTTTACCTTTGCTATAAATTCCCAATTTGCACTTCCGTTATACATTTGACAGCGCGTGCGGCCATGAACCGTAATCATTTTCACGCCCACATCTTCGCATTTTTTTGCTAAGCTTGGCGCATTTAAATTTTGCTGATTCCAACCCATTCTCATTTTCACGGTAACTGGAATTTTAACCGCCTTTACAACCGATTCAACGACTCTTACCGCCAATTCTTCATCTTTCATCATTGCGCTTCCAGCCATTGAGTTCACAACTTTTTTTACTGGGCAACCATAGTTTATGTCAATAATATCAGCGCCTAAATCTTCATTAAGCCTTGCTGCTTCTGCCATAATATTAGGGTCGCAACCTGCAATTTGAACCGAAAGAGGATAGGTAGAATCGTCTTTTTGACATTTTTGTAAAGATTGACGCGTTTGCAATATCATCGCTCGACTTGCAATCATCTCGGATATCAAAAGTGGCGCACCAAAACTTTTAACAAGTCGACGAAATGGCAAATCTGTCACGCCAGACATAGGCGCAAGCAAGACATTGTCTTCTAATTTTATATTTCCAATCTGAATCATAAATCGAGTTAAAAATCTTAAATATTATTTGTGAAAAATTACCAAATATTAATCAATTACAATATTTTTGCTTAAAATTTTAGAGTAAAAGTAAAAATCAAATTATAATAAATATATTATTCCAACTAAAATATTTAATATCGGCGGTGATAAGAATTTTTAACGGTTTTTAACGGTAAATTCTTGATTATATTTTACGCATGAAATATTTATTTGAATTTGTTAATTGACCCACAGAGCCTAAAGTTGAGAAATCTCATAACTTAAACTACACGCAAATTAATCGCAAGATTTAAATTTTAGCTAATTGCTAAATATGGCGTATTTTTTACAAATTGTCAAGCAAAAGCTATCAAACAGGCTTATAAAGCAAAGTCGCAAGGTAATAAATTGAATATAATTATGAAATTTAAATCAATCTGGTGCCCCCGGCATGAATCGAACATGCGACACATGGTTTAGGAAACCATTGCTCTATCCACTGAGCTACGGGGGCAAAAAATAAAAACTTAATCGCATTTCTCGCCGACAACTTAAAGAAATATAAAGGCGAGAATAGAATTATAAGTTTTGTAGTTTTTAACTTGAAAATTGATTTTAAAAAAGGCGATATATTTTTTATTTTCAATTTTGCTATAAATTACAAAAAAGTCAATATTTATTCAAAATTTAATATTATGATTGTGATATTGCTTTGAGTTTATAATTGATACTTGAAATGGATAAAAAATTTCATCAATTAAATTATTATAAGATAGTTAATTACAAAGTTAAATTGGCATAACTCACGAAAATAACCCATAACCATCAAAAAGAGATTTTTATCGAAAGTTATGCAAAAGATCTAAAATTTCAAAACAATAGAACCAACCGACTTTCTAGATTCAAGGTCGTAATGAGCTTTAGCAACATCTGTAAAAGAATATTCGGTAATTCTTGGCCTTAAGGCACCGCGCAAAATTAAATCAAATATATCATTTGCTGCCAAAGAAAGTTCTACTCGGTTTGCTTTGTAAATTGACAATGTTGGCCTGGTTAAATAAAGTGAATGTTTGACTAAATGATTCAAGTCAAGCTTTTCAGTTTTGCCCGAAGATTCTCCATAACTCATGCAAACGCCCATTGGCCATAAGCACTTTAACGAATTTTCTAAAGTATCTTTACCAACGCCATCATAAACCGCGCCCACACCTAAATTTTTTGTTATTTTCTTGACCTCTTCATAAAAATTACCCACAGAAGAATTTATTACATATCTACAACCATTTTCAAGAGCGATATTTATTTTTTCTTTACTTCCAACAACGCCAATAACCTCAACGCCTAAATGCTTTGCCCACTGGCACAAAAACTGCCCAACCCCGCCGGCCGCTGAATGTACTAAAACTTTTTTCGCCCTGCCAACTTGATAAGCCCTAAAAAGCAAACTATGAGCCATAAGTCCTTTTGTCATAACGGCCGCTGCTATTTTATCAGAAATTCCATCAGGAACCACAACCAAGTGACGCTTTTCAATTATTCTTTTTTCTTGATAAGAGCCAATAGAGCCAGTTCCATAAGCAACTCTTTCACCCACCGCAAATTCTTTTACGCCCGAACCCACGGCTTCAATTACACCGACTCCTTCAAGACCTAAAATATTAGGAAATTTATCTAAACTATATTGCCCCTTACGATAACAAACATCAAAAAAATTAACCCCAGCGTAAGTTTGACGAACCAAAACATCATGCTTTTTAAATTTTTTTGGCGCGTCAATATTTTTGACTTTTAAAACTTTTGGGCCACCTATTTTGTCTATAATTATTGCTTTCATTTAATAATTTTGGTTAATTAATAAAATATTGGTCAAAAATTGTTTGAATTATTGATTAAAATAAAATACTATCTTGTCACACAAAGTTAATTTTCAAAGAAAACCACAAAAAATGCAACATCAATCTTTATTCATTTTCGATATTGAGACAATTCCTGACGACAAAGCCGCAAAAACCCTTCTTGGCGTTGATTTAAAAAATATTCAAGAAATGCGTCAAGCTTTAACCGATTATCACCTTGAAATTACCGGTGGTAAAAACTCATTTTTACGCCAGCCATTTCATAAAGTTGTCGCAATTTCGTTTTTGGAAGCAAAGATAAATCGCGATTTTGATGGTCGCGAATCATACGAATTTGTCAATTTAAGAACCGGTGGCGACGAAGATTCAAGCGAAGAAGAACTTATTAAAGGCGTTTTTTCTTATTTAAAGAAAAAGACCCCACGCTTCGTAAGTTTTAACGGTCGTCATTTTGATATGCCTGTTTTGAAATATCGCGCCATGAAATATGAAATTGACGCGCCTTGGTTTTACAAAATGGGCGATAAGTGGAACAATTATAATCAGCGCTACAGCCTAGACTGGCACTGCGACTTAGCAGAAGCTTTTTCAGATTTTGGCGCTTCGGCCAAAGTTAAAATGAATGAAGTTTGCGCTTGCGTTAATTTACCCGGAAAAACTGGAATTGACGGCTCGATGGTTACTGAATTTTTTGATTCTGGCAACATAAAAAAAATACGCGATTATTGCGAAACC
>CBFIDI010000057.1:0-7605 GCA_965661355.1 Rickettsiales bacterium | reverse complement strand
GAAGTTAATAAAAATTGATTTCTAGCATTAATATTAATATCACCTTGATTATTTGGTTGATTTTGGGCGTTATTTTGTTGTAATCCGCCATTTTTATTATTTGCGTTGCCATTTCCGCCTAGTTTATTTTCAGAAACACCTGCTCTTAAAATACTTCCTTCAATATTGATATTGCTTCCATAATTGCCTGCATATTGCGTAATTTTGGCGTCAAATTCGGAATTTATTGCATTAATTTCGGCTTCAAGGTTCTTTGATTTATTGTTAATTTCTTTTAATTTAATGATTTTAAGTAAAAACTCAGTTGACTTGGGTTTTTTATTATTTCTTTGTTTAAGTAAGTTTGTTAATTCGGCTTGTTTTTGTTTTAATTGTGCAAGTTGAATTTCTTTAACTTGAAGTTTATTATTTCTTTGAGATTGCAATTGTTGAATTGCAATTTTTTCATTGTCCAAACCAAGTCCAGTGGTGGTTAAGGCCAAATTTCCCGCACTTGAAATTTCGCTTCCAATATTTGTTGTAGCGTCAGTTATCTTGACACCGCCATCGTCTCTTGATCCCCATCTTCTTTCGGTTCTGTTGCGAAGTTTTAAGGTTGTAATGTTGATATCGTCACCAGCTTTGATTTCAAGGTTTGCGCTTGAATAAGTCGGGCTTGGAACGGTAATTAATGTGCCAATTCCGCTTTCTTGAACTTGCTGATTATGAAGATTTGCTTGATTTATTGCATCTTGATTAATAATATTTTTTTTCGTAGTAATTTTTGCCCCATAATTACTAAAATCATTGCCAGTGTTAATAGTTACGCTTCCAGCATTAATACTCGCTGTTTCAAGCAGTGTCGAGTTAATAAACCGCTGATCGGTTGTAGACATCGAATTGCTTCCATAGCCAACAATTCCGCTATTTAAAAGCGAAGCATCGTTCGTCAACACAGTTGAGGAATTAGTGATATCTTTATTTGCAGTCAAAGATAAATTATTATTCGCACTTAAATTACTTAAATTTATAATTGACCCAGAATTTGAGGTTATTGATAAATTATTTTCAGCTTCAATATCCGAGAAATTCTTGTTTAAAATATCATTTTGTGCATTAATTGTAATATTATTTCCAGAAATAGATCCTTGATTAACAACTCCTCCACCAGTTGAATTAAGATTTAAATCACCACCAGCAAACATCACTGCGCCTTTTGCAATATCTTTGCCACCACCAGCACCATCTTTAAGTGCATTCCTCGTAGCCAAAGTTAAATAAACCACTGGCACAATATAAATCCCAGGATTTGGACCATCGTCAATTTCTTTCGTCTCAAACCAAATTATGTCTTTTTGTAAGCTGTTAATTTGCGCCTGAGTCAAGCTCTGATTCAAATCCCCGCTAAGTCCAAGACGAGCATATTCATCGGCGGCATTGTCAAGAAGATTTTTGATTTCATTATTAACATTATTTTCACTTGATGAAAGTAGGGCGGAGTTTTTAGAAATCGTCCTTAACTGTTCTTCAAGCAATTTAGTCTGAAAAAATTGATCACCAACCAATCTTTTATCTTGCTGCTCAAGTTGTGTTTGAACATCGCCTAAATCAAGCCCAATACGCTGATAAAAATAATCCGAGCCAAAAAACTTGCTTTGATCAATAAATTGCGAACGCGTCTCAAAAAGCGGAGCATTTGGGTTCTCAGATTTTTGGAACATTCCGTTATTTTTAGGGCCATTAAAATAATCGCTTAAATCGACATTTAGAGTACCATCATTAATAATTTCATCTACACTCAAGCCATCAAAAAGCTGCGGTGTCTGGCTTCCAATTTGAGTATTGATAATATTAGGGTTATTATTTGGTGTCACATTCTCGTTGCTGATGTTATTTACCGCATCAACCGTAATAGATCCCCCGGCCTTAATAGCAGCTCTATAACTCTCAGAAGTGTAATTCAACACTGGCGCACTATTTAAATTACTATCCTGATTTCCTTGCCACCAATCAATACTTTGCTTATTATAAGATTCATAAAAGCGCGAATTATTGCTAAAATTATTTGCATCAATAACAATATCGCCAACAGCGTTAATGTTCGAAGCATCATTTAAAAAAGTACCAGCAGCAATATTTATATCAGTGCCAGAATTTATGAAAGAAGCCGCTCCTTGCATTCCACTAAAAGATTTCGTCGCATAGCTATTATAATGGCATTCATGGTGATGAAAATTACATCTCGAACTCCACCTAGCTTCCGCACCCTGAACTTTATTGCTGCTGGCGCGATTATTTAAAGTATTTGCAAATAAATTTATATTGCCGCCATAAGAAGTAATTTCCGCGGAAATATTATCGATTAAGTTGGTTTTGTTGTCATTGACATCATAAAGCGGATTAGATGAAGCATATTTTTGAATCGTCAAATCACCTTCAGAATAAATCACTCCACCATTCTCATTCACTAAATTATTAACAACATTAAGCTCCATATTCTCACCAGCATAAATCAAGCCATAAGCTTCATTAGTTAAATTATTAGAAATATTAAGTGTCAAATCCCCAGCGATATCAACACGACCAGTGTTCACAAAATCAGTTACATCAAGACTATAATCACCATTGGCAACAATCGAATTAAGCGAATTCTGATAAACCGTACCATTTAGCGCAGATAATGAAAGAGTTCCAACGCCACCAATAATCTCAGCATTAATATTATTGTTAATATTTCCATCAAGCGAAGTAAGCTTTAAATCAACCCCAGAAGAAAGAGCTCCATAATTGCTCAAAATATTTTGCGCCGTAATATTAAGATAGGTTCCGCTAATAATTTTTACTTCAGAATTATCACCAAGCAACGAACCATTAACAAATTCATCTTCTGCCTCAATTTCAACATAACCAGTAGCCAAAATATTAGTTTGATTGGTAACATTCATTGCTTTAATTTTAGTATTACCAGCACTTTGTAAATTTCCTAAAATTGTATAATCAGCGCCACTCAAATCAAAATCAAGAAGACTTCCAGCAGAAAATGTTCCATTTGTATTTGTAATGTTGGTTGTTGCAACGCTATCAAGCAAATCAAGGCCAAAACTCTCGGCAATTTCAGGCGAAGCCAAAGCAAGATTACGAAGCGTCAAAACATTCGCCGCTTGAACATTCGCACTTGAATTATCAAGCGAAATGATATTCAAATTAACATTATCACCAGAAGTAATAAGGCTGTTTGCGGTATTATTATTTAAAGAATTGGCATTAATGGTAAGAATATTATTTGCCGCAATTCTTTTGTTATTATTTAGGGTTTTAGCCACAATCAAAACCCCATCATCAGCATTTCCAGAAATAGCTCCATCTTTTGTTGCAACCAAGCCAACTCCAAGAGAAACAGCATCTCCATCATTAGTAAAATAATCATTAGCCTCAATATCAATTTTATGATTGGCGTAAATTGAACCATCAGCATCATTAACAATTTGCGCCGCACTTAAGGTTAAATTTCTCCCAGCAACAAGTTTTGCCGAATTATTCAATGATTCAGTAGCAGTAATATCCAAATCACGACCAGTAACAATTTGCCCAAAATTATTAAAATCAACCGCATTAATCGTAAAATTCCTATTACTTAAATTAAGGGAAACGCTTTGATTATTAAAAGCCGCACCAGAATCAATATTGATATTACCAGAACTTAAAAATTGCCCATAATTATTAATATTGCCAAAAGCACTTAAATTGATATTTCCAGTTGAATTAATATCAGAATCCAAAGTTTGCGAAACCCCATTTTGCGATATTGAGCTTTTGCGCGAAGTAATAGAAATATCGCCATTTTGCGCCATAATATTCCTATATCCAATATTGCCCTCATTATCAATCACAACGCCGCCGCGACTTGCCAGCAAATCGCCTGAATATTTAATTCCAAATCCTTCCTTAGTTCCAACAATAAAAATCTTGCCCGCCTGAATTTTTCCTAAGTTTGATGCGTCAATTGCAATTTCATCGGGCAAATTATTTCCAACATTATCAGCTAAGTTATCAGAACTAACAATTTTACTTCCATAATCAAAAGCAAAATCCCCAGCCCGCAAATTCACCTCATTATCGCCGGCAAAAACCGGTGCCACAATTTCCATCAAATTCGCCACCAAATCAGTCGAACTTACCGATTCCAAATCAATTCCATTTCCCATAATCGTAAGTTTTGGCAAAAAACCATGAGTCGCCTCATAAGCATTGCCACTCAAAGCAAAAGTAAGATCGTTTGGATTTCCACCAAAACCAGAAGAGCCAACGCCATTAGAAGACCCAACCACCGCCGTAAGTCGCGAAACATTAATAAAACCCGCCCCATTCATCAAAAAACCATTCGGATTCGCCAAAATCAAGTCAGCGCGCCTTCCTGCAATTTCCGTCCAGCCATTAATTTGCGAAATATTATTGCTCGTCACCTCGTTTAAAATCACCGAAGCCGCCCCAGAAAAACCATTCCAAGAACCAGCCAAATTTGGATTATCATTAATCAAGCCACCAATTTGCGTTTGCACCACGCCATTTTGGCTTCGTGTCGAATTATTTAAAATCAACCCCGAAGAATTTACATTATAATCCGTAAATTTATTGTGCGAAAGCCCAGAAGAATTCGGCGCCGCAATATTTACAATTGGAACACCATTGGCGGCATTGTCAATTTGTGTGTTTGTAGAACCATCAGGAGTGATGGGAAGATTAGAAGCGTGCGCCGCTGAATAAGAAGCACCGGCAAAAACAAAAAGAAATTGCTCAAATAATAAACAAATAACCGCAAATTGCGCTAAGATATTGCGCAACCACAAGAAAAATCGAACAACAAAATTCCAGACAATTTGCTTTAATTTTTTTAAAATATTTAAGTTTTTTCTCTTAAAAAGTGGAATTCGCCATAAAATATTTAAGCTAAATACAAGAAATAATTGCAAAAAAGATAATTTATCACGCAACCAAGGTGAGAAATAAAGGAATAGAAAAATCAAAGAAGTCTTCATGTTATTTGGGTTTTACTTTTTGGTGAAAAGCATTATTTATTTTAATCTATTTTGTTAGTAACATAATATTTAAATATGCAAATTTTAATAACTAGTTCATAAAGTTAAAATATTTTCAATTAAAATTTGGGGCAAATTTAAGGTGATATGAAATATGCACGCCAAATTTAATCCCTATAAAAAATCAATTTTTTTCCAAAAAAACTTGTAAAAAACATGATTTAACTTTATTATGGCATCTTTTTAAATAAAATCAAGTAGATTTTGTTAAATATAGTCTTTTTTTTATCAATATATCATTAATATTAAATCTTGATGATAAGAGTTTCTGGTGCTTAAAATCTGATAATGGTTCCAATTTTAAAGCCGAGTTTTATTTAAATGAAAAAGCTTGGCACCAATAGATTTTTATATGAGTATTTTTGTAAAAAAGATGAAAAATAGTTAAGGGTTTTATGTAAATGCGGCGATAAACTATGTATCAATATAAAACATAATTTTGATGGTAATGGCAAAAATTATACTCAAATTCTCAGCATCACCAACAAAATATATCAAAGTAAACTCTAACTCTTTTTCAATCTATAGTTTAGTGCTAAGCAATTTTAAAATGTCCAAAATATAGTAATGCTAATGAAGAGATATTAAAGTTAAAGATAAATAGTGTTATAACGGGTGTTAAAGTCTGTAATTATTTATTGCGTGCAGTAATCAATACTGGATCAGGTATAATAATATTGTAAAGCGTTAGATTTTAGAGATTTATTTAGAAGCTCTTAAGATCTTGGTTTTAGATCCCTTGAAAGACTTGTTAATTTCAATCATGTTATTATTATTTATAACTAAATTAGGCGTGATATATTCGTAGCCGAAATATATTAGATGCGCACTATGAAATATTAGATATATTTAATTGGCAATTCCAAGAAATCAAGATGTAGCAATTGTCTTTTAAATTTCTCATCACCTAATTTGATTTTCCATCTATCTTCCATAAAATTTAATAAGTCCATCCCTCTTTCAAGAATATTTTTTGCGGACCATTCAGAATTTTTAGCTATCTCATTTTCTGAAAAAGAACCATTATAATAACCCACATTTTTTCCATTATCTTTCTTGATATCAAAAGCATAATTTTGCATTTTAGAATTTTTGGCACGAGACAAGGGTAGTAAATTTCCAAGCGAGTGCGTTAAATACAGTCTCTGTTCTTCTGTAAAACTCTCAAATCTATCTTTCCAATATTGCTCACTGATATTTTGAGGAAGAATATGTTCAATAGTTTCGTGCCCAGTTTTGTGTTCATTAAATTTTTCCCATTCGAGTTTGTCACCCTCTTTTTTCTTTAACCATTGTTCATGTTCATATAAAAAATATTTCAAGCCGTCCCAATGATAAAAACCATCTCTTCCTATTTTGTATTTCTCGGATATGTGGTTTAAAAATGCTAATGCTATTGAATCGCGATAACGATCTACCCACTCTTCTATTTTTTCAATAACAAAAGAAATATCTTTTTCTTCAAAAAGTAAATTTCGGGCAAGTCCATAAAATTCAGAATCACCTATATTTGAACGCTTCCGACCTAGTGCAAAAAGACAAAAATTATATCTTTCCGCGGCTTTTAAAAGATTATTAATCGATGCAAAATCTTTTTTTGATACATAGGCGGACAATATGACTGGTTTGAAAACTTTGAAGCCAATTCTATTTAACCTTGACATTAACATCATATTTTCATCATCACAACCCTTATTTGGGTAATGCATATAAAACCAACATCGCACAGATTCTTGAAGGTTTGTTATATATTTTTCAATCTCGTTTACAGTAAGTTGCTTATTTTTAGGTGAAAATTTTTCTTCAAGTAAAAAATTTATATAATCATCTCCCTTGCGCCTGCTATATTTAAAATACATTATCCAATGATTTTTTAAAAATAAATCATCATCAAGCTTAACCTCTGGGCTTTTTCCTAAATATTCATAAATCGTTTTCCAAACTTTATTAATATTATCCCTTAAAGTATACTTTCCTGTATTATTTTGAAACAAAGTTGAAAGATAAATTAATCTGTTTTTTAACAATTCCAGATTTGTTAATGGCTTACCTCTTTTATTCATAGTCTCAAAGGCGACAAAAACATCTATTTTTTTATCTATTTCATAGACATTAAATTTAAATTTTTGTGTAAGTTTTTTAAATAATTTTTCTATATCCTCTAATGCAATATCTTTAAGCTTTTCTTTGAAAAAGATTTTTGCTTCAACTAAATTTCTAGTATAAAGAGTTTGCCTTTTTTCATTGCTGTGTGAATATTTCCCTAATATTTCTGTTCTCAAAAACTCATCACTTGGATTATCTTTTTCATATCCGAATAAAAAGCTTTCTCGCTGACCATCTTCAGCTTTATGTAAAACATATTTATTACTGATCTCATTAAATGATTGATAGTTTAATTGTGCATCTTTTGGAAGTATTTCCAATATAGACTGTATTAATACAATGGAGGTAGTAAGTCTTTGTTGTCCATCAACAATATAAAAAGGCGAATATCCTTTGCCGTCAATGATCCGATCATTGACGGCAA
>CBFIDI010000056.1:0-7980 GCA_965661355.1 Rickettsiales bacterium | reverse complement strand
AGAGATAACACATATTATATATATAATTTTTTAGTTTGCATTTTGTATGGTCTTAATTTGTTGATCTGTATAACCTAATATTTTTAATCCCTCTCTCCCTTGGTATGTACTTGTCATTGCTGACTACCTTTGTAACCTAGTAGTTGTGTCTTGAGGTGAATTCCCATACTTTAACCAAGGCAAAACATCGACAAATAGATGTTCTTTAATTTGCTTTGAATCATTGAATGTGTAGTCTTTAAATCCCCCAGGAGACTGATAGTCATAGCTTCCAGTAATTCTTATGATGTTAATGATATTGATGTAAATAATTATGAAAAAGGCATTAAAAAGCTTGATATTATTTGTTACCAAGAAAATAAAACTCATCTCGATAAAGAAAAATTAAATGAATTTTTATCAACCCTAAAATATCCACTTTATTTTCTAGATTACGAAACTTTTAGTCTAGCAGTTCCAATCTTGCAAAAAAAAAGGATTACACAAAGAAGAAGATTATAAAAAGGCTCTTAAAATCTTTGAAACCGAACTTTTAAAGAAAAAATTATTCATTAAACTTGCTTTGGACTCTCAAAAAGAAGAAAATTTGCGCAAAAATTATGATGAATCAGCCAAAGATTTAGAAAATAAACAAGATTTTAAAATAAGATATATCGCCCTAGAAAATGAAAAAGAAGCGATGAAAATTCATCAAAAATTACTAAAAAAGCCAAATTTATTCAATTATTATGCCAAAAATAAATCAATTGATAAGGAAGTGGCAAAAAAATCCGGAGATTTAGGTTTTGTATTAGAAATCTTGCTTCCAAAACAAATTCAAGAAGAAGTCAAAAAATTGACAAAAAACGAGATTTCTTCACCAATTAAACTTACTGATAATAAATGGGCGATAATTAAGCTTGAAGATTCAAGAAAGGCGCAAATTGTTCCTTTTGAGCAAGCAAAAGACGCTTTGGCTCAAAGTTTGGCGCAAAAAGCGATTAGTGATTTTGTCACTAATAGTTTGAAAGAGGCAAAAATCAGCATTTTGGTTAAGTAAAGCTTGATTGAAATGATGGTGAGAAAAAACACAAAACAAACAATATAAGATTTATCTCTTGTTTTTGCTATTTCTTTTTTAAACCAAAGACCGGTTTTTTCTCAAGCCACTAACAAGAACCTAGTCAATCAACAAGACTGGATCACCCGCCAACAGCAAAACAAAATCGAAGAAGAAAGTCGTCAAAATAAAGAAGAAGCGATAATCAAAGAATGTAAGCGCAAGAAATCAACTTGAAGAAGAAAACCAAGAAAAAACGCTAATTTCAGGCAATTCGTATCAGTGTTTGCAATTAAATCAATTTTTTAACGAGCGCCGATTCACTTTCAAGGCGCCAGCAAAAAAAGCTGATAACACCATTAAGAGCCGATTTACAATTTGCAAATTCATAGAACCTTTGCCCCGAAATTGTTAAAAGCGCTTGCGAAGTTAGTTATTAGTGTTAAGGCGGGGTTTGGTATAAGACTTTATGTGGTAAATTTAACTGCCAATTCTTTAGATAAACTCACACTCTTGCAGGTAAATAATTCTTTTTTAATTTTTATTCTCTGTCAAAATGAACATAACTAGTGGTTGGCATCTGAAATTTAATCAGCGATTTTATCTGGACACCAGCTAGATAATGGTTCATTGGTGAAGTAATAAATTCTTTATTTAAAAATATTGACATTATTTTTTTTTCATTTAAGGTGTATTAAGTTTTAAACTTAAAACCTCATTTATATAGTTAAAGTGCAACATATACCAAAGCTTAGCATAATATTACAAACTTATAATCATGAAAACTATATAGCACAAGCTTTAGATTCTATTTTATCGCAAAAAGTAAATTTTGAATATGAAGTGATTGTGTTAGAGGATTGCTCAACTGATAAGACGAGAGAAATTATATTAGAATACAAAAATAAATTTAAAAATATTAAGCTGTTTTTTAATAAGAAAAATTATGGAGCGTGTTTTACAATAAGAGCTGGTGTGCAAAAAGTTAAAAGCAAGTACTTCGCTATACTAGAAGGAGATGATTATTGGACCGATGATAACAAGTTACAGCAACAGGTGAATTTTTTAGATAACAATACAGCCTTTGCGGGTTGCTCACATAATACAGAGTTATTATACGAAAAAGATGGCAAAAGAGAGTCCATAATAGCAGGTGGCGATAAAATAAAATCTGTTTGCGATGTTAAAGATTTAGCTTCTGGTTATTGTTATTTTCACACCTCGTCTTATGTTTGGAGAAATATTTTCAAAGATGGCTACCCCAAAGAAATGTACTATAACCAAAGCTTGATGGGCGATTGGTTTTTATCAATGTTATATGCAAGACATGGTAATATTAAATACATTAATAAAATAATGTCATGTTATAGAATAACTGGTTCCGGTGTCTGGTCAAAATTATCAGAACTTCAACAACAATTTAATAACATTAGAGGGATGTATATTTATAATAAGTTATTAAATTATGAATATAATGAAGAATTTAAAAGAATTTATTGGGCTTGTAAAGGCGTTATAAAAACAACTCCAAAAAATCATAAAACCATTCTATCTATTATAAAGCTTCGTCTTTTAAAGAATAGTGTTGATGTTACTGCAAATAAAAATTTTTCAATCACATTTGACAGAATAAAAAATACTTTAGACAGAAGGTTAAGTTATAAGTTTACAAGATTAAAGTTTTACAAATTATTTTTCAAATTACTTATATCCTTGGGAAAAATAATAGATAAAGTGATAATGAAGCTATTTGAATTTTTCTTTAACTGTTTTTTCCTTTTTGACATAAATAGATATTATTTATATTACAAAATAAAGTTTTATAGATTTATGAAAATCAATCTTTACAAGGAAAAATGAATAAGACAGTAACTAGACTAGCAGTAATGCAACCCTATTTTTTTCCTTATGAGGGTTATTTTAAATTATTTACAGAGACGGACTTATTTGTAATTTATGATTGTGTTCAATTTCCAAGGTGGGGGTGGGTTCATCGCAATAAATTTATTAACTCAAATGGTGATATAGAATGGCTTACTCTGCCAATTAAAAAAACATCCAGAGATATAAAAATCAAGGATTTGGAATTTCAGAATAACGCTCAAGAAATTTGGTTAGATAGGATCAATAAATTTCCTATATTGAGAGAAAAATTAAAAGCCCATCAAGAGCTATATGAGGTGTTAACAAACCTAAATTATAGTGTAATTGATTATTTAATTAGAAATTTATCTTATGCTTGTAAGGAGCTTGATATAAATTTTAATATTATACGTTCAAGTGAATTAAAAATTGACGAATCATTAAAGGGGCAAGATAGAATTATTGCAATTGTCAAAAAAATTGGAGCCAAAAAGTACATTAATTTACCTGGAGGGAAGTCACTTTATGACGAAGATGAATTTCTAAAAAGAAATATAAATATATCCTTCCTTAATAATGAAGATTGTAAGAAGAATAGCATGTTAGAAATCTTAACAAATAAAAAATGTTAAAAGATAAATATATTAAAGAAGAATTCTTTTTGGATAAAGATATGATTTCTAATGCAAAAATTAAACACAATTTTAATGATGTTAATAAAATATTTAAAAATATTTATAAAAAATAGAATACTAAGATGTCTAATAATTTATATCATGAACTGGTTAGTCATTATGAAGATTGCCTAGAAAAGTATGGAAATAATCATCAAGGTGTAGATTGGCCAAATAAAAAAGATTTAGTTACAAGGTACAATGTCATACTTGAAATTATAAACCATCTTTCAGTAAAAAAAGGGTTTAAGCTATTAGATTTAGGATGTGGCTATGGTGGCATTATTGATTTTTTAGATGCTAATAATTTTAATAAAGAGATTAAATATCATGGTATTGATTTATCTAAAAAAATGATAGAATCTGCAAAAAAAGAATATCCAAATCATTCATTTGAAGCGAGGGATATATTGGTTAATAATTTGCAAGAAAATAGCTTTGATGTTATTATTATGAACGGTGTTTTTACAGAAAAACGATCTTTAACGGAAGATGAGATGTATGATTTTTTTAAGAAAATGATCGCAGAGTCCTATAAAGCATGTAAACAAGGAATAGCTTTTAATGTTATGTCTAAGAATGTTGATTGGGAAAGAGATGATCTTTTTCATTTGTCATTTGACAAACTATCCCAGTTCTTATGCAAGAATGTGTCGAGAGATTTTATATTTAGATCTGATTATAAATTATACGAATATACATGTTATGTATTCAAAAGATAAAAAAGTAATAATTTTTGGAAATGGCTTGATAGCCGAGGTAGCTTATTATTGCTTAAAAAATGATAGTGAATATGATGTTATAGCTTTTACCGCTGACAAGAATTTTTGTAATTCTGAGAATTTTAATGGACTGCCACTTATACCATTTGAAAATGTAGAAAACATTTATCCTGCATCAGAATATTATATATTTATTCCTATTAGTTATAGCGGCTTGAATAAAATTAGGGAAGAGAAATATTTAGAAGCAAAAAAGAAGGGTTATAAATTTATTAGCTATGTAAGCTCCAAGGCAATATGTGATAGTTTAGATATTGGTGAAAATTGTTTTATTCTTGAGCTAAATAATATCCAACCAGGAGTAAAAATTAAAAATAATGTTATTTTATGGAGCGGCAACCATATTGGTCATCATAGTACTATTGAAGACAACTGCTTTATAGCTTCTCACGCTGTAATATCAGGATCTGTAACCTTAGGCAAAAACTCTTTTGTCGGTGTAAACGCTACGATTAGAGATAATATTACTATTGGCAAAGAATCAATTATAGGGGCCGGATCTTTGCTTTTAAAGAATGTGCCAGATTTTTCTGTTATATCTCCCAAATCAACAGAAATTTCTAAAATCCCAAGTTACAAACTAAAAAAAATATAAATTATGAAGTGGAAAAAGTTGGGAAAAATATTTGATACAGAGTTATTGCCAGATTGGGCCAGTACTCATGCACAAGTTCCTACCCCATTAATACGGAATCAAAAAATGAGAATATTTTTTGCTACTAGAAATAAAGAGGGTAAAGCAGTTCCTATTTATGCGGATTATAATATAGAAAATCCCGCAACAATACTAAATTTAAAATCTAAAGCTATTCTTGATTTGGGTAAACCTGGAACTTTCGATGATTCGGGAATTATGCCCTCATGCATATTATGTAATGATGATGAAATTTGGATGTATTATACTGGTTGGAATCAGAAAGTTTTAACAACATATCATAATTCTATTGGGCTAGCAATTAGTAAAGATGGTGGAGACAGTTTTACAAGGTTATATCAAGGTCCTATTATGGATAGAACAAGGAATGAACCTTATTTGTCTATAACCCCATTTGTTATTAAAGAGAATAATTTGTGGAAAATGTGGTACGCCTCTGGGACAGGATGGGACTATATTGAAAACAAGTATGAACCAATCTATGTAATTAAGTATGCTGAATCTAAGAATGGAATTGATTGGAACAGATTTCCAGATTCTTGCATACCTCAAATTTATAAAAATGAGATATCTTGCAATCCTTCAGTAATTAAAATAGAAGGAATATATCATATGTGGTTTTGCTATAGAAGATCTTACGATTATCGTAATGGTGATGGCAGCTATAGAATAGGACATGCTTATTCAAACGATGGTATTAATTGGATTCGTGATGATGAAAATTATAATATATCACCCTCTGATGAAGGCTGGGACTCAAAGATGATGTCTTACCCATATGTTTTCAAAGCTAAAAATAATTACTATATGCTTTATAACGGTAATGAATTTGGTAAAACAGGGTTTGGAATTTCAATATTGAAGTTAAAATGAATAAAGATAAAAAAATCAATGTCACACAATCATTTATAGCTAATCCAAATAAGTTAGGCGACGGAATAGTTGAAATTCTTTCGGGTGAGCAACTTACTAATGATGGACCGCATTTGCAATCATTGGAAAAAAATCTAAAAAGCTATCTCAACATTCAAAATATCTCTTTATTTTGCAATGGTACAATTGCTTTGCTCACCGCTCTTAAAGCATTAAATTTAAAAGGAGAAGTTGTAACAACTCCTTTTACCTTTCCAGCAACTATTCATGCCTTAGAATGGCTTGGTTTAACTCCTGTATTTTGTGACATTGATCATAAAACAATGTGTATTGATGCAGAAAAGATCGAAAATCTAATCACAGAAAAAACTAGCGCAATTTTAGGAGTGCATGTCTATGGAATGCCGTGCGATGTTATTAAAATTAAAGAAATTGCAGATAAGTATAATTTAAAAGTAATTTATGACGCTGCTCATAGTTTTATAACCAAGATAGACGGCAAATCAATTGGCTTATATGGTGATATTTCAATGTTTAGTTTTCATGCCACAAAGTTATTTAATACTATTGAGGGTGGGGCTTTGGTTTATAATGACAACAGATTAACGGATAAATTATTTTTGCTAAAAAATTTCGGCATTAGAAATCAAGAATCTATAGAATTGCCCGGGATTAACGGGAAAATGAATGAAATTCAGGCAATCGTTGGGATTGAAAACCTAAATGGATTAGAAGTGGAAATTAAAAAAAGAAAGGAAATATTTGAGCTTTATAATGAGGAGCTATCTAATATTAAGGGAGTAAAATTATTGGAATATCCAAAAAACACCACTCCAAGTCTACAATATTATCCAATTAGAATCGATGAGAATGTAACAGGTACTAATAGAGATAAAATATATGAAAAATTAAAAAAAGAGAATATTTT
This sequence comes from Rickettsiales bacterium, assembly GCA_965661355.1. GTDB lineage: Bacteria > Pseudomonadota > Alphaproteobacteria > Rickettsiales > UBA1997 > CAMCFD01. The sequence continues at coordinate 1,166 of CBFIDI010000056.1, read as the reverse complement.
TTCAAGAAAGTATTTTTATCCTTTATGTAGTAATTATGAATGTTATAATAATTTACCATCTGCGAAAAAAGAGCTATTACCTGTGGCAAATAAAGTATCAGATGAAATATTATGTCTACCTTTTTATGGAGATATTGATAAGGAAATAATAAGAAAAATTTGCAAAATAGTAAAATTTTAAATTTATAAAAAATGCATTTAAATTCAAATTCTAATCAAAAAACTCATATAAATCTTCAATAGCTCTACGTGCTTTTTGGCTATAGATAGATCCTTCTTCGGTAAGTGTAACTTGCCTCGTTGTTCTATTAAGTAGCCTAACGCCAAGATGTTCTTCTAAGTTGTTCACCTGTTTACTAATAGCAGGACCTGTCATTCCAAGCTTGCGAGCAGCGGCAATAAAACTTTGTTGTTTTGCAACTTCTAAAAATATTTCAACGCGTGAAGTATGATTCATATTAATAACTAAATAGAACTAATTAAATTCTAAATTTCTATATTGATTATCTATATGAACAATAGTAAAGTAATTATTAACTAATTATTAATGTTTTAAGGAGCGCTGACTATGAAAAATATATCTATTCAATATGTCGCATTACTTACCCGTTTATCTCTGGGAATAATTCTACTGGCACATGGGCTTTTAAAAGTTTTTATATTCACAATACCGGGAACTGTAGCATTCTTTGGAAGCATTGGATTGCCATCAATTGTAGCATATTTACTATTTTTGCAGAAATAGCAGGAGGAACGGCGCTAATTTTGGGAATTTATACTAGATTAACAGCTCTACTAAGTTTGCCAGTTCTACTTGGAGCGACTTGGGCACATATTGGAAATGGTTGGTTATTTAGTAATCAAGGTGGTGGCTGGGAATTTCCTGTATTACTTGCGGTTTTAGCAATATCAGTGGCTTTACAAAATTCTCAAATATTTGCCATTAAAAACTACCAATAATCGACAATTTTATTCCAAATAAATTAAAAAATTAACAGGAGAAAATTATGATAAAAATATATCCTTATGAAAATTTAGGTCATGCAGACCATGGCTAGCTCAATGCCAGGCATCATTTTAATTTTTCTAGTTATTACACAACCCAAATCGTACTCATTTTGGAGTCTTAAGGGTTATTAATGATGATGTAATAAAGGCAAATTCAG
>CBFIDI010000055.1:0-8168 GCA_965661355.1 Rickettsiales bacterium | reverse complement strand
TAAAAAAAATCCAAAATTTTTACGCCGCCTCCAAATTTTACTATTAGACCATAGAATATTATAAGGCAAAAAAGCGCCAGCAAAACCGTTAAAACATAAACTGACATTCCTAAAATAGCCTCTAATCCTATTTTGGTAGTAATTTGACATAATAAGCCAAAGACAGCTAGCGGCGCTAACAACATAGCCCATCCAACAATTGCCATTGAAATTTCTTGAAATGATTTAGCTAAATTAATTAAAGGTTTGGCGTGGCTTGGTTTAATTGTCGCCAGAGCAATGCCGACAAAAATAGCAAAAACAACTAATTGCAACATGCTTTCGTTTGCAGCTGCATTAAAAGGATTAGACGGAATTAATTGCGCAATTCTATCGTAAATAGCAATTTCGTCTACCTGCCCTATTTCACCTTTTCCGACCGTTTTTTCTATTGTTGTTACGCCACTTTTTTGCAAAAGAGAATCATCGATAAACTTTCCGGGTTTTATTAAATATGCTAAGCTAATTCCGATTATCACCGCCACAGTTGTGGTTACAATAAAATATGGAAGAATTCTTAGGCCCATAGATTTTAATTTTGATGTTGATTCAGTGCCTGAAATACCCAAAACAATAGAAGAAAATATTAGGGGCAGCATTATCATTTTGATTAGCGAAAGAAATATATGCCCTGGCAAAGCAAACCAATTAGAAATATTTTGCGAAACTTTAGCAGAAAAAATTGCTAGCCCTTCAGGAGATAGTAATATTCCAACAAAAATTCCTAGAAACATTGCAATAATGATCTGAACCCATAATTTTGTTTTTACTAATAAAGATAGCTTTGATTCTGATTTGATTTTACTACTTACCATAATTATTAGTTTTTATTTTAAACTTAAACTGTTATGCCGCTTTAACTTTGTAATTATAGCAATTTTTCGGTTAAAGCTTATTCAATAAAATATCGTCTAAAATTCGAAATATTAGACGATATTAATAATTTTTTGACAATGATTAATCTTGATGAATTTTTTACCTTAAATCATCAATTATAAAGTTAAAATTATATAATTTATTCTTCCTTTTGGCAAATTTTAATTATATAGATAAAAATATATATTTCAAATCTTAGTCGTTATTTTATATCAAGGGTTGAAATTATTAAAGGTAATGCTATAGTTTATCCTTCTTTAAAAATTAATAACGCACATAGTTACGGTAATGAAAATTATTAACAAAGTTATTTTTACTGTCCTCTTCTCAATATTTTGCTTTTCTAATTCTGTGGCGCAAGAAAGAAAGAAAGAAGAATCTGTGAAAGAAAAAAGCATAAAATCTAATATAGAAGCTGGTGCTACAATTTCACAAGGCAACACTGAAGAAGAATCTATTTACTCGAAAACAAAAATAGACTATCAAAAAGAACGCTATAGCAATATTTTAAAGACCAGAATGGAAAACACCAAGGTTAATGATCTTAGAGTCAAAGAGCGCTATGATATTAACAATCAAACCAGATACAACTTTTCGAAAAAGAATTACAGATTCCTAGAAATTGAATATATTGATGATAGGTTTGGAGGTTACGATTACAGATCTTCTGAAACTGTCGGTTTAGGTCGAGACTTAGTAAAAAGAGAAAATATAGTTCTTTCAGGCCAATTATCAGCTGGTTTAAGGCAGTCAAAATTTACCGATAGCGAAAAAGAAAATACATTTTTGGTCAGGGCGGGCTTTGACTTTAACTGGAAAATAAAGGAAGGCGTAGAATTTAACGAACATCTTGATATTTCAAGAGACCAAGATGCCACCATAACAAAGTCTGATGCTTCTTTAAAAATATCATTAGACAAAATTCATCACTCTATTTATTTACAAATTGGATATTTCTTCGAAAATAGATCAGCAGTTCCAGATCCATCATTTAACAAAACAGATACTACATTTATGACAACTATTGGTTATAGTTATTAATTATATGGTATTTCTTATGTTTAAATCCACACAGCAGCATAATAAAAGACGAAATATTAGTAGCAAAAAATCATTAGAAAATGTATCTAGGTTTTTCTCCAAAACAGACTAGATTTTAATTAGCATCAATATTATCTATTTTGCATCTAAATTAAAGAATATTTGAACTTAACCAGTTATGAAAATAAGATAGATGAAGACTTGACTTTATAAATTAGAAAATATTTCTTGAATTTAGAAATATTGAAAAATAGATTAAGATTATAAAAAGTTTAAAGTGAAATAAAGAGAACCAACTTCCAAAAAAAGCCCGTAGTTAAATTGTATTTACGGGCTTTTGAGTGATTATTTTAACATATTTTCTTTCTTGAAATATTTCAAAGCCCCAGGGTGAATTGGTAAGGTTCTGCTTTTTACCATTCTGTCTTTGTCTAAAGTTGCGAAAACGGGGTGTAAAGTTTTGAAGTTATCAAAATTATCAAACACCGATTTTGTCATTTGATAAACAACTTCTGGGTCCATTTTTTTAGAGGTAACAACAACAGCTTTGACACCAAATGTATCGATATTTTTTGGATTTCCAGGATACATTCCGCCCGGAATTTTTGCATCAACATAAAACTCGTTTTCTTTAATTATATTATTCACGGTCTCTTTATCGAAGCTTAATATTCTAACTCTACATGTTTGTGCGGCCTCTTGCAAAACTCCGTTAGGGTTACCGGCCATATAAATCATTGCGTCAATTTTACCATCGCATAATGCTTTTGGCTGTTCTGATGGCTGAAGATATGTAATTTGGGCAAAGCTATCTTTTGTCCAGCCCTTAATATTCATTAACATTTCCATCGTTGCATACATGCCAGATCCTTTAACGCCAAAATTGACTTTTTTACCGACCAAACCATCTATGTTATTAATGTTTGATCTTTCGGGAACGGCAATTGCAAATGTCTCTGTATATAAAGAAAATACTGATCTTAATTCTTTGAAGGCATCTTGATCAGCAAAAAATCCGGTTCCGTTATATGCGTGATATTCCCAGTCAGATTGCACAATAGAAAAATCTAACATAGAGCTTCTTATAGCGTTTAAATTAGAAACCGACCCTCCGGTTGATTCAACTGAGCATCTTATTCCATGGTCTTTTCGTCCGCGATTTAACAACCGACATATCGCCCCGCCAGCAGGATAATAAACCCCAGTAATTGCCCCTGTTCCTATTGAAATATATCGGGTTGATGCAAATGAAGCAGCTTGCGTAGTTACAGCTACAAAAAACGATAACGAAGCGCCAATTAAAATATTTCTAAACTTCATGGTTATTTTCCTTTATTTACTATAATTAATTATTGCACATGACTTCACTATCTTAACTGATTTTTATTTTTTTGCAAATATTTTTTTATTAAGGTTTTAAAGTCTTGATTATAAATGATGCATTAATTGCAATTGATGATAAATCATTAAATATTTACGATAAATTTTCTAATATTTTTTGTTGGCAATTATAAGCAATAAATTTTGGCGCATCTAAGTTTTTGTCATAGAAAACTTCTTTTATTTTTTTGTCTTTGTCTTTAAATACCACATTGCCACCAGCATTCTTCAATATTGCGTGACCCGCAGCAATGTCCCAAATCTTTATATTTACCATTCTAGGATATAAATCAGCTTGACCTTTTGCTACTAAACAAAATTTCAAAGAACTTGATGCATCTTGGAAGTTTTTAACTTCTATTTTATTGGTTTTGCACCAATTTCTAACATCAGAATTTTCTGGTTCTCTTTTTGTTGCAATAATATTTAAAGAGCTGTGTTTATTAGTAACAAAAATTTCTTTTTTATTTTGATTAGAGCTTGCATTTTCAATGATATAAGATTTTTTATTTTCACTAAAATATAGCTCGTCTTTTTTGGGGCAGTAAATTACCCCGTCAATTACTTCACCGCTATGCGCATATGCAATATTAACAGTATAACCATTTTTAGCTTTGATAAAACTAGATGTCCCGTCAAGTGGATCAACAATAAAAACTTCTTTATTTTTTAAGGATTTTAAGTTTTTACTTTCTTCATTTTCTTCTGAAATAATAGCAATTTCAGGATAATATTTTTGTAATTCTCCATTAATATAATTATTGGCTTCGTAATCAGCAATAGTTACTTCACTTCCATCATCTTTAAAAATAATATCATAATTTTTGCTATGATATTTTAATATTATTTTACCGGCATTGATAGCTATTTGTATTAATTTTTGAATTTCAATTTTTGACATAATTTACAATTTTAATTATTTTATCTTGATTAATTTCTAACATTCTAATTCAGTCAAGTCAATATTAATGGGTAAATTTAACTGATATTTGAAATTTAAAACTGACTTTTCTATTATTAATTTCAGCTTTATAAAAAATAAATTATTAATAAATTTGTTATAAATTTTTTAGGCTAAATTTTTTAAAGTCATCAAATTTATTAATAATTTTAAAAGCGCGCGTATTATAGCAACTATTACAGGATTCATATGAAACTTTGGAAACAAGTACTTATTGGTTTAGCTCTCGGTGTCGTCGCTGGTATCGTTCTAAAAGAAAAAGCGGAAGCGTTAAAAATCTTCGGAACAATATTTATCTCATTGGTAAAAATGGTAATTGTGCCGTTAATTTTCTTCGCCCTACTTTCCGGAATCACTTCTATGCATGGACAAGGAAATTTAACTCGTGTTGGTATTAAGGGTTTTGCTAGCTATTTATTTACCGCAATTTTTGCAGTATTAATTGGACTTACTGCTGGAAATATTTTTCAACCAGGCGCTGGCGTTGACCTTAATTCTTTGTTAGAAAGTGGCGGCGCAGCAACTAAAACTATAAAAGCGGTCGCGCCCCCTTCTGTTAGCGAGTTCCTTATTAATTTAATACCGAAGAATCCAATTAAGTCAATGGCTTATAACGAGTTTATTCAAGTTATTATCTTTTCTATATTTACTGGTGTAACTATAAATTTAGTTGGCGCCAAAGCTGAACCAGTAAGAGAATTTGTTTCTTCGGCTTCATTGGTAACTTTTAAGATGATTGAACTGATCATAAGGCTTGCCCCACTCGGAGCATTTGGTTATATTGCGTGGGTTGTTGGAACTCAGGGCTTAGATATTCTTAAAGCTCTTGCAATGCTAGTGGTCACTTTGATAGTTGCTTGCATATTTCAATATCTTGTTTTTGGTTTGTTTATTGCAATTGTCGGAAGATTATCTCCTGTTCCGTTTTTTAAGAAAATATTATTTACGCAGTCAATCGCATTTGCAACCAGTAGTAGTAAAGCTACATTGTCAACCGCATTAACTCAATTACAAGACAGAATGGGTGTCTCGAAGGCTAATTCAAATTTCTTATTACCACTTGGTGTTTGTATAAATATGGATGGAACGGCTATTTACCTTGGCATTGCCGCTTTATTCTTTTCACAAGCATACGGAATTGACCTTACTATGCAAAATTACTTTGTTCTAATTTTAACTTGTACACTTGGTTCAATTGGCGCAGCGGGAATTCCTAGTGGATCAATTATTTTTATGAGCATGGTTCTTGCATCAGTTGGCCTGCCGATTGAAGGCATAGGGATTATACTTGGTGTTGATAGAGTTTTAGACATGTTAAGAACTACAATTAATATTACCGGTGATTCAGCAATTACAATGATTGTCGATAGAACAGAGGGAGGGTTAGATGAAAAGGTTTATTATGACAAAGACAAATAATTACCCTTTATCATTTTCTGTTAAAAGTCACGCAAGATCAATAACTTGCGTGACTTTTTTTTGCCTATTTTTATCTATTTTTAACAATTGTTATGCTGTTGAGGATTATTTAAAAAATAACAAAAGAGAACTTGCAAAAATAGAAAATTATTTTAATAATATTAAAAATCTAAAATCTGATTTTATTCAAAGGTCTCAAGGTGGTGCTGCTGTTGGTCGTTTTTATCTTTCTAGGCCAGGTAAAATGAGAGTAGAATACATTAACCAGCCAAATGTTTTAATTGTGGTCAATGGCGCAATATTAACTTATAAGGATTTAGAGTTAAATGAAGTTTCTAGACTTCGTACCAACACAACTCCGGCATCACTTTTAACCAGAAAAAATATATCTTTTAGCGCTAAAGATGTAAAAATTGTTGAATTTAAAAAAGACCCCGAACATATAATTGTCGCCATAATAAAGAAAAATAAACCAGAGGCCGGAAAATTTCGCCTTATATTCAAAAGGGAGCCATTTGGCTTTGCAAAAATGGAGGTTGAAGATGACTTAGGTCGGAAAACCTCTATTACTTTAAATAATGTAAGTTTTCCAAGTTATCTTGACAATGATTTATTTATAATAAAAAGTAATAATCTGCCAATTTAAATGAATTATTCTTACTTTAGCCGCAGTAATAAAAGAAAAAAACTAGTAAGTGAAATAAATATAACGCCCTTTGTCGATGTTTTACTAGTTTTGTTAATTATATTTATGATTGCTGCACCAATGTTAACTGGATCAATAAAATTAAACCTTCCCGAGACTTCTAATAAGTCAGTTTCTAAAATCTCAGACCCAATTATTATTAGCATTAACAATGAAAATAAAATTTTTCTTCAAGATAAAGAGGTAGAAATAAATAATATTCGTAAAAAAATATTAGAAATTACCAAAAATAAAAAAGAAAAAATTTATATTAAAGGTGACAAAAACATTCATTATGGAGCGATAACTAACATAATTGACTCGGTAAATAAATCAGGTTTTTCGCAAGTAATTCTTGTTACTAAACTAGACCAATGATAAAAAATATTATTTATTCAATCATATTTCACTTCGCATTATTCTTTGTTTTATTTATTAGTATAAAAAATTTTAGTAAAGAAAATAAACTTAGAGAAGTTAATATTTCATCAATTTCACTTCAAGAGTTACAAAAATTATCGGGCAATAATATCTTAAAAGAAGAGGTAAAAAAAGATTCACCAAAACCAAAAAAGAATATAAAAGAGGAAAAAAGGAAAATAAAAATAAAAAAAGAAAAACCTATTGAAGAAAAAAAACAAGAATTACCCAAGGTTAAAAAGAAGAAAATAAAATCTATGGCTAAGTCAAAAAAAATAACGCAAAAAGATAAGCCAGTTAATCCAAAAACTAAAACTAGAGAAAAAAAGAGTTCAACTCAAAAAGAAGACTTTAAAAAAGATAATAATGACAAAAAGCCAAAAGAGGGAATTCAAGAAGATAGTTCAAAAGGCAAAAATATATCCGAAAATCAGGAAGAAATAAAGCCTGAAAAGCAGGCTAAGACACTAGAAAACCTAGACTTAACACTTAGAACAAAATTTAAAATTCAATCTCAATTAAATCGCTGCTTTTTTAGTGTTTTTGAAGGGGTGGAAGAAAGTCAAGAAGATATTAAAGTTGAATTTATTATGAATTTAAGCAAAAATGGCCAACTTATATTTAATGAAGAATATAATATTGATCAAGAAAAATACCAGAATAACGATATCTATCGCAAAATAACAGATAATGTAAAGAATTTAACCAAAAAATGCGGTTATTTTCGCAATTTAAACATAGAGAAATATGATATTTGGCAAGAATTTTTAGTAAACTTTAAGCGCGACGCCAAAAAGCTTGAAGAAAGCGCTCAGAATACAAAGAAAAAAGCTAGAAATAATTAATAATGGAAAGTGCAAAAATGTTTCCTTCAAAGCACCATCTGTAAATATTTAGATTTTATTAGTGCTTAGGCAATTTTAAGACGAATTTTCCCTAAATTTTTAAAAAATATTGCATAAATTTCTTGGATATATAGTTGCAAATTCAACTTTCAAGCACCGATTTATCTCTGTCATAATTAGTAATTACTAAAAACTTATTATATCCTTTTTGTAAATTGACTTTGTAAAAGAAATTATTAATTATATTATTAAATAGATTTGTAATTTAAGGTAAATATTATTGTTTTTTATATTTAAATTCATATAAAAAAGCAAAAAATTATCATAAAAAAATAGGTACAAAACCTAGTGTAATTTCGATTTTTTAATTATTTATTGTTTATTTATCTAACTTTAAAAATGGTTACTTTTACTATTTTTCTTAAAAATTACTTAAAGATTAATTTTGCATGAGAATAATTTTCATTTAAATCTAAAAATTTCTTGATATTATATAGAAAAT
>CBFIDI010000054.1:0-8575 GCA_965661355.1 Rickettsiales bacterium | reverse complement strand
ACATAAAAAATGCTGAACTTTCATTTTCGGTCGCTAATTTTTTAATTAAATATATTGCATCTTGCGGATATTCTTCCAGCATTATTTCTAATATATTGGCAACAATTTGTTCAGAATTTTGATCTTCTTCCTCTAAAAGTTCTTTATAAAGCTTTTTAGCTTGATAATATTGTTTTAAATCTTGATATATTATAGCCAGAGAATATTTTGCATAATTATTATTTGGTTCTTGTTGAAGAATTTGCTTAAAAAGCTCTAACGCAACTTCATAATGCTTGTTAAGATAAGTTTGATAGGCAATTTTTTCTTTTTTTCTAATATCGATATTAAGTTTATAAGGTGAGTTTTTGGCTTTAATATTAATTTTGCTATCTTTTTTTAATTTATAATTAGCCCTTTTTTGATCTTGACGCAAAAGATCAATATTAGCTTTTTCTTGATTGCTCAAAATAATATTATTTCTAATTATATTTACTATATCTTTGTTTATTTCTTGATTATTATAATTTTCGGTTGCCAAAATTTGGCTCGAAAAAAAAGTTAAATAAATAGTATATAGTAAGTTTCTGGTTGCTGTTTTAATTTTCATCAATAAATTTTAAAATATTATTCATGGTTTTCTGGTCGATATTACCAACAAATTTTGCAACTACATTGCCGCTTTTATCAATTAAAAAACTTTCCGGAACCGCTTTTATGTCGGCTATTTTACTAAGCTTACCTTTTGAGTCAATTCCGACTTTTTTGTATGGGTTGCCGTGTTTTTCTAAAAAATTACGCGCATTTTGACTGTAATCATTCCAGGCTACGCCGTAAATATCAATTTTGTTATTATTCTTTAACTTTAAAAATATTTCATGCTCGACTAAACAATTAGAGCACCAAGAAGCAAAGAAATTCAATAAAATATATTTTTTGTTATTATTGATAAGGTCTTGTCTTGAAATTTTTGTGTTTTTGTTAAATAAATTTTGAATTTTAAAATCTTGAAGTTGAGTTTTTGATTTCAAAATTGGCAATTCGTAATTTTGGTCATAGTAATTTGCAAATTTTTGTGATTTTTCACTCGATTTCACAATAGCTAAAATTGCAAAAACCGCAAGCAACAGCATCAAAATTAAAGGAATGAAAAGTTTAAATTTTTTCATTTTACAATGTAATATAGTGATTTTTTAGTCTTATTTTATTTTTCAGCTTTCATTTTAGGCTGCATTTTATTTTAATTCAATTATAATTTGCAAAATAAAATTTTGCCTTGCGTACCATAGTTAATTTTTTTAAAAATACACTAATATTAACTACAATTATGAGTAAGGAAATATCAAAAAATAATAATTATGAATAAAAATTCATTAAAATTTACCATTGACGCCAAAGACGGCAAAGCAAGAAAAGGGGAAATAAAAACTGCGCACGGAAATATAAAAACTCCTGCTTTTATGCCAGTGGGAACTTTGGCGACGGTAAAAGCCATGAAAAATGATGATATAAAAGAAAGTGGCGCCGATATTATATTGGGCAATGTTTATCATTTAATGCTACGCCCTGGTGAAGATTTAATTGAAAAAATGGGCGGTCTTCATAAATTTATGAATTGGAATAAGCCAATTCTAACCGATTCTGGAGGATTTCAGGTTATGTCGCTTGGTGGCATGAAAAGTCGCGACGAGCAAAGAACTATTTTTAATTCTAGCTTACAAAAACCAACTGAAAAGCCAAAAAACGAGTTTGAAGATAAGTCTTGCTCTGATAAAAGCCGTATACAGCAAAATATTTTAACTTTGGGTAATAGCGAGAGTGTAAAAACAAAAAAAGGTAAATCTTTATGTAAAATAACCGATGAGGGCGCCGAATTTTCGTCGCATCTTGACGGTTCGAAGCATTTTTTAACGCCAGAGCGATCAATTCAAATTCAACATAAGCTTGACGCAAATATTACCATGATTTTCGATCAATGCGTTGAATATCCGGCAACTTACGAAAAAACTGACGAGGCCCTAACCCGATCTATTTCTTGGGCAAAAAGATCAAAAGATTCATTTGTTGAGCGCGACGGATACGGAATTTTTGGAATTCAACAAGGTGGAACTTATCAAGATTTGCGCGAAAAATCATCAAAAGCCTTAACTAATATCGGCTTTGATGGTTATGCAATTGGTGGGTTGGCGGTTGGTGAAGGTCAAGAGGTTATGTTTGAAGTTTTAGATTACGCGCCAGATTTTTTGCCCGAAGACAAGCCGAGATATTTAATGGGCGTTGGTAAGCCAAGCGATATTGTTGGTGCGGTTTTGCGTGGAGTTGACATGTTTGATTGTGTAATGCCAACGCGCTCTGGGCGAACTGGTCAGGCCTTTGTGGTGCCAGAAATTGAAGGCGGAGTGATTAATATAAAAAATGCAAAATATAAAATAGATGAAAAGCCCCTTGATGAAAATTGCGAATGTTACGCTTGTAAAAACCACAGCCGCTCTTATTTGCACCATTTATTTAAGGGGCAAGAAATTTTAGCTTCAATGCTTCTTAGTGAGCATAATATTTTTTATTATCAAAAATTGATGCAAGAAATTCGTGATTCAATTAAAAAGGGCAACTATAAAGATTTTGTTAAGAGGTTTGGGTTTTAAGTCAATTATCGCTTTTAAGGCCATATAAATATTTCATCTGATTTTTGCAAACAATCATCCTTAAAAATCTTGTCATATAATTTGGGTGCGATTTTGATCTTTTTTAATAATTTTTTGCTAATTTATCTGTTTTTAAAAATGTAAAAATGGCATTAATTACTAAATAAACCATAAAAAATTCAATATATTCGCTGAATATATTTTGCTTTTTATTTTGCAATTAATCGGCATTTAAAAACAAGTCTTGATATAATCTTTTAGCTTTATAGTTCGTTTTTGTTGTTAAAATTTAATCAATAAAATCATTGTCAAGATTTTCTAATAATAATTGACATTACTAAGCTGATATTGATGAAATTTTTTAGTTTTTAAATATTAAATTGTAAATTTTAAATAGCATTATAGTTAAAATTAAGTCTTGAAATAGAGCAAATTTATATGAAAATCTTGTAAATAGAATTATTGAATCAGGAAATATTCATAACAAAGATCTTAAAAATATTGCGAATTTCAAAAAACATGCAGCAAATTCTTGTAAATTTGAACCAAAAATTATAAAATAAATAACAATGGCTGGGTTGTAAATCTTTTAAAAATCGATATAATTTTGATTCTTTTGTTGATTTCGCCCTTAAAAATTCAAAAAACAATAAAATAAAACAAAAATGGCTGATAAATCAAAATTACCTTCGCGTTATGTTACTAATTCTCATGGTTGCGAGGGGCGAAAAACTATGATGTATAATATTAAAACTGAGCTTTATCCAGACGGCTTAACAGAAGAAGATCTTCAAAAGCCAATAATTGGCGTGGCCAGCGCATGGAACGAGGCGGCGCCATGCAATATTGCGCTTCGTCGTCAGGCTCAGCCGGCGAAAAAAGGGGTGAAAGACGCTGGTGGAACTCCGCGCGAATTTACAACAATTACGGTCACCGACGGAATTGCCAATGGTCATCAGGGTATGAAATCTTCTTTGGTCTCGCGCGAGGTTATTACCGATTCGGTCGAGGTCACGGTTCGTGGACATTGCTATGACGGGCTTGTGGCTTTTGCGGGTTGCGATAAAAGCTTGCCAGGTATGATGATGAGCATGTTAAGACTTAATGTACCCAGTGTTTTTATGTATGGTGGGTCAATTATGCCCGGAAAATTTAAAGGTAAAGATGTGACAATTGTTGATGTTTTTGAAGCTGTTGGTCAAAAAGATGCAGGAAATATGACCGCAGATGATTTACGAGCCTTGGCCAAGGCGGCCTGTCCGACAGCGGGGGCTTGTGGTGGGCAATTTACAGCAAATACTATGGCTTGCGTTTCTGAGGCAATTGGCCTTGCCTTGCCTGGTTCGGCTGGGGCGCCAGCTCCTTATGAAAGCCGCGATGAATATGCTTACGAAAGTGGTAAAGCGGTGATGAATTTAATTGAAAATAATATTCGTCCGCGCGATATTGTAACACGCAAAGCTCTTGAAAACGCGGCTGTAATTGTAGCGGCAACGGGTGGCTCGACTAATGCGGCGCTTCACTTACCGGCAATGGCCAATGAATGCGGAATTAACTTTGACTTATTCGATGTTGGCGAAATCTTCAAAAAAACTCCCTATATTACCGACATGAAACCGGGTGGAAAATATGTCGCTAAAGATTTATACGAAGTTGGTGGCGTTCAGGTTATTATTAAGGTTTTGTATGAAGCTGGCTTTATTCATGGAGATTGCTTGACGGTCACCGGAAAGACAATTGCCGAAAATCTTGAAGGCGTTGAATTTAAAGAAGATCAAGATGTAATTTACAAACCAGAAAAGCCACTTTCGCCAACTGGTGGGGTTGTGGTTTTAAAAGGAAATTTAGCACCAGAAGGTGCTATTGTTAAGGTTGCAGGAATGGATAAAGACAAACAGGTTTTTGAAGGCAGTGCGCTTTGTTTTGACAACGAGGAAGATTGTTTTAGGGCCGTTGAAGATAAAAAATATAAAAAGGGCGATGTTTTAATTATTCGTTATGAAGGGCCAAAAGGTGGACCCGGAATGAGAGAGATGTTAGCCACAACCGCGGCAATTTATGGCCAAGGAATGGGCAGTGAAGTTGCGTTGATTACAGATGGCAGATTTTCTGGAGGAACCAGAGGTTTTTGTATCGGTCATGTTGGGCCAGAGGCTGCTGTTGGTGGGCCTATTGCACTTTTGAAAGATGGTGACAAAATTAAGATTGATGCGGTTAATGGTACAATTAATGTTGCTTTGAGTGATGATGAATTGGCCGAGCGCAAAAAAGATTGGAAGCCTAGGGATAACGGCTATGGAAGTGGCACACTTTGGAAATTTGCACAAACCGTTAGTGGCGCGAAAAATGGCGCAGTTACACAACCAGGTGCAAGGGGCGAGACAAAATGTTACGCGGATATTTAAAGATTTAGAAAAAAGCGTTACTTTTTTCTAAAAATACTGATCCGTCAACTCATTAAGAAGCAATGCTTAACTGAAATAAAAAGAAAATATAAAGATCATTTGCAAATATATGCTTGTTGTAAGTTAAAAAATATGTTATAATTAAAATGATAATAATAAATTAAAAATATTATGATAAAACAAACTTACAATCAAAAAGATCCTGCTGTAAATCGCGAGATTGTTAGAAGATTTATGGTGAAAAATTTCGAATATATTAACTTTGAAGATGGAGTTGACGCGCATAGTTTCGAGGGTATTGAATTTGCAAAAGATTCGGCCATTTTTGAATTTTCTGTGGCCGATAACCGAGTTGTAATTGATATTAATGATGGCAAAATGGAAGTTATTAAAATCAATAATTCTAACGATAATGCTAACCATAATAACGCAATAGCTCTTAATGAAGATTATTTAAATACCTTAGGGGAGTTTCTTAAAGAAACCACTAAGAATACCGGAGTTTTAGCCACGGTAAATCAATTTCCAGAATATGCCACTAGTCAAGAAGTTACAAGGGTTAGGCAAGGTTACAATGAAAATATTTCGGTCAAACCAAAGTCAATTAGTGGCTCTGAAATTCAAAATGATGCTTCGTTAAAAAGAACTTGGTCAAATTCGCAAAATGAAATCCCAAATGCCAATAATGTTAAAGATCCTGAGGGAACTCAACTTTCTGTCGCAACAAGATCTAGATAGCAAACAAAAAATAATGGTGCCAAAATTTATAATTGAAGCAATAAATATTGTAATTTAGGCAATTTATTACCAAAATTAACCTTTAAAGCCAAATAAAAGCTTAATCTGGTTTAGTAAGAAATTATCATAAAAACTTTGACATATAGTTTTGTCATGATCTCGATTTTTTTAATAATTTTTGCTAAAATTTTAAAGATGAATTTTGGTATAGTAATATTTTCAATTTATAATTGATTGTTTATGCGATAAATATTGTTAGGGAATTATAGCCGTAAAAATTGCCGTCAAAACTTATTAATTATTTTGATAATGAGGTCGGTTGCAAGTCGGTAATTTATTATAATATTACTTAAATCTCGAGCTTGCATTTAACCAAAAAACCTTTAATCTTGAATCAAATTTCAACTAAAATCCATTCAAATCTGTGACAAAAAGTCAAGCCACCGAAAATCAACAAAACCACCCTCAAAAACCTTCAGCCCTTGGCTTTAACTATGTTCAAAAACCATTTAACGAGCGTTTGGCGCTGGCTATTTCGCAAAAATTTGATTTAAGTGAAACGCTTGCAAATCTTTTAGCTTCGCGTGATGTGAATTTGGAAGAAATTGAAAATTTTCTAAATCCATCCATCAAAACTTCACTTCCTAATCCTTTTGACTTGCTTGATATGGAAAAGGGCGTTGTGCACGCCATTGACGCTATTGAAAATAATAAAAAAATTACTGTTTTTGCCGATTACGATGTCGACGGCGCTACTTCTTCAGCTTTGTTGAAGCGGTTTTTTGCTGAAATTGGGTTGGAAATTGACATTTATGTTCCCGATAGAATTGAAGAAGGTTATGGGCCTAATGCTGAAGCTTTGGTGGGTTTAAAAGAAAAGGGAACCGACTTGGTAATTACGGTCGATTGTGGCGCGGTGGCTTTCGAGCCGCTTGAAAAAGCACATGAAGCTGGTCTTGAAATAATTGTAATTGACCACCATATTGGTGTAACAGATTTGCCAAAAGCGCTGGCAATTATTAATCCGAATCGAATTGACGAAACCTTTGCTAATAAATCAATTTGCGCAGCAACCGTATCATTTTTGTTTGTGGTGGCTTTAAATAAAAGATTGCGAGAAATTGGTTTTTATGGCGGCGATAAAGTAAATTTTGAGGCTAAAATTTCACCTAAGGCGAGTTTAAAAAATTTAGGCAATTTGGAGTGCAAATCTAGCGCAAATTTAACTTCAATAAAAGAGCCAAATCTACTTTTTTTGCTTGACTTGGTCGCGCTTGGAACGGTTTGCGATGTAATGCCGCTAACTGGTCTAAACAGAGCTTTGGTGGCGCAGGGCTTAAAAATTTTAAAAAAGCGCAAAAATTTAGGAATAAGAGCTCTTTGCGATGTCGCTGGTCTTGACGAAGAGCCAACGGCGCATCATTTGGGTTTTGTAATTGGGCCGCGCATTAATGCGGGTGGGCGCGTTGGCAAGTCTGATTTGGGGGCGACTTTGCTTTCGAGTGAAAATGAAGAAGAGGCGCAACAAATAGCTCAAACGCTAAACCAGCTTAACCTAGAGCGTAAAGAGCTTGAAGCTCAAGCCCTTGAAGAGGCAATTGAAAATTTAGAAAAAGGCCAGTCAAAATTCGGTAATTTTAGCGCACACAACAATGTTATTTTTGCTGTTTCTGACCAGTGGCATCAAGGGATAATAGGAATTGTAGCCAGTCGCCTTAAAGACAAATACAACAAGCCCACAGCAGTAATTACAATTGCAAATAACAAAGGAAAAGCAAGTTGCAGAAGTGTTGAAAATATTGACTTTGGCGGTGCAATTTTAAATGCCAGATCTAAAAATATTTTAATTGAAGGCGGTGGTCACGCAATGGCCGGTGGCTTTTCTGTTGAAGAATCAAAAATTCATGAACTTCATGGTTTTTTCGAGCAATTAATGGCTGACAGAGTTAAGGCTCATCTTGAAAAAAACTATAAAAATTTTGACATTGAGATTGATTTAGAAAATATTAACCTTGAACTTTTAAAATCACTAAAAAGTTTAGAGCCATTTGGAAGTGCCAATTTTAGGCCGCGCTTTGTGGTTAAAAATTTAAGAAAAATGAACGCCAAAAAAATTGGCAAAGACCAAAATCATATTTCTTGTTTTTTTTCAAGTCTAACAAATGTCGGATTTTCTAAGCCTTTGCAGGGCGTTTGTTTTAGAAGTGCGGATACGAAAATTGGTCATATTTTACTTGATCAAAATTACAAAAAACCAATGAAGTTAGTTGGCGATCTTAATATTAACAATTTTCGTGGAATGCAGATGATTGTCGAAGATATTATTTTGTAAGCTTTTTCAAAGTTAAATAATTTTGGTTGCGATTTGCGTAAAAATTATATTAACTAAGGTCATCATAAAAAAGTCAACAAAGCGTTGAATATAACTTAGTTCTTGTTAATAAGCTTATTAATTAAATTATCTAGACCCTAAATTAGAATTTAAAGATGGCGTTTGGCCCTTATATATTAGAAGCTATATTTTACCTAAAAAATTAATCAAATGATTAGAAATTAGCGATTATTAATAATTTTTTATCTATAAAACAATTTTCGCTCTTTAATTACTAATGATAAAAAGTTTTTATGCGCGTATTTTTTACTTTATAATACAAAATGATAATTTTTTTTGCTTGATAAAAGGTCAATTTTACGCTATAATAAATTCTAAAGGTAAAAAAATAAATTTAATGTAAAAAATATGATAATTAACTCAGTTGAACATAAAATATTATTAGGTTTTAAGAGTTCAATAGCTTTTGCCCCCTT
>CBFIDI010000053.1:0-9097 GCA_965661355.1 Rickettsiales bacterium | reverse complement strand
TATTAGCGGCCTTGAGTCAAAATATTCATTTACAAATCTTGAGCTAAGCTGATTAACATTATTAGTTAAGTCATTTGTCGCCTGAATTGTTGCGTTTGATGTAATGGTCGAAGTTCCATTATTCGGGTCTACGGTTGTAGTAGAGTTATTATCATCGCCAAATATTCCGTCAACAGCGGCTGCTCCAGCTACTGTAAGAAGACTTACGAGTAAAGAGTTTTTAATTGCATCACCATATTTGTTATTTACCACACCAGCAATACCAGCACGACCAAACTGATCGGAGGCAAAAGACGAAATTGCCAAACTAACACCATCTGGTCTAATGAGCCTTGTCCAATTAATTTGAACTCTGGCCTCGCCCCTTAATATCTCAGCAGAATAGGCTCCATAAAGTCTTGAACCTCTTGGTATCAACACTTTACTTCCGGCTTCGGCGTAAACATCACGACTTATAATTGCCCTAACCGCGCCCGGATTTTCAGTATTAATAGCAGTTTCAAGAACTGCATTTATAAGCTTGCCTTGCGCAACAACATTTTGCCTGTCCGCTAAATATTCCGCTTCAACGCCGGCGTCGGTCTTTTTTAAACTTGAAATTTCATCGGCATTTAATACTTGAATATTATTGTCATATCCGACGCTTGAAGATGGGCCGTCTTGACCCTGAAGAACTATTATAGGGGCATATCTTGGGTCGGTAATTTTAGGTTGAACCGGAGCGGTAACCTCTTTTTCTTTTTTACTATTTTGATCAGGAAGCTTCTGTGGTTCTGGCTTTATAGCGGCAGGAATTTGGGCCTGCGTAACTACTGGCTCTGGCTGTTGTTTGGCGACCTCATTTTGTACTTCTGGTCGGTCAGATGAAATAATTAAATCTTGCACATTAGCCGCAATATCTTTAACTTCTGGCAATTCTGGAATGTCTGGAGCTTCTGGCTTTTCTAGAATTGCAAAACTTTCATCTTGCTGATTTTTTGATAAATCTTGGAGTTCAAAAGGCGATTTTCCATCTTCACTTCGGGCCACTGATTCGGGGCGTAAATTAGGAGATACAGTTTCTAGTTTTTTAGGAGTTTCGTTTGCGCCTTTAAAAAATAAGAAATAAATTACAACAGTAATTAATAGAGACGAGGCGGCGATAACAAGGGTTTTATTCTTTTTCTCAGAACCTATCTCTGGCCCACCAAGGTCAACTTCCGCTTCTTCACCCACTATTTCTTCTTCATCTTCATTTTTTACTTCATCATCATCAAGGTCAAAATCGGGCTGAGGAGATATTTTGTCTTTGATTTTTTGCCATAAATTTTGCATAAGTTACAGACTTTTAATAAATAGTTCTTTTTTAATTTTATAATATAACTTTTCTAAACCCTTGAAACTTAATTTAATTATTTATTTTAAGTTGCCTTCTTAATTTCGAAGCTTGAAATAAATAATTTAATTCTGTTTCTAGACGCAGTTATTTAAACTTTTTATGGCAAAAAGTTCACTTTTAAAAAAATATTTGCGCTTAACGATTTAAGATTATCATAAAACGATCTTTTTGCAAGGCAATTATTTTTATTTTTTTACCATCATTAATATCGATAAATCACACCAAATCTATGGATAGTTTTTAACGATGAACTTGGCGATAGATAAATTAATATTTAAAGATTTTGGTATAAATATTTTGAATTATGCATTAAAAGCAATAATTTTATTTATTTAGAAGAAAGTCCTCTATTCTTTTAAAAACTATTTCTTTGTTTTGACCGTTGATTATAATATGGTTTTTAAAATCTGGTTCAAATATTTGCTTTTCCTTAGAGCTAATTTTATCATAAATTATTTTAGCACTTTTAGGATTTACTACCGGATCTTTCTGACCTTGAATTATCAATGTTTTAACTTTTATTTTCCGCAATGAATCTTCGCATTTCTCCATTAATTTACCTAATTCTTCAACGCCATGAAGGTAATTTCTAGAATAGTTAAATTCGGTTATTTCTGGTATATCATCAATATATTTAAATGTTGCTTTTTCTAATTTGAATTTATTTAACATGTCGTTCCACAAATTAATTGCAGGCACAAATTTTGATCTTACATCTTGCAACCTTAAAGCCGAATTAATTGAAATTATGGATTTTAGGCCATTATTATTTTTGCGCGAAGCAGATAACAAAGACAACAAACCACCAGTTGAAAAGCCAATTATTGTTATATTATTCGAGCAATTTTTCGCAATTGCGTAGGCTCTAAGTAGTGAGCTGTACCAATCTTGCCAAGTTACATCTTCAATATTTATTGGCGCCGTTGCATGACCTTTAAGCCTTGCGCAATAACAACTAAACCCCAAATTATTAATATATTTAGCTAAATCTTGAACTTCTTTTGGACTTGATTTATAGCCATGACAAATTACAATCGCCTTATCTTGCTGTAAGTTTTCTGATTTTAAAAATATCGGCTTACCAATATCTAAATCTTTTGAGAATTTTTTATCATAATATTTATTGTAATCTTGTAAATAAATTTGATAATCGTAATCGGTTAAATATTGTAGAGTCTTATTTTTAAGGGTTAGCGAGTCTTGTCTGCAATTTCTTTTTACAATATTTGAAACATTTTTTAAAGATGAAAATTCATTAAAAATAACCTGTAAAGTACTTTTTAATCTTATTTGATGAAAATTGTGACTTTTAAATATTTCATCTTTATTTATTTTTATTAAACCTTCAGATATTTCTGTTATTTCTCCTGATTGAAGAGCTAAATTATAAACGCTGTCAAATTCTTTATGAGGCTCATCACTAAAAATTTTTAATAAATTACCCTCTTCTAAACTTTCATTAAAATTGCATTTAATAGTCTTTTTCATCATTACGAATGATAAATATATAATTCTCTTTAATTCAATTAACTCTATTTCACCATTTTGTAAATGCCTTATTGCTGCACTAAAAATATGATCGATATTGACTTTTAAATTAGAATAGACCTTAGTCATAAAGTCGGTTGTAAGCTTATGTTTGTAATATTTAATTACAAAATTAGTTTTGGTTTCATTTTTTATAATGGGAATATTGTAAATTAACTTTCTAGCTTTCTTGATATATTGCGCCAAATTAATTGGCTTGTCAAAATGTAAGTTAATTTGCGAATTTTGCAATAAACTTCCCTCAACCTGAAGCTCTTCAGCAAAGCGACTGGATAAGTTTTTGATTTTTTTGCGAAAATAATCATATATTTTATTTTCTCCTGGTCTTATTGGGTAATATGTGACGCAAATTGGAACTATGTGAGTTTGGTATTTTAGTAACAAGTCGCTATATTCAACATTTACCTTTTTTTTGAATAATTCTATCTGCTCTTCATTATTTGTTTCATGGGCCTCGATTATATCTTGTCTATATAAATGAGATTTTAGAGCTAAAACCGCCGAACCAGTCCTTATTCTTGACTTTCCATCTGAATTATGACTTGAATAAAGTCTTGATTTTTCAATTTTTTTGTTTTTTACCATGCTACCTTCTGGATAGATTATCCAGTTAGAATTATTTTCTATTAAATCTTTTACAATAGCTTTGTCACGATCAATATCGGCCGTTGATATTGTTCCTACGCTAGTTAAGAACTTACCTAAAAATCCTTGATATAAAGACGAGTGAGCTAAAGATCTAACTTTTTTACTGGTATGTTTATTAATTATATGAGGGATGAAAAATGTTTCTGACCTAGTAAAATGATTGGCAACAAATAATATTGGTTGATTTTTTGGAATATTTTCTATTCCGTCAACAGTAAATTTACAACCTATTAACTTGCGTAAAAAAGATATTGCAAAAGATGTGTATTTATAGGTGAGCGACATTATTTAGCTAAATTTTTTAGCCAAGAATTTTCTATTCGCTTTTTTAAGCCCTTTGATTTCAATATTAATATTTTGTGCATCGTCATCTAGGTCAATTTCAATTCCACCCTCTTTTACCACGCCTAATTTATAAAAATCTATTTCAGAATCTTGGGCTTTTTTTAAGAATCTATCAGAAAATCCGGGGTCACAAGCAATTATGAATCTTGCCTGATCTTCTGAAAATAAAAGATCGATATCATTTACTTGGCTATCTTTTTTAATTTCATCCATGCTTATTTTACAACCCAAAGAACGATGACACATTTCAAAAATTGCAAATAATAAACCGCCATCAGATATGTCGTGACAAGATTTTACGACGCTTCTTTCTATTAAACCTTGAATAAACTCTGAATTTTTTTTCTCTTCTTCAAGGTCTACTTTTGGTGGATTATCTTTTGATTCTATTCCCAAAAACTCCCTTTCATATAAAGAGCAACTTATATGACCATTGGTTTTACCAATTACATAAATCTCGTCACCTTCAGATTTAAAATTAACACTTGCTCTATTCTCAATATTTTTTAATAAACCAACTCCGCCAATTGCTGGTGTTGGCTGAATAGATTTTGAATCAGTTTCGTTATAAAGAGAAACATTGCCCGACACAACCGGGTAATTTAGAACTTTTGAAGCTTGCGTAATACCCTTAATACTACGAACAATTTGACCCATGATTTCTGGCTTTTCGGGGTTTCCAAAATTTAAACAATTAGTAATTGCCAAAGGTTTAGCACCAACCGCTGAAATATTGCGATAATTTTCAGCTACGGCTTGTTTTGCGCCTTCATAGGGGTCGGCTTCGACATATCTAGGGGTGCAATCGGTTGACATTGCCAAGGCTTTTTTCTTACCGTGAATTCTGACAATTGCCGCGTCTCCTTTAATTTGCACTGTATCATTCATGACCTGAGAGTCATATTGCTCGTAGATATATTGCTTTGATACAAGATCAGGACAAACCGCCAAGATTTTAAGCGCATCAGTAATTTGTTGAGTCATGTTAAAATTTTATTATTGTTATATCTTTTTTTGAATTAAGGCTTTTTAGTCAAAATGTTTAACTAAAATATTGCAATATATTAAAATTTTAATTAATCGTCAATATCTTTTAAAGCCTCTTCTTTATAGCGATCGATTTCGTCAAGATAATCGTCTTTGTCTCTATAGCTTTTTATTGCCCTTCTTCTGCGCGACCTAACTTCTTTCATTACTCGCAAGGCAATTTTTTCAGGCTCCATTTTAAAATATTTAAATAGATCTTCAGCCTTACCAGAAGCGCCAAAACCCTCCATTCCAACAAAAAGACCATCGTCTCCTATATAGCGGTTCCAGCCTTGCAGAATTGAGGCCTCGATAGCAACTTTAAGAATATTTCCGGTACCTAGAATTTTATTTTGGTACGCTTGATCTTGCTTGTCAAATAATTCAAAGCAAGGCATAGAAACCACCCTAACGGCCAAACCTTCGTGATTTAACTTTTCTTTAGTATCAATTGCCAATTTAACTTCAGAGCCAGTAGCAATAATAATAACATCGGGCTCTATATCTAGGGCCGATTCTGAAATTACATAAGCACCGCGACTGCAAAAGCTTTGCGAGTTTTTGTATTCGCTGCGTAAAAATTCAACATTTTGCCTAGTTAGAACCATTGCCGATGGTCCATCTTTGTATTTTAGAGCCTGCTCATAGCAACCCAAAGTTTCTTGGGCATCAGCTGGTCTGAATACATAAAGATTAGGAATTCCTCTAAGCATTGCCAAATGTTCTACTGGTTGATGAGTTGGCCCGTCTTCGCCTAGGCCAATTGAATCGTGAGTTAAAACATAAATTACTCGTTGCTTCATTAAGGCTGATAAACGAATTGCCGGCTTCATATAGTCAGAAAATACTAAAAATGTTCCGCTATATGGTAAAATACTGCCGTGCAAAGACATTCCATTCATAATTGCCGCCATTGCATGTTCGCGCACGCCATAATGAACATAGCGACCGCCATAATTATTTTTAGAAATAGCGCTAATATGAGAAGTTTTAGTCAAAACCGAGCCGGTTAAATCCGCTGAGCCGCCGACTATTTCTGGTAAATTTTCGGTTAAAAATTCAAGAACTTCCTGCGAAGATTTGCGAGTGGCTTGTTTTGGCTTTTCTAGAAATATTTTCTGTTTTAATTGCTCTAATTTTTTTATAAATTCTGGCGAAAGCTCTTTTCTTTCTATCCTTTTTATTTCATCTTTTTTCGCCTGTGGCAATGCGTTGAAATTATCTTCCCAAGCTCTTGATTCTTTTCTTGAACGCTTACCAATGTCTTTTTTCCAATATTCTTTTAAATCTTCAGGAATTACAAATGCAGAATAGTTCCAATTTAGTTTTTTACGAATTTTAGAAATCTCTTCTTCGCCCAAAGGGGCACCATGAGATTTTTCAGAACCCTCTTTTGTGATTGATCCATAGCCAATTTTAGTTTTGCAGCCAATTAAAACTGGCTTATCAGAATTTTGGGCATCGCTTAAAGCTTTACGAATATCGTCATGATTATGACCATCGCAAGATAAAAATTTCCAGCCACAGGCCTCAAATCTTGCCTGCATATTTTCTGAGGTTGCTAAATTAGTGTTACCGTCAATTGAAATTGAGTTATCATCCCACAAAACAATTAAATTATTAAGAGCTAAATGACCAGCTAAAGATATTGATTCTTGCGAAATTCCTTCCATCAAACAACCGTCTCCGACGACAATATAAGTTTTGTGATCTATTAAATCTTGACCTAGGCGCTCTTTCATTATTTTTTCAGATAAGGCCATTCCGACACCATTTGCAAGGCCTTGGCCAAGTGGTCCAGTGGTGGTTTCAATGGCTTCAAGTTCGCCATATTCTGGGTGGCCAGCAGTTTTTGAATGCAATTGTCTGAAATTTTTTATATCATCAATTTCAACATCTTTATAACCAGTCAAGTGAAGAATGGAATATAGCAACATAGATCCGTGGCCAGCCGACAAAATGAAACGATCGCGGTTCATCCATTTTGGCGAAATAGGATCAAAACGCAAAAATTCAGCGAATAATATAGTGGCAACATCGGCCATTCCCATTGGCATTCCGGGGTGACCAGAATTTGCGCGCTGTACGGCGTCCATCGATAAAAATCTGATGCAATTTGCCAAATCTTTATATTGTATCGGTTGTTTTTTAGCCATTTTTTATTTCTTAAAAGTTATTTACTAGTTATAATTATTAAAGATAACAGCGCAGATTTTTCTGTTTTTGTAGTACATTTATTACTAAATCTTTAAATTTAGCTTGATAAAAAATTATTTTTGACCATAATTTAAATATATATTTTTTTAACTAAAATAAGGAATTTTACTTATCTTTTGCGAATTTAAATTTACTATAAAATTTGTAATTTAGAAATATTTTTTATAGGTAAATAATAAAAAGCAAAAATTCATCACTTTATGCAAAAAAGCATGGTAATATTTTCAAATTTAAAATTAAATATTATTCTATAAGAATAATTTTATTAATCAAAAAATTTTTACAAATATGTATAAAAAATCTACAGAAAGCGCAAATATAGAACAAAACTCTTTTCCGCTTGTTAAATTATTGCCAAATGCGGTAACTTTAGCAGCAATTTGCTTGGGGCTTTTTGTAATTCGCTATTCTTTTGAGCAAAAATTTGTTATTGCCACTGCTTTTGTAATAATATCTGCGTTTCTTGACGCCGTAGACGGAAGATTAGCGCGTTTCTTAAATTCAACAAGTGACTTTGGTGCGCAACTTGATTCTTTGGCCGATTTTATAAATTTTGGTGTAGCACCTGGGTTTTTACTTTACAATTGGTTAAATTCATATTCTGATATAAAAATATTTGATTGGGCGCTGGTTTTGCTGTTTGCAATTTGTGGCGCCATTAGATTAGCCAGATTTAACACTGATCTTGCATCTGATGGTTCAAATACGGTTCTTGAAAAATATTTTTTTAAAGGAATTCCAGCTCCTTGTGGCGCGTCTTTAGCGGTTTTTCCGTTAGTTTTGACTTTTGAATTTGGTTCGAATTTTTATACCAGACCCGATTTTATAATGATTTATTCATACATAATTGCAATTTTGATGGCTAGTAGAGTTCCAACAATTTCAATAAAGAAAATTCCGGTTCGAAATGAATTTGTTTATGCTACGCTAATTTTATTAGGGGTTATTGTTATTGGTTTTATGATGAGACCTTGGTTTACCTTAGCGGTGATTGGAAGTGTTTATATTTTGACTATGCCTGTAACAATTTTGCTGTATTTAAAAATAAGAATTAAAGAAAATCACAATGTCTAAAATATTAATATTAAACGGCCCAAACATAAATCTATTACATAAAAGAAATAAAGAAATTTATGGCGATTCAAGCCTTAAATTCATAGAAAATAACTGTTTGCGCGAAGCTGAGAATTTGAATTTGTTATTAGATTTTTATCAAACCAACAGCGAGAGCGTATTAGTTGAAAAAATTCATGAAGCAATAGACGAATTTGACGGAATAATAATAAATGCCGCGGGCTATACCCATACTTCGGTTGCGATTAGGGACGCCCTTGAAATTTATCAAGGTTCAAAGATTGAACTTCACATATCTAATATTTTTAAGCGCGAGAAATTTCGTCACAATTCTTTTATTTCCGAAGTTTGTGACGGTGTTATTTCTGGGTTCGGCGTTAACGGATATTTAATTGCACTTAACGCCATTAAAGATATGGCGCAAGGTAAAGACTAGCTAAATACTTGCATTTAATTCTTAATCTTGCATCTCTTCTAACTTGATAATGTTTGATGAGAAGATAAAATTAAATCGGCGTTGTCAAAAGTTTGTAACAATGATTTGTCGATGAAATTTTTTAAACCCCAAATGGTCAATTTCAAAGTTAAAATGACGAAATAAACAAACCCTTATCTTTACAGTAATTTTTAATCAAATTAGATCAAAATTAAAGATTAAAATTGCTTTTCACAATAGATTTTAGCATAATACAAAGCCCCATCTTTAAATATTAATTAAGGTCTAAATAATTTGATTAATAAATTTATTAGCAAAAACTTATCCATAACAACACTATGTTGAGTTTTTGGTGATGGATTTAGTAATTAAATTACGGACGGATAAATTGGCGCTTGAAGATGGGATTTGGTATTAGTTATTTT
>CBFIDI010000052.1:0-9112 GCA_965661355.1 Rickettsiales bacterium | reverse complement strand
ATTTAAAATGCAGACTAGACACCCAAAACGAGGTCGAATATTACAAAAATGGAGGAATTTTACAATATGTTCTCACGAAGCAAGCACTTCAGCAGTAAAGTAAAATTTTACCAAAATTTATTACCACCTATATTATTACTTAAATTTTTTATAGGTAAAAAATAACAACAAACCATAGAGGTCACAAATGCAAGTAAGAATTACAGGTTCTGATATTAATGTCAGAGAAAATTTAGCCGAATATGTTGAAGAACATTTAAAGAAAGAAACGCAAAAATATTTTGAAAATGCGGTTGATGGCGAGGTTCATTTTCTAAAAGACGGGCCTCATATGATAAGATCAACAATAACAATTAACGAAGGAATTAAAGGCGGAATTGTAGTTAAAAGCGATGGCGTTGCTGGTGAAACTTATGGCGCCTTTAACGAAGCTTTAGAAAAATCAGCCAAACAGCTTCGTCGCTACAAAAGAAAAATCAAAAATTATCGTCGTCAAGGCCTTGGTATTAAAGAAGTTGAGCCAGTAAATTACGATACATTTAGCGCTAGAAAATATGTAATTCCGCCATATAATCTCGACGCTTTTGCTGATATGCAAGAACAAGAGGCGCAAGATGAAAGCAATATTAATGTAATAAATGAAAAAAGCACCGATATTGAAAGACTTAGTGTTAATGAAGCGATAATGAAAATGGATTTAGCTAATCTTCCGGCTTTAGCCTTTGTCAACAAAGAAAATAACCGAATTAATGTAGTTTACAATAGGAAAGACGGAAATATTTCTTGGGTTGATCCAAAAAATGATAATAGTTAAGTTTTTGAAAAATATTATCTGAAAACCAAATTTATCAATAAATTGCACTAAATAATTTAACTTTTGGTGCAATTTATTTCTTGCATTAATTAAAGTTAGATGCTATAATCGCGTTTTACTAAATGATAATTAGCACCTAAAGTAATTAAGTTAGGGCCATTTATCACATAAAATCAGCATAAAGGAGACATTTAGAAAATGGAAGTTGCAATTACAGGAAAAAACTTAGAATTAGGAATTAAAACCTTTAGGAAAAAGACCCAAAAAGAGGGTCTTGTTAAAGAAGCTCGCCTTAGAAAAGCTTATGAAAAGCCATCACTTAAGAAAAAGCGTAAAGCAGAAGAAAGTGTAGCTAAAAGAAAAAGAAAAAGAGCTGGCGGATATTAAAACTAAAAGTAAAAATCATTAGTAAAAAAAGCGATTCATAATTATTTATGGGTCGCTTTTTTTGTTTTAAAACCCTAAAAACAAAAATTCTTAAGCAATAAAGCTGTTATACCAAGTCCCATCTTTAAATACTAATTAAGGGCTAACTAATTTGATTAATAAATTTATTAGCAAAAACTTATCCGTAGCCAACGCTATGTTGAGTTTTTGGTGATGGATTTAGTGATTAAATTACGGACGGATAAATTGGCGCTTGAAGATGTGATTTGGTATAACTATTAGGTTGTAGCAATTATAAAGTAAAAATGGATTTTTCACTAAAGTTTTAGGTTAAAAAAATGAAATCTAAAAGTTCATTTTAACTTGTTAACTGGCATTATGTTCATTTGAACTTTATAATTATTATTAAGTGGTGAAAAGGGGCGAAAAAATGAGCAATATCGCCTGATATAATATAGAAGTTTTTACAATAATTTTATTGATTAAATTTTAACTTTATTAAAGGCTAATTATAGAGTAAAAATGTTATTATATTATTTTTATATCTTTAAAGCTAGTTAAAGACAAAATATTTTAAGCAAGAAATTATTAAAAAAATCGAAATCAAACTCAAGATATAAGCCTAGATTTCTATGATGATTTTTTGCTAAAAAAAATAAAGCTTTTATGTGTCTTTAAAAATGGTAATTGACATTAAAGAACCCCAACAAAGTCAAGTTTTTTTCTTGCGTCTAATATTCTCAACCACTATAATTAAAGCATTATTTAACAAACTTATCTTATTAAATTTGCGATAAATTGATATAAGTTCTAACATTATCCATAAATTATGACAAAAGCAATAAAAGAAGAAAATAGCGCTGATTATTCGGCCGGATCGATTAAAGTTTTGAAGGGCTTAGAGGCCGTCAGAAAGCGCCCCGGAATGTATATTGGCGACACTGATGATGGGAGCGGCCTTCACCATATGGTTTACGAAGTTGTTGATAACGCAATTGACGAGGCTTTGGCCGGACATTGTGACGAAGTTTTGGTTTCAATTAACGAAGATGGTTCGGTTTCGGTTAAAGATAATGGCCGCGGAATACCGACCGACATCCATGAAGAAGAAGGAATTTCGGCTGCTGAAGTTATTATGACTCAACTTCACGCTGGTGGTAAGTTTGACCAAAATTCTTATAAAGTTTCTGGCGGACTTCATGGTGTCGGTGTTTCTGTTGTAAACGCCCTTTCTGATTGGATGACAGTTGATATTTGGCGCGACGGTCAACATAACCATATTCGATTTGAAAATGGCGAATCGGTTAAGCCACTTGAAGTTATTGGCGAGGCCGGAAAAACCAAAGGAACAAAAATTACCTTCTTCCCTTCTACTGAAACTTTTAGCTTCATTGATTTTAGCTTTTCTACGCTTGAACAAAGACTTCGTGAATTATCATTTTTGAATTCTGGCGTAAAAATTATTATGAAAGATTTGCGCGGCGAAGACCCAAAAGAAAGCATTTTATTTTATGAAGGCGGTGTTGAAGCTTATGTTGAATATATTGACAAAAGTAAAAATTCGCTGCATAAAACAATAAGCGTTATTACCGAAGATGAAAAAAGTGGAATTTCAGCAGAAGTTGCAATGCAATGGAACGATAGCTATCACGAAAATGTTTTATGTTTCACCAATAATATTCGCCAACGCGACGGCGGAACTCATCTTGCTGGCTTTAGAGCTGCTTTAACTCGTGTAATTAACAATTACGCAGCCGCTAATAAACTTTTCAGAAAAGATAAGGTCACCTTAAGTGGTGAAGATGTTCGTGAAGGCCTAACTTGCGTTTTATCGGTTAAAGTTCCTGATCCAAAATTTTCATCTCAAACAAAAGACAAACTCGTTTCTGGCGAAGTTAGAGCCGTGGTTGAGTCTGGTGTTAACGATAGATTGGCACAATGGTTTGAAGAACACCCAACTGATGCAAAAATTGTTATTGGCAAAGCCGTTGAAGCTGCGCAAGCCCGTGATGCCGCCAGAAAAGCACGAGAACTAACCAGAAGAAAGTCAGCTTTAGAAGTTTCAAACCTACCTGGGAAGCTGGCTGATTGTCAAGAAAAAGACCCGTCAAAAAGTGAATTATATATTGTGGAAGGTAACTCGGCGGGTGGCTCTGCTAAGTCTGGACGCGACAGAAAATTTCAGGCAATTTTACCAATTCGTGGTAAAATTCTTAATGTTGAACGCGCGCGTTTCGATAAAATGTTATCTTCGGCCGAAGTCGGAACAATTATTACTGCGCTTGGAACCGGAATTGGCAAAGAATTTGATCCAGATAAGGTTCGTTACCAAAAAATTGTTATCATGGCCGATGCCGATGTCGACGGCTCGCATATTAGAACTTTGCTTTTGACTTTTTTCTTTAGGCATATGCCAAAGCTAATTGAACATGGCTTTTTATATATTGCCCAGCCACCACTTTACAAAGTGAAGAAGGGTCAAAGCGAAGTTTATTTGAAAAATGAACAGGCTTTACAAACTTATATTACCGATCATATAGTTAATAATTATGTTTTAAAATCAAAGGCTGGTGACAGAATAGGCAAAGATCTTGAAGATTTTATCCAGAAAATCAGCAAATTCGACCATTTAATTACCAATATTTCAAGGGTAATGCCGCAAAATATCGCTCAACCACTTGCTTTAGCTGGAGCCTTTGATAAAAGATGGATGGAAAGCCAAGATTGTGCTAATGAATTAATAATAAAACTTGAATCTTTAATGAACGATTCTCGTGAAGAACAAATTTCTTGGGAAATAAAAATTGACGAAACAAATAATATCAACTTCATTAGGACTTCAAGAGGCGTAACGAATATTGTCGAAGTCAAAAAGGAATATTTCGAACTGCCTGAAGCTGAAGCTTTAGCAAGTTTACAAGAAAAAGTGGCTAGTGACTTTTCGCAAAATGTTAAACTGGTAAAAAATGAAGATGAATATATAGCCCAAGATCCATTAGAATTAATGAAATTAATCATGGAGCTCGGCCAAAAAGGTATGACTGTACAGCGTTTTAAAGGTCTTGGTGAGATGAACGCCGAACAATTATGGGAGACCACCTTAGATCCAGACAATAGAACCCTTTTGCAAGTAAAAGTAGAGCAATATGATGAAGCTGACGAAGTTTTCTCGACTTTAATGGGAAATGTTGTTGAGCCAAGGCGCGATTTCATTCAAAATAACGCCCTTAAGGTTGTTAACCTAGATATTTAAAGTCGTTAGGTCTATTACATAGACTCAATTAATGTAATTTTTGACTGGGTCTTGGTCTTATAATTAAAACTAACTCTATATGCTCTTCAATCTGTAAATTAATGCGCTAAGGGTTTTTAAATTTGAAAACCCTAGAAGATAGGCAGTTTTGTTTGATGTAAGCTAGAAAAATCAGTTTTTAAGAAATTAACAACCATTATAGATGATCAAAAAATTCTTAGAACAAATTCAAGAATTAAAAGATAAGGATTTATATCGCGAATTAATGAATTGCAATTTTATTAATTCAATCAAAATAAAATATAACAATAAAAAGTTAATTTGCTTCTCGTCAAACGACTATTTAGGACTGGCCGATAATAAAAAAGTAAAATCAGCAGCAATTAAAGCTATAAAAAAATATGGCAGCTCGGCACGATCTTCAAGATATATATGTGGCAATAATAGTTTATATCAGAAGCTTGAAGAGAAAACTGCTCAAATTAACAAATGTGAAAAGGCCTTGGTATTTTCTTCTGGTTATCAGACTGCAATTGGCTTGATTCCGGCGATTTCAACAAAAAATGATCTAATTATAGCTGATAAATTAATTCATTCCTCCTTGGTTGATGGCTGTAAATTGTCAGGAGCTAAATTTATTAGATTCTCTCATAATAACATTTATCATGCGCAAAAATTACTAGAACAATATCGCGGTAATTATAATAATTGCATAATTGTAAGCGAAAAAATATTTTCAATGGATGGCGATGCCGCAAGAATTAGGGATCTTAATAATTTATCACAAAAATTTAATTGCCAGCTTTTAATTGATTATGCTCATGATTTATATATCGATCAAAATAATATGAACAGAGATATTATTAAAATGGGAACCTTTTCAAAAGCCGCAGGATCTTTTGGCGGATATGTTTGCGCCAATAAAGAAATAATTGAATATTTAAGTAATTACGCGCGTTCAAATATTTACACAACAGCATTACCGCCTTCGGTTTTAGCGGCATCGTTAAAATCTTTGCAAATTATATCAACCAGTAATTTAGGTCAAAAATCACTATCTAATGCTCAATATTTTTGTAATTTAATGAACTTGCCCCAGCCAGAGTCAGCAATTATAATAATAAAAACTAATTCAAGTGCAAATGCGTTGCAGATAAAAGAAAAAATGATAGAAAAAGGTTTTTTCATCTCGGCAATACGCCCCCCAACAGTTTTAACCCCAAGGTTAAGAATTACTTTTAGCGCAAAACATACAAAATTGCAAATTAGAAAATTGGCAAATTACCTAAAAGAATTGCAAAATTAAAGATTGATGTTTGATTTATAAAAATAGCATAAATCACCATAGAGACTTATTTATATTTTGATATTGATATATTTTACTTATGATAGAAAATAAAAAAGATTTACAAGAAAAAATTTTGGCAACCGCCCAAGCAATTAGCAAACAAGATGACTTAGATCTTGAAGTAAAAGATTTGGAAACTGATTTTTTTAGCCAAAATCAATCATTATTCTTCGAAAAAAATATTACAATACCAAATTCTGACGACAAAGATGACTTAAGATCAATTTCTGATTTGGCAATTTGCTATAATAAGTTTCATGATAAAGATTTGCATTTTAAAGAAAGATTTAAGGAAAATTTTGCCCCCGAAGAGCAAAGTTTAATAGATGATTTTGAAAAAATAAGGGTAATTTACAAAATGCAAGATCATTATCTTGGTTTAGTACAAAATATTTTAGACAAGATTGGTCGAGATATACAAACTATTTTTGAAAAAGGCCAGCTAAGAAAATTTCATCTTATTTTACTTGGCGAGCTTTTTAAAGAGGAAAAAAATTTGCCGCAAGATCTAGAGCTTACCATTCTAAAAATAAAAGAAGATTTTGATCTTAAAATCATCAATAAAATATCGCAAATAGCCAAAGAATATAACAACCAAAAGATATTTCTAGAAAAAATTCATGAATTTTTAGAATTTCTGAAAAACCAAGAAGATGAGGAAAAGAAAAATCAAGAAAATGATAAAAAAAACGATATCAAAAAAGATCTGCCTAGGAAAAATTCAGAATTACCACAAAGTAAACAGCAAAAACAAGGTGGCGACTTAAAAGATGAAGAGCAAAAATGTAAGAAAAAACAACCAGAGCCGCAGAATGCAACAAAAAATAAAAGTTTAGGTCAAGATAAAAATCAAGACCAAAAAAATACACAAACAGCAGCAAGTAAAGATAGAGAGCAACTTTTATCAGAAAAAATAGAATTTCACAAAAAATATACAATTTTTACCAGCAAATATGATGAAATTATTTTACCAGAAAAGGTAATTGACAAATATGAACTTGAAAGTTTGCGCATGAATTTAGATAGCAAAATAGAGAAATTACAAAAAATTTCACGCAAATTAAATATAAAACTAAAAAAGAAATTATTGGCCAAACATCACATTAGCGAAGAAAATAGCGAAACCCAAGGAATTTTAAATCGTAAAAAACTTGCGCAAATTATTGCAAGTTCTCATGAAAAGAATTTTTTTATTAAAAAGAATCAGCATGATTATCAAAATACGGTGGTAACAATTTTACTTGACAATTCTGGTTCTATGCGCGGTCTGCCAATTACTATGTCGGCTATGGCTTGTGAAGTTTTAGCAAAATCTTTAGAAGATTTTAACATTAAAACCGAAATATTAGGCTTTACCACTGCCGATTGGAAAGGTGGTAAATCTCGGCTTTTATGGCAAAGATCAGACAGCCCTAAAAACCCCGGAAGAATAAATGATTTACGCCACATAGTTTATAAATCGGCAAATCAAAATTTCAAGAAAGCAAAAGCCAATTTAGGATTAATGTTAAAAGAGGGAATTTTAAAAGAAAATATTGATGGCGAGGCCTTGCTTTGGGCTAGATCTAGGCTTTTGCAGCGCGAAGAAAATAGAAAAATATTAATGATAATTTCTGACGGAACGCCAATTGACGATTCGACAAATTCGTTAAATGAGGAAGAAATTCTAATTAATCATTTGCATCATGTTATAACAAAGATTGAAAAAGAATCTAAGATTGAACTTGTAGGAATAGGAATTGGGCATGATGTAACGGAGTTTTATAAAAATTCAATAACCATTAAAAATGCCGAAGATTTAGGCGATGTAATGATATCTAAATTACTAGACTTAATTTAAAATCTTCTAGAAAAACCAACTCCATATAGAAAAACATTTTTACTTCCCAATTTAACAATTGGACTATTTTTAGCATCATTAACCAAGCGACTAGCCCTAACAATTGAGGTTATTCCCCATTTTCTATTTAGTGCATAGCTAATATTAAACGAAGCTCCGTAGCTATTAATTCCAGATTTAGCATCAAATTCTTGAAGGCCACTTCTTTTGGAATTATTATTATCAATAGAAAAATAGGTGTCATTAAAATTGCCGTCGGCGTAATTAGTGTCTAGACCAAAGCCGGCTCTTAAACTTCTTGAGAAAACATAATTATAATTGAAGCCAAAATTTGCTGTAAAGCCGTTATAAACCGAGTTAATATCGCGCCTTAAATTAAAATCAAACGCTAAACTATCTTTTTCATCAAAAATTGTACGAAACACAGACCTGACGAAAAAACCACCTTCAAATACATTATCTACAGGCCTTAATTTTGCAATTTGATCATTTTTAGCATTGTCTTCGCGAGCAATTCGATAATTAAAAGTAGGGCCATATTCTAATTTATTGTAATTAGAAATATTTACTCTAAATCCTAAACCTTGAGATTGAAGATAATATTTTTTATAATTAACCCTAGCAAATAAAAGTGGAACAATTTGATTATTTCTTGACCCCTGATATTCAGGAATAGCAAGAATTCCTAGTGCATAGATTCCATTTAAATTGCTATCTGGTTTTAGATTCTTATTATCGCTATCAATAGAATTGCCGATAATTGGCTGAGAAAATGATTGGCCAGATCCTGTAAGAAATATTATTAAACAGAAAATAATCCCTCTGATTTTTATCATTTTTTATGATTAATTAACAATGTTAATAACAAATTGGCAACGCATTATTTTAAGGAGAGCAATAATTATATATCAACAAATTCAGATATTTTAAGTCCGTAACCATCAAGACCAACCACTGATTTTTTTGAATTTGTCAATAATTTCATTTCCTTAACGCCAAGATCTAATAAAATTTGAGCGCCAGTTCCATAATTTCGCAAAATATTATCTTTATTTGTTTGACGATTTAATAAATCTTCTACTTTTTCATTTAACTGCCTAATTAACACCAAAACCCCACTTTTATTTTCATCAATTCTTTTCATTGCTTTTTTCAAAGCTTGACCACGACTAAATTCATCAAAACCAAGGCAATCAGAAAAAATATTTAAATGATGCATTCTAACCAGCACCGGATCTTTAGAATCAATTTCACCCTTAACCAAGGCAATATGTTCAACATTATCAACTTCACTTTTATAAGAAATAAGATTAAAGATACCGGCCTCGTCAGTGCTAATTTGCTGCTCAAAAACCCTTGATACAAGCCTTTCATTTTGCCTTCTATATTCAATTAAATCAGCAATTGTTGCAAGCTTTAACTCATGTTTTTTAGCAAATTCTATTAAATCAGGAAGTCTCGCCATTTGAC
>CBFIDI010000051.1:0-9329 GCA_965661355.1 Rickettsiales bacterium | reverse complement strand
TTTCGGCTTGTTTCTGTACCGCTTTTACAATTTTAGGATGGCAATATCCGTGCGCAACACTCCACCAAGAAGAAATTCCGTCAATTAAAACGCGACCATCTTTTAAGAAAATTTCACAACCCTTGGCCGACTTAACTTCAAGTTGCGGCAAATGATTTTGCATTTGGGTGTAAGGAAGCCAAACATATTCTTGATTCATAAAATTTAATAATTGATTATTTTTTAAAAGATAAGAAAAAACATTAAAGACAGTAAAATTCTTTTAAAAGGACGATTTTTGCAATAAAATGTATCAGTAAAAATCAGTAATTCATAAGCGTTTAACTCAAAATTACTTTTCTTCATTTTTTAATTTTTGCGCTTTTTGCGTCCATTCGCTGTCGTAATATTGTAAAACTAGTTTAAATAAAGCCTTTTCAGCTTCGGCGTCTATTCCTAATTTGTAATAAATTTCGAATAATCTGTAATATGCCTCTGGGGCTTGATTGGTTCTGGCGTAACGATAAATTACTTCTTGAAAATTTTTAATTGCACCAACATAATTCGAATGCATCATCTGATGGCGCCCTACCGACATTTTTGCACCAGCTAAATGCTCGTCAACCATAACTAATTTTTTACTAGCATCTTTAGCATATTTACTATCAGAAAACCTAGCCTTTAACTCTCTGAAAAGCTTCGAGGCTTCTCTTGTTGGGTCTTGCGCCCTGTCAATTTTAGGTATTTTGTTATAATATCCCATTGCCTGCAAATAAATCATGTAATCAATATTTTCATGATTAGGATTAATGCGCACAAAATCTGCTACAAGCCTGTCAACTTCAGGATAATCTTCATTTAGATAATAAGCATAGCTAGCCATAATTTGGGCCTTTGGTGCCAAATATGAAAATGGGTAATTATCTTCAATTTTTTCAAAATCTTGCGCCGCCTCGTAATATCCTCCATCTTGCAACAATTCATAGGCTTTAATATAATCGCGTGCGGCGCTTGGTTCTGGCTTTTTTTTACTGCAAGAAAAACCAAAAACTAGACTTAAAAATAACAAACTTTTAACAAGATTTCTAATTCTCACAAACTAAAATATTTTTAATTAACAAATAGCAAAATTTATCTACATTATTCTTGGCGCACTTTTACACTAACCGCATGCCCGTCCAGACCTTCGCTTTGGGCGATAGTAATAGCATCTTGCGCCAAATGATCAAAGCCTTCTTTATTGCAACTAATTAACGATATTCTTTTAACAAAATCATATACCGACAGCCCACTAGAAAATCTAGAAGTCGAACTTGTTGGCAAAGTGTGACTTGGCCCAGCTATATAATCACCAATTGCTTCGGCGCTATAATTTCCTAAAAATATTGCGCCCGCATTTTTTACTAAATGCACCAAATCTTTCGCTTTATGACAGGCGATCTCAAGATGTTCTGGCGCAATTTTATTGACAACTTCAAATGCCTGCTCTAGATCATTTGTGTAAATTATTGCGCTATTTTGCAACGATTTTTCTATTATTTCTTTACGCGACAATTTTTGCGTCATTTCAGAAATTGCAACTAAAATTTTATCAATTGACTTTTTGTCATTCGTAACAACAAAAGCTCGCGAGTCAACGCCATGTTCAAGCTGAGAGACAATATCACTTGCAACATATTTTGCATTAGCACTATCGTCACAAATAACGGTTAAATCTGTTGGGCCAGCAATCATATCTATTCCAACTTCGCCAAATAATATTTTCTTTGCCGTTGCAACATAAGAATTTCCAGGTCCAACAATTTTATCAACCTTAACAATCGATTCAGTTCCAAAAGTAAGTGCCGCAATTGCCTGAGCCCCACCGATTTTGTATATTTTTTTAATTCCACAAATATCAGCTGCCGCTAAAACTGCGTCACTTATTTTTCCGCCCGAAGTTGGTGCGCAAAGGTAAATTTCTTCAACCCCAGCAACCAAAGCCGGAACAGCGCACATAAGAACCGAACTAGGGTAAGATGCCGTTCCGCCCGGCGCATAAACGCCAACTTTTTCGATTGAGCGCCATAAATTTCCAAGCCTGACGCCAATTTCATCAACATATTCAAAATCTTGCGGCATTTGCCTCTTGTGGTAAGAATAAATGCGATCAAACGCATTTTTCAAAGCTTGCAAAAGCTCGGGCTTAATTTCGTCTTTGGCTTTTTTAATTTCCTCTTCACTAACAATAAAGTCGCGCGCAAGTTCAAAATTTGCATCGTCAAATTTATTGCTGTAATTTATCAAAGCTTTGTCTTGATCATTTCTAACATTGTCAATAATTTCTTCAACTGACCTTATTAATCCTTGTTTAGGTCTAACAGAATTGGCAATGTAGTCTTCTATTATCTTTTTTTCGCTTTCGTAGTCAAAACTTTTCATAAGTTAAACAATGGTTAATTTTAGAATTTAATATATTATTTTATCTTCCACTTTTATATTATATTTCTCGACCAAGCCCGAGTTAATTTCAATTATCTTATCAACTTCAATCTTCGATG
The DNA here is from genome assembly GCA_965661355.1 of Rickettsiales bacterium. Taxonomy (GTDB): domain Bacteria; phylum Pseudomonadota; class Alphaproteobacteria; order Rickettsiales; family UBA1997; genus CAMCFD01. The sequence continues at coordinate 6,810 of CBFIDI010000051.1, read as the reverse complement.
AAATAATATCAAGGCTTAGCGGCCTAGCATTTTTATAAATATGAACAATCTCGTTATTTTTTATAAATATCATATCCAGTGAAATGTAAGTATTTTTCATCCACATATGTATTATATCAGGCTTTTCAAATAAAAACAACATGCCATTTCTTTGTGGCAGCGTTTTTAAATTCATCAGGCCGTATCTTCTTTTTTTTTCTTCATTAGCAATTAAAACCATAAATTCAGCCTTTTTATAGTTATTTTTATCAATAATTTCAATTTTTTTATCATAATTTTTGACATTACTGTTAAAATGCTTAAAATCTTGTGAGTAGGAAGATTTTGCCAAAATAGAAAAGGCAAAAAAATATAAGATAAAATTACCCATGAATTCTAAAGTTATTTTAATATCGCTGTTCGTTTTAACATTTTTTAATCATAATTCATCTTATGGCGCTAAAAACCAATTAAAGTCAGACCAAACAAGAATAACATCAAATATAATTGACATCAAGAAAAAAACACAAATAGTAGAATTTATCGACAATGTAGTTGTCAAAAATGGCCCCGACATGATGACTTCTAAAAAAATGACAATTTATTATCTTGACGACAAAAAGCCCGTTGACAAAAATGAAAAAAATAGCGCAATCGATAAAATAGTAGCAAATGGCGAAGTAAAAGTTTTTAGCGCAGACTTTGTCGCAACATCAGATTCAGGATATTACAACCCCAATAAAGCCATTTTTGTAATGCAAGATAATGTTGTGGTTAACAACGGAAACTCAATAGGAACGGGAGATAAATTCATTTACGACTTAAATACCAGAAAAGGTAATTTTGTTTCTGAAAAATTAAAAAATAACAACAATGAAAGTGACAAAAAAAATAAAAGGGTTAAAATAATTTTAGATAAAAACGCTCAAAAACCTTCAAAAAAAGATAAATGAATAAAAAATTAATCGCAAAAAATCTCCATAAAAGCTATGGCAAAAAAATAGCAGTTAAAGATATAAGTCTCGAAATAAGTCAAGGCGAAGTCGTTGGTCTTTTGGGGCCAAATGGCGCTGGAAAAACAACTTCTTTTTATATGATTGTCGGCCTTGTAAAAGCCAGCGCAGGTAATATTTTTATCGATTCCCTTGAAATTAGCAAAATGCCAATGTACCAAAGAGCAAGGCTGGGCATAGGATATTTGCCACAAGAAGCATCTATTTTTCGCGGCCTAAATGTTGAAGAAAATATTTATTCAATTTTACAAATTGCCGAATATAGCGAAAAAGAACGCAAAAAAAGGCTTGATCAGCTATTAGATGAATTTTCTATTCAACATATTCGTAAATCTCACGCATTGTCGCTTTCTGGTGGCGAAAGAAGGCGCGTTGAAATTGCCAGAGCCTTGGCCAGCGACCCCGACTTCATATTACTTGACGAACCCTTTGCTGGCGTCGATCCAATCGCCGTTAATGATATCAGGCAAATGGTTTTACATCTTAAAGATCGCAATATCGGGATATTAATCACCGACCACAATGTGCGCGAAACATTATCAATTGTCGATCGCGGCTACATAGTTTACGATGGCAACATTTTAACTTCGGGTTCGCGCCAAGAAATTGTCGAAAACAAAGATGTAAAAAAGTTTTATTTAGGCGAAAATTTCAAAATTTAATCTAATTATTCAATATATTGCGCCATTTTCCATCTTTAAAATAACATTGCGTCCTTTTAACTTTATAATGAACCAAATTATTGGTTTAAAAAATTTCATCAAGATAAGCTATTGTAAAGAAAATGAATAAACCTACCTAATTATGTTGCAAATTTCAACGATCGTTTTTTATTAAATTTTAACTGATAAATAACTTGATTAATAAGTTTATTACCACAAGCATGGCCACAACCCAAAAGATATATTTAGTTTTTTTGCGACAGCTAAATTAATATTTAAAGACAATATATGCTATCGGTCGCTTTATTTTGTCTGGTTAACTATATTTAACTTAACCCTAGACATAAAATAACAGTTATTTTATAATTTACTGCAAATCTTAAAAAGCTAAAATTTAGCAAAATAACCATAATTTTTTACCCTGAATTTTTAATAATAAGGTTAAAAAACTATTTAAATTAAAAATCACCAAAAATGATAAAAAAAGCTGTAAAAAATTTATTTTATTTCACAACCTCTTCAGAATCTCTTTTACTTTTCGCAACCATAGCGGCTCTTATCGTCGCAAACTCGGACTATGTTGACGCCTATAATTCTTTTTTTAAAGATAAAAGCCCGATCAATTTTAACTTTTTTAACCATAATTTCGACGGCCATTTCACATTAAAATTATTTATTGACGATTTTTTAATGGCTATTTTCTTTTTGCTTATTGGTCTCGAGCTCAAAAGTGAAATTTTAGTGGGCGAACTTTCAAGTAAAGACAAGTTAATGATGCCCCTTATTGCGGCGATTGGTGGCGTTATAGTTCCGGCGCTAATATTTTCTTACATCAATATCACAAATCAAGAAAATCTACGCGGCTTTGCCATACCAACCGCAACCGATATTGCTTTTGCTTATGCCGTGGTTAAAGCCTTTGGCAACAAAATCTCAAATTCAACTAAAATATTTCTAATAAGCCTTGCTGTGGTCGATGATTTAATTGCAATTTGCCTTATCGCTTTTTTCTATACTAAAAATCTTCACGCAATAAACCTTATTTATTCCCTAGTTGTAATGTTTGGTTTATTTTTACTTAATGCCAAGAACTCAGAAAAGCTAACTCCTTATTTAATTTTAGGCGTAGTTTTATGGATTTTCGTTTTTAAATCAGGAATTCATCCGTCAATCGCCGGTGTTGTCTTCGCAATGTTTATTCCATTTAAAACTAAAAATAAGAATCTGCTAGAAGATTTTGCCAAAAAGTTATCGCCATTCGTCAGCTTTATAGTTCTTCCTATTTTTGCTTTTGCTAATGCTGGCGTCGAAATTTCTCATTTTTCGCAAGAAGCTCTAACCAGCACATTAGTATTAGGAATTTTCTTTGGCTTGTTCATCGGAAAACAAATTGGAGTTTTTTCGTTTGGCTATTTGGCAATAAAACTAAAATTATGCAGCCTTCCAAAAAACAGCTCTTTAACTGAGTTATACGGAGTTTCAATTTTAACCGGAATTGGCTTCACCATGAGTTTATTCATTGGTAATTTGGCTTTTTCGGACGACCTAACTTTAGACAAAGTAAAAGTAGCAGTTTTAATAGCCTCAATAGCTTCGTTTTTATATGGCTCAATAATATTACTAACCATGCAAAAGAAAATACAATTTAACAAGAGAAAATCAGAAAAATAAAAAAATAACCACGGCCAAAAATTAGCTTTTCTCTTTAAAAAATATATTCTTTAAAGTCTTCAAGCTCAATTAAAACCCACCCCCATTTTCTTAATAAAAAATTCAACTCAGACAAATTTAACAATTGAAATATTGTTTAAAAATTTATGTAATATTAATTTGCTATTTGTTAAAGCTATATAAAAACTTTATATTTTTATGCAGCTTTAACAAATAGCAATTGAAATAATTTATTCTTGAAGATTACCTTGATTAAATTTGCTTGTAAAAATTATCAATTTTATTTTGATATTTTTCTTCCAAATAACCTCTTTTTAACTTCATAGAAGGTGTAATCTCGCCATTTTCAATCGAAATTTTATCTTTAATTATTGCAAATTTAAATATTTGCTCAGCGCGATCTAATTCTTTATTTATTTGATCTATTTTTCTTTGCACAAAATTATTAAGCTTATCACATTCTAAAAATTCTTCATCTATGCCTACAAAAGAAAATTTATCTTTAAAACTTTGTAAATTATCAAAATCGACAAATAGCAAAGCCGAAACAAAACTTTTAGATTCAGCAATAATTAACGCACCTAATAAAAACCCTATTTTTTGCACTAATTTTTGCTCTATCGGAATTGGCCTAACATATTTACCATTGGCGGTTTTAAAAAGCTCTTTTTTACGCCCAGTTATCGTCACAAATCCATCTTCTATTTTTGCCAAATCTCCAGTTTTAAGCCAATCATCAACAAAAATTTCTTTTGTACCCTCTTCATCTTTAAAATATCCCATCATAACATTCGCGCCCTTGGCCAACAATTCTCCCTTTTGAGAAATTTTTAGCTCTACCGAGTCAAATTTTTTGCCCACAGTGCCAAATCTATAATTTTCAGAATAATTTACCGCTAAAACTGGCGAAGTTTCAGTTAAGCCATATCCGCAATATAGATTAACCCCAATATTGCGATAAAATCTCTCCATATCAGCCGAAAGCGCAGCACCGCCACATATCATCATCCTCATATTAGATCCCAATGCGCTACGGTATTTTTTATAAACCAACTTATCGAAAATTCTAGCAAGCACAGTTTTTTTATCAACATCTTTACTTAAAGCGTGTCTAATCGCCAGTTTTGCAATTGTTTTTTTAACAAAAGATGAGCTTAAAGATTTTTGTCTAATTTTATTGTAGGTTTTTTCTAGCATTCTTGGCACCACAGTCATCAAACTTGGCTTTATTTCCTGCAAAAATTCACCTAAATTATTGACATCGTCAACAAAATAAATTTCAACGCCCGAAGAAATATAAAGCATCATCACCATTCTTTCAAAAATATGCGCCAAAGGCAAAAACGATAATATTCTATCTTTGTCTTTGCAAAGAGGAAAAAAACTATTCGCATCTTTAACTTGGCTAACCAAGTTTTCATGGCTAAGCATAACTCCTTTTGGCTTACCGGTACTGCCCGAAGTATAAATTATAGTTGCTAAATCTTTAGGACTGGTAATTGTCAATAAATTTTTCGCCAATTGCGCAGTGGAGTTTCTTGAAACTACTTTACCACTTATTTGTTGAAAAGATATTTTTTTACCTATTTCTATTAAATTCTCATAATTTATGCCATTTTCAACATCAAAATTATAAGAAATAATTTTAACCTCATCACGAAATTCACTTTTTAAACATTTAATTTTATCAAAATGGTTCTTTTTATCAAAATCATCATTATTGTCAGCAAAAATAAACTTTACTTCGCATTGCTTAAGTTGATATAGTAAATTTTCTTTTGAAATATTATGAAAAACCGGCACGCTAACCCCGCCAAGTAAAGTAACGGCAAAATCGACTATTAACCAAATAGGATTTTGATAAGAATAAATAGCTAATTTATCACCCTTTTTAAAACCAAACTCTTTTAAACCTTGTGCAAAATAAACTATATTTTCTAAAAATTCCTCACTTGAAAAGCTTCGCCACTTACCTTTTTCTTTGAAATTTAGTAATTTTTTAGTTTTATTTTTTGCTTGCTCAATAGCTAATTCTGGCAAAATTTTAAAATTTTCTTGCATATTTTTATTTAATTAATTTTGCCTAAATAATTTTATAACCAATTTAACTTCAAAACTTATCATTTAAAACTAGAAATCTTATCAATAAAATTCAGTCCTAAATTATTATTTAAAGATTATTGCTGACATTAAAATAGCTTCAAACAAAAATCTTTAATAAACATCAAAAAGAAATGTATTTTATGATTAATCTCTTCATGACGATAAATATATTGCCGAATAAGTAAATCAACCGAAGCTAATTTTGCAAAAGCCATGCAAATTACAAATATTATCATCATTGTTAACCAATTAGAAAAAGAATCGATAAAGCTTGGTCTAATAATTTTATCTTCAAGATCAATATATTTAACCTTTTCAATTCTCTTTCTGGTACCTGGATGGGTCGAAAATAATGTAAAATAACCAGATTCTCCCAAAAAAGATAAGGCAAAAGCCATATTAGGCCCTCCAAAAGCAAGCGCAGACTGCTTATCGCAACGAAATTCTATACTTCTGGAAGAGAATTTTCGTAAAAATTCATAAACATTATAAACTATATAACGATTAAACGACGAAAGAACAAAATTTAAAACTCCGTAAACTCCTATCATCAATTCGCCCATAAAACGACCTCCAAGCGGCATAATTGAAGAAAATCTGACCGCATATCCAAAAAATAAATTTAAAAACCAAGACATAAAATTTGTAGCTTTTTGATTAGCAATAATTAAATAAGTTGGCAAAAAATCTTTATTTATTAAATGCGACATTTCGTGGCCCAAAATACTTCTTATTGCAAACAAAAACTCTCTGGGGCTGTCGCTTTCTTCAAGATAACGATTAATTATACCCGATGTCAAAACCACCGATCTTCTGCCAAAACTAGCAACGGCAAAAGCGTTAACCTCATCAGAATTTTTAATATATAATTTAACATCTTTTTGCGCGAATTTATCTTTTACTTCATCAAAAATATTGCTCAAGAAATCATAATCTTTCATTTTTTCGAACCTTTTGCAGTTTTTCAAGCTAGACCTTACCGAAAAACCAAAAACCATATCTAAAAATAAATAACATAACATGAAAAAACTAACCAAAAATATAACCCAAAAAAATGCCATTTCTAATTGCGACAGCATAGAGCCCGAAATATTTAAGGTCAATCTTCTGCGATCAATAAAAGGAATCAAAATTGCCACCAAAGGCGAAACTAAAATTGTCATGTTAAAAACAGTGACAACATAAACTAAAATAAAGTTAAAAGGCTTAGCAAACATTCAAAAAATACTTGTATAAAGATTAAAAATATGTTATTATAACGCTTACTAGATTAAGGGATTTTAATTTAAAAATCCAAATTAATTTTTGTTTTTAAAAAATTGCACCTAATATTTAAAAAATAAATATAATTTTAACAAAATTTACATCGCAAATCGCAAAAA
>CBFIDI010000050.1:0-9342 GCA_965661355.1 Rickettsiales bacterium | reverse complement strand
TCAGTGAAATATAATCTTTGTAAACGGTTTGTTTTGTAAACCACCGGACTGTCTAACTCTTTAAATCTCTTCGTAGCCACAAATCCAGATTTTACCATGGTTTGAAGCACTGTTTGCATTCTTTCTTCAGCAAGATTTTTATCATTCGCAGGAGATAATTTTGATGGCGCCTTAAGTAAACCAGCCAACAAAGCCGATTCTTTGAGATTTAGCCGAGAGACATCTTTGCCAAAATAATATTTTGCAGCCGCAACAATTCCATAATTTCCAGCGCCAAAATAAGCGTTATTTAAGTACATTGCCAAAAGTTGCTCTTTGCTATATCGATTCTCAAGCTTAAAAGCCAAAATAAGCTCTTGAATTTTGCGCTTCATGGTTCTTTTGGGGCTTAAAAATAACATTTTAGCTAATTGTTGAGTTATTGTGCTTGCGCCCTGTTTAATTTTTCCGGCTTTTTGGTTAATATAAAAAGCTCTTACAATAGCCGAAATATCAAATCCATGATGAGTAAAAAACTTTTGGTCCTCAATTGATGTAACCGCATTTATTAAATTAGCCGGAAGTTGATAAAACTTGACCTCGCCTCGATAAGAATTTCCGTAAGTTGTAATAGCTTTGCCATTGGAAAAGTTAATTTGTATAATTTTCTTCTCGGAACTTTCTTCATATTCAGTAATATCGGGTAAATCGTAAGAATAATAAACATAACCAAGAAGCAACACAATAAGTCCTAGGCTTAACGATGTAATAAAAAATTTTATAAAAAAGCGCATTTTGACTTTAAAATTGCGTTAGGTTGCTCTATAATTTATTATATTTTAATAATCACTTAACTTATAGTAAATGAAAGACTATGCATTAATCAACAAAAATTTTTATCCTTCTGATGAAGCTAAAATTTCAGTTAATCACAGAGCTGTAAGATTTGGCGATGGAATATTCGAAACTTGCAAAATTTTTAATTCTAAAATTTACGATTTCATTAATCATAAAAAACGCTTTGAAAAAGGCATAAAAAAACTAGAACTTAACTTCAGCACGCAAAATCTTCATGAAAATTTGCTAGAATTAATTGAGAAAAATAAAATAAAAGAAGGTTTTTTAAGGTTTTCATTATCTAGAGGTGAAGGATCTATGGGATATTTAGCTAAAAATAATATACAAAATTTATTTATCGCACAAACCCTTAAAGCTAGAAAACCTTCTGATGACAAAAAAATAAAAATAAATATAAGCAAAATAAAGCTTATGCAAAGACCAAAACAACTACAGGGTCTTAAACTTAATAATTCAATTGATTATATTTTAACTAAAATTCAAGCCAAAAAAAATGGATTTTTAGATTCTTTAATGCTAAATCATAAAAATGAAATTGCAGAATGCTCTTCGGCAAATGTTTTTTTTGTTAAAAATAACAAAATATACACACCAAAATCTAATAGTGGAATGGTTTTGGGTACTGTTCGTGATAAAATAATTAAAATCTCAAACAGAAAAATAAATTTTATTAATCCAAAAATATCTTTTTTAAATAATATAGATGAAATTTTCATCAGCAACAGCAATTTACTAGCCTTGCCAATTGACGAGCTGAAGCTAAAAGATAAAACAATTAAACTAAAAAGCAAAATTGGCACAGAAATTCAAAATTTATTAATTAAAGACTTAAATAAACTAAAAAAGGATGAATAAAAAGCAATTAAAATGGCAAAACCCCCTAGAATTATCAGAAATTATATCGCAAAATTACAAAGATAATTGGATTTTTTTATATTCTGGATTAAGTCAAGAAATAGAAAATTCAAAATCTATAATAGCATTAGAGCAAATTTCAGAATTTACCGATTTTAACTTAGATAATTTAGAAAAAAAACTAGACAGCGCTTGCAAAAATTACGATAATTCTTTTTTTGGATATATTTCATATGAATATAAAGATCAACTTGAAATATTTAAGAAAGAACCCGAAACTATAATTAGAAATAAATTAATTCATCTAATAAATTTTTCAATAATTCTTGAATTTGATCACTCAAAACAGGTTTTAATAGCTTATTATAAAAACCGAGAAAAGCTTGAAAATATTTTAAAATATAAAACAATAAATAATACAGATTTTAAGGTAAAAATAAATAATTTAAGTTCTAATTATTCTAAAAATCATTATTTAAATTCAATTAATTTTATTAAAGAAAAAATAAAGTCTGGCGATATTTACCAAACCAATTTAACCAGAAAATTTTATGGCGACATAAATGCTGAAAACTGCGAAGATTATTTTAATATTTTTCTTAAATTAAACAAAGAAAGTCCAGCAAATTTTTCTGCATTTTTAAAAATAAATGAAAAATATATAATTTCTTCAAGTCCTGAATTATTTTTAGATGTTAGTGATCAAAGAGTTATTTCAAGGCCAATTAAAGGAACCTCTCCCAGAGATAAAAATGAAATTCAAGATCTTAAGAATAAAGAATATTTACTTAACAGTATTAAAGAAAAAGCAGAAAATTTAATGATTGTCGACTTGGTCAGAAATGATATTTCGAAATCTTGTAAAGCTTCGTCAGTAAAGACAGAAAATCTTTTCAAGGTAAATAGCTACTCAACATTACATCATCTTTCAAGTGAAATTTTTGGCATCTTAGAAGAAGAAAAAACAACAATTGACGCTTTTAAAAACTGCTTTCCGGCTGGATCAATGACGGGTGCGCCCAAAATTAAAGCAATTGAAATTGCGCAAGAGCTAGAAAAAATAAATCGCGGCATTTACAGCGGTGCAATTGGTTATTTTAAAGATCAAAAAAATGCTAATTTTAGCGTTGTAATAAGAACTATAATTTGCCAAAATAATAAATTTGAATTTCAGGTTGGCGGCGCCATAACATACGATTCTTTGCCTGAAAATGAATTTGAAGAAACCTTAACAAAAGCAAAAGGAATTTGCAAAGCTCTTAACTTGTCAATAGAAGAATTAAGGAATTTATGACAAAAATTACAAGATGTTCATGGGCAAATTATCAAAATGATCCGCTATATCAAAAATATCACGACGAAGAATGGGCGGTAAAAATTTATGATGACAGAAAATTATTCGAAATTTTAACGCTTGAAAGTTGTCAGGCTGGCCTTTCGTGGCTTACAATTTTAAGAAAACGAGAAAATTACCGCAAAGCTTTTGATAATTTTAATATTTCAAAAATAGCACGATACAATAAAGCTAAAATAAATGAATTAATGAATAATAAAGGTATAATTAGATATTTACCCAAAATTGAAGCCGCGGTCAATAACGCTCAGAAGTTTATAAAAATTCAAGAAGAATTTGGTAGTTTTTCTAATTTTCAATGGTCTTTCGTAAATTTTAAACAAATAAAGAATAATTTTAAAAAATTAGAAGAAATTCCGAGTGAAACTAAGATTTCAAAAAAATTTTACAAAGAATTAAAAAGTCGAGGCTTCAAGTTTTTAGGGCCCGTAACATGTTATGCTCACATGCAAGCCTGCGGAATGGTTGACGACCATTTACAATATTGCTTCAAGTGTTATAAATAAAGTATTTGTAGATTTTAAGTAAAAAAAATTAATTTCTAACTAGACATTTGGTTTTAAAAAATTATAAAATAGTATTTACAAAATTAAAAACAACATATAGTATATAATTCTAAAATTTAATACTATATATTGAATTATGATATAAAAATAAGAATTTCCCGACCTTAATAATTTATAATTTTCAAGGTTTTATTTCATTTTAAATAATTTACTCTTTCTGATATGACTAAAGCAATAAAAAAAACTTCTTCACCAAAAAAAACGGTCAAAAAAACTTCTAAAAAAATCGATAAATCTTTAGATTTCGCTGTAAAAACCGACCCAAAAAAAGATGCTAACCTTAGCGCCTTTGGAAAAGCAGTTTTAAAAGACCGCTATTTAATGCCAGACGAAACTTTTCAAGATCTCTTTGCAAGGGTTTCAGCTTATTACTCAGACAATAAACAGCACGCTCAAAGAATTTATGATTATATTTCAAATCTTTGGTTTATGCCAGCTACGCCAATTTTAAGTAATGGCGGAACCAAGCGCGGCTTACCAATTTCATGTTTTTTAAACGAGGCTAACGACTCTTTAAATGGTATTATGGAGTTATGGAACGAAAATGTATGGCTTGCTTCAAATGGTGGCGGAATTGGAAGTTTTTGGGGTAACTTAAGGTCAATTGGCGAAACCGTAAAAGGTAATGGTAAAACTTCTGGGATTATACCTTTTATCAAAGTTATGGATTCGCAAACATTAGCAATATCACAAGGAAGCCTTAGAAGGGGAAGTGCGGCTGTTTATCTTCCGGTTGACCACCCAGAAATCGAAGAGTTTTTAGACCTAAGAAGGCCAACTGGTGGCGACCCCAACAGAAAATCTTTAAACTTACATCATGGCGTTGTCTTGACAGATGAATTCATGAAAGCGGTTGAAAAAAATGAAGAATATGACCTAAAAAGCCCCTATACAAATTTACCACTTGAAAAAGCTAATGCCAGAGCAATTTGGATCAAGCTTCTAACCGCAAGAGTAGAAACCGGAGAACCATATATCTTGTTTGACGACCATGTCAATAAAGCAATACCAAAACATCATAAAAAATTGGGGCTAAAAGTAAAAACCTCAAATTTATGCAGTGAAATAACTCTTCCAACTGGCATGGATCATTTAGGAAATGAAAGAACTGCGGTTTGTTGTTTATCTTCGCTTAACCTAGAAAAATATGATGAGTGGAAAGACAAGCCAGAAATGATACAAGATGTTATGCGTTTTTTAGATAATGTACTTGAAGATTTTATCGAAAAAGCCCCACAAAGTATGAAAAAAGCAATTTATTCAGCCACCAGAGAAAGAAGTGTCGGCCTTGGTGTTATGGGCTTTCACTCATTTTTGCAAACTAAAAATGTTGCAATTGAATCAGCAATGGCAAAAGTTTGGAATAAAAAAATATTTCAATATATCAAGCAACAAGTCGATATAGCATCAGAATCTTTAGCTCAAGAACGCGGGGCTTGCCCTGATGCGGCCGAAGTTGGTGTTATGGAAAGATTTTCTAACAAATTAGCAATTGCCCCAACCGCTTCAATTTCGATTATTGCCAATAACTCCTCACCAGGAATTGAGCCGTTTGCCGCTAATAGCTATACGCAAAAAACTTTAACCGGATCTTTTAATGTAAGAAACAAGAATTTGCTAAAACTTCTTGAAGAAAAGGGCAAAAACACTGATCAAGTTTGGTCTTCAATTACCATCAACGAAGGATCTGTTCAGCATCTTGATTTTTTAGATGAACATGAAAAGCTAGTATTTAAAACCGCGCAAGAAATTGACCAGAGATGGATTGTTGACCTAGCGGCAGAAAGACAAGAATATATTTGTCAGGCGCAAAGTTTAAATATTTTTATTCCGGGAAATGTTTCGAAAAAGATATTGCACGACATTCACTTCAGAGCTTGGCAAAAAGGTGTTAAAAGCCTTTATTATTGTCGCTCAACCTCGGTTGCGCGTGCTGATAAAGTCTCGGATAAGTTAAAAAACGAGCAAATGTTTGAAAAGAATAATAATCTCGAAGCACAAGAAGATAAATATGAAGAATGTTTAGCTTGTCAATAAGTAATTAAAAGATCTTGGAGGGCGTTTAAAAACCTCCAAGATCTTATTGGAATTAATATTATATCTTATTTAATATACATCATATTAAAGATCGCTAATTTATTTATTTTTTTTATATTTACAAAGATATAAAATTTTTGCTTGAAAAATCTCAAAACAATAATCCAATAATTTAAGATATTCTATTGAATTTGCCTATATTATGCCAAATCCTATCTTTAAACACTAATTTATCCGTCATAATTAATTGCTAAATCCATCACCAAAAACGCAACATAGCGTTGCTATACCTTGTTTTGATAACAAATTTATTAATAAAATTATTTTTACCCCTTAATTAATATTTAAAGATAGACTTGGTATTACTTGCCTTAGAACTAAGACTTTAAGTTCAGATATTTTGAAATATTTATGTAAACGCGATAGTTTTTATTGATTTTCCATGAAAGAGACGTAAAATTCTTTGATTCTTTATTTTGTTAACCTAATTCAAATAAACATATTAATATTATTTTCTTTAATATCGCTTATCTTTACTACCATCATTTTCATCATATTTTTTGCTAAAATTTACACCAACTATTTTTTCATTCCTTAACCTAAAAAACAAAGTTGTTAAAAAACCAGGAATTATTAACATAAAACTAGGAGCTGCAAATAATAAGGCAAAAATTGGGTTCCAACCCCAAACATTCATAGCTCCAAAGAAGGATCCAATTGTAATTGGCAAGGTAAATCTGAAAAAAATAGCGAGCAAAAGACAAATAAAAGCAAAGAATGAACCTAAATGATGTTGAATTCCAATAAATCCTGCATAAGTTTGAAATAACAAAAATAATAAAAATGAAATAATTAGCCCTAAAATAAATCTAGGAAATCTATTGCTGAAATTGGCGTTATATTTCGTAAATTTTATTTGCATGCAATCCTAGCTGCTGCAAGCCTTGCAATTGGAACCCTAAAGGGCGAGCAAGAAACGTAATCTAAACCAATTTCATGGCAAAAATAAATTGAATTTGGGTTTCCGCCATGTTCACCACATATTCCTAATTTTATATCAGCTCTAGTTTCCTTGCCTTTTTGACTAGCAATTTTTATTAATTGACCAACGCCCTCCCTATCAAGTTCGGCAAATGGGTCTTTTTCCATTATACCTAATTTTTGATAATGTGGCAAGAAATTGCCAGAATCATCACGACTTAAACCAAAAGTAGTTTGCGTTAAATCATTTGTTCCAAAGCTAAAGAACTCGGCATCTTCAGCTATTTTATCAGCAAGAAGAGCTGCTCTAGGCAGTTCTATCATGGTTCCAACCATATAGTTAAGTTCAGTTTTACTCTCTTGACAAACTTGTTTTTCAATTTTAATTATTAATTCCTTCATAATTTCAAGCTCTTTTTTACTTGAGACTAACGGAACCATAATTTCCAACAAAACAGTCTCGCCAGTTTCTTTTTTAACTTCGCAAGCCGCTTCAAATATTGCCCTAGCCTGCATTTCATAAATTTCAGGGTAAGAAATACCCAACCTACAGCCGCGATGGCCAAGCATTGGGTTTTCTTCCTTTAATTGCGCCATTCTTCTTCTGATAAATTCTATTTCAATGTTGGTTTTATCAGCAAGGTCTTTTATTTCTTCTTCTTTATGCGGCAAAAACTCATGAAGAGGAGGGTCTAAAAGCCTTATTGTTACAGGTAGGCCAGACATAATTTTAAAAATACCGATAAAATCTTCTTTTTGCATAGGCAGAATTTTTGCCAGTGAATCTTTTCTTTCTTCGGCATTTTCCGCCAAAATCATTTGCCTAACCGAAATAATTCTATCTTCATTAAAGAACATATGTTCAGTTCTACAAAGTCCAATTCCTTCGGCGCCAAAATCTCTGGCAGTTTGGCAATCAGAAGAAGTTTCTGCATTAGTTCTAACTTTTAGCGTTCTAATTTCATCTGCCCAATTCATTAATTTCTTGAAATAATCGGACATTACAGGCTTTAATGTAGGTACATTGCCAAATATAACATCTCCAGTAGCGCCATTAATTGTTATTATATCACCCTCTTTTATTGTTTTTGAAGCGCATTGAAATATTCTAGAACTGGCGTTAACATTAACTTCGCAAGCTCCGCTAACACAAGGCTTACCCATTCCTCTAGCGACTACTGCTGCGTGCGAGGTCATACCCCCCCTAGAGGTTAAAATACCTTGCGCAGCATGCATTCCTTTAATATCTTCTGGACTTGTTTCGGTTCTTACCAAAATTACCTTTTCACCCTTTTCAGCCAATTCCTCAGCTTCAGAACTTGAAAAAACAGCAATTCCGGAGGCGGCTCCCGGCGAGGCTGGAAGGCCTTTTGTTAAAATTTCAATCTTTGCATTAGGGTCTAATGTAGGGTGTAAAAGTTGATCTAGACTTTCAGGGTTAATTTTTTTAATCGCTTCTTCTTTAGATATCAGACCTTCTTCAACCATATCAACAGCAATTTTTAATGCTGCTGCTGCTGTTCTTTTGCCATTTCTGGTTTGTAGCATCCAAAGCTTGTTATCTTGCACTGTAAATTCAATATCTTGCATATCTTTATAATGAGATTCAAGTTTTAAATAAATCTCTTCAAGTTGCCTGAATATATCTGGCATAATTTCTTCCATTGAAGGCAAGTCAGAATCTAATTGGCTTTTTCCTGAAATTGTAATTGATTGCGGAGTTCTAATTCCCGCGACAACATCTTCACCCTGAGCGTTAACCAAAAACTCGCCGTAAAGCTCTTTATCGCCAGTTGAAGGATTTCTTGTAAAAGCCACGCCAGTTGCAGAGCTGTCTCCCATATTGCCAAAAACCATTGATTGCACATTGACCGCTGTTCCCCATTTAGCAGGAATGTCATTTAATTGACGATATGTAATAGCCCTATCATTCATCCACGAAGAAAATACCGCCTCAACAGCGCCCCAAAGCTGTTTATGTGCATCTTGCGGAAAATCTTGCCCAGTCTCTTCTTTCACTTTTGCTTTAAATAGATTTACAATCTCTGAAAGATCTTCTGCTGACAATTCGGTGTCTAAGTTCAAGCCTAATTCTTGCTTTTTTTCTTCTAAAATTACTTCAAAATTGTAATGGTCAACACCCATAACTACATCAGAATACATCTGGATAAATCTGCGATAAGAGTCGTAAGCAAAGCGCTTATTGTTACTTTTTTTTGCTAAACCATGAACAGAATCGTCATTTAGCCCAAGATTTAAAACCGTATCCATCATTCCAGGCATAGATGCGCGTGCACCAGATCTTACCGAAAATAATAATGGATTTTCTTGATCTCCAAATTTTAGGCCAAGCTTTTCTTCTATTTGCGACAATGCTTTTTCAACCTGAATCTTTAGATCTTGCGGAAATTTTCTATCATTTTTATAATAATCGCAACATACTTCGGTTGTTATTGTAAAACCTAAAGGAACTGGTAAACCCATATTAGACATTTCTGCTAAATTAGAGCCTTTGCCACCTAATAAATTACGCATAGAGGCATTTCCTTCTGACTTTCCGTCACCAAATGAATAGACAAGTTTTGTGTTAGACATTGTAATTAAGTTGAATTATGAGTTTTTAATTGTTAAAATTATATTAAAATTGTCAAAAATGTCAACTTTAAAGATGTTACCATATATTACAATTTTAAGAAATAATAACAAAAAATA